>JAVWRQ010000021.1:0-31611 GCA_036634775.1 Clostridium sp.
GTCAGAGACCGGCAGGAACCGGTTATCAGGGTCAGAGACCGGCAGGAACCGGCTATCAGGGTCAGAGACCGGCAGGAACCGGCTATCAGGGTCAAAGACCGGCAGGAACCGGCTACCAGGGTCAGAGACCGGCAGGAACCGGTTATCAGGGTAATGGCTACCAGGGTCAGAGACCGGCAGGAACCGGTTATCAGGGTAATGGCTACCAGGGTCAGAGACCGGCAGGAACCGGTTATCAGGGTAATGGCTATCAGGGTCAGAGACCGGCAGGACAGGGCGGTTATCAAGGCGGCGGCTACCAGGGTCAGAGACCGGCAGGTCAGGGTGGTTACCAAGGCGGCGGCTATCAAGGCGGTCAAAGAGGACCGGGAGGTCCCGGAGCAGGCAGAGGCGGCGTAGGGGCACCAAAACCATCCTTTGATACACCAATGGTACAAAAACCACAGAATAACAAACAAAACAGAAATGCCTACAAAGGCGATAAATACGATAAAAAAGGGCATACAGATACACGTCCAAAGGTGGATAAAAACGGAAAAGTAATCAGAGTACCGGTGTTACCGCCACAACCGAGAGAAGAGGCAAAAGTCGCAGAAATCAAGACAATCATTCTTCCTGAGGTTATTACGATTAAAGAATTAGCTGAAAAGATGAAATTACAGCCATCTGCGATTGTAAAGAAATTATTCCTGCAGGATAAAGTGGTTACGATCAATCAGGAAGTTGCTTATGAGCAGGCAGAAGAAATCGCTTTAGAATTTAATGTTCTTTGTGAAGCGGAGATCAAGATAGATGTAATCGAGGAGCTCTTAAAAGAAGAGGAAGAAGATACCGCTGATATGGTTGGAAGACCACCGGTTGTCTGCGTTATGGGTCACGTTGACCATGGTAAAACTTCTCTTCTGGATGCAATCAGACAGACGAATGTAACCGCAAAAGAAGCGGGTGGAATTACACAGCATATTGGCGCTTATACCGTAGAGATCAAAGGACAGAAGATCACGTTCCTTGATACACCGGGGCATGAGGCATTTACAGCTATGCGTATGCGTGGTGCCAAATCCACAGATATCGCTATTCTGGTAGTAGCAGCAGATGATGGTGTAATGCCACAGACAATTGAGGCAATTAACCATGCCAAAGCAGCAGGTGTAGAGATTATTGTAGCAATTAACAAAATCGATAAGCCAAGTGCTAATATTGAAAAAGTAAAACAGGAATTGATTGAATACGAACTGGTTTCAGAAGACTGGGGCGGTACTACGATTTTCGTACCGGTATCTGCGCATACAAAAGAGGGAATTCCGGAACTTCTGGAGATGATTCTTTTGGCAGCAGAGGTAAAAGAACTGCGTGCTAATCCAAACCGTACGGCCAGAGGTCTTGTCATCGAAGCCGAATTAGATAAGGGAAAAGGCCCGGTTGCTACCGTTCTTGTTCAAAAAGGAACATTGAGAGTGGGAGATCCAATTGCAGCAGGTTCTTGCTTCGGTAAGGTTCGTGCAATGATGGATGATAAGGGACGCCGTGTGAAAGAGGCAGGTCCTTCTACTCCGGTCGAAATTCTGGGACTGAATGATGTACCAAATGCAGGTGATGTATTTGTTGCTACGGAGAACGACAAAGAGGCAAGAAACTTCGCGGAAACATTTATTTCTGAAGGTAAAAACAAATTAATTGATGATACAAAAGCAAAACTTTCATTAGATGATTTATTTACACAGATCAAGGCAGGCAATGTGAAGGAACTTCCAATCATTGTAAAAGCGGATGTACAGGGATCGGTAGAAGCCGTAAAACAGAGTCTTGTGAAAATTTCAAATGACGAAGTAGTGGTAAAAGTGATTCATGGCGGCGTAGGTGCAATCAATGAATCCGATGTCAGCCTGGCAGCAGCTTCCAATGCAATTATTATTGGATTTAATGTACGCCCGGATGCAACTGCAAAATCAATCGCAGAGCGTGAGAAAGTTGACGTTCGTTTATACCGCGTTATTTATCAGGCAATTGAAGACGTAGAAGCTGCGATGAAGGGAATGCTGGATCCGATTTTCGAAGAGCAGGTAATTGGTCACGCAATTGTACGTCAGACATTCAAGGCATCCGGCGTGGGCACCATTGCAGGTTCCTATATACTTGATGGTAAGTTCCAGCGTGGATGCAAGACAAGAATCACCCGTGATGGTACGCAGATTTATGATGGTCCTTTGGAATCTCTTAAGAGATTTAAGGACGATGTAAAAGAAGTAGCAGCCGGTTACGAATGTGGTCTTGTATTTGAGAAGTTCAACAGCCTCCAGGAAGATGACTTGATTGAAGCATACGCAATGGTAGAGATTCCCCGCTAAGGGGGGTCTTTATACCAATCGGAAAGTGAGGTATTAGATGCGCAAGAACAGTATTAAAAACACTAGAATCAACAGTGAAGTCCAGCGAGAACTCAGCGAGATCGTCAGTCGTGAATTAAAAGATCCGAGAATTAATCCGATGACAACCGTTGTTTCGGCAGAAGTCACTGCAGATTTAAAATATTGTAAAGTATATGTCAGTGTCCTTGGCGATGAGGCATCCGGCTTAGACACAATCAAGGGACTGAAAAGTGCGGTTGGCTATATTCGAACCCAATTGGCAAAAAGAATTAATTTAAGAAATACACCGGAACTCACTTTTATTCTGGATCAATCCATTGAATATGGAGTTCATATGACCCATTTGATTAACGAAGCGACTGCCAGTCTGCATAAAGATGATGTTGATGATGTTGATGATAATGATGGGAGTGATTTGGATGAGCAATCGGTTGAAGAAGATAATTGATGATGCCAAGACGGTAGTTTTACTGGGACATGTTCGACCGGACGGCGATTGTATCGGTTCCTGTTTGGGAATGTATAACTATTTGACCGAGCAGTTCCCAGAACTTTCTGTGGACTTATATCTAGATCATCCGACTGATAAATTTGCCTATCTGACTTATTTTGATAAGATCAAGACAGAAAAAGAAGCTCATAAAAACTACGATTTGTGCATTACATTAGACAGCAGTGATATCGAACGGCTAGGTGTTTTCGTTGATTATTTTAAATCGGCGAAACGAACATTCTGTCTGGATCACCATATTACAAATAGGGGATTTGCGCAGGAAAACGAGATACAGCCGACGGCCAGTTCCAGTGGAGAAGTCTTATATACACTTTTAGAGGATGCATTAATCAGCAAAGCGGTTGCGGAGTGTATTTATACAGGAATTATCCATGATACAGGTGTATTCAAACACAGTAATACATCGGCTGAGACGATGCGAATTGCCGGTAAGATGATTGAAAAAGGGATCGACTGCGGTCGTATTATCGATGACAGTTTTTACAGAAAGACCTATATACAGAACCAGATCATGGGCAGAGCACTGATCGAAAGTATTATGCTGATGGACGGACGCTGTATATTTAGTGCAATAAAATCAAAGGATCTGGAGTTTTACGGTGCGGACAGTAATGACCTAGATGGCATTATAGATCAGATGCGTATAACCGAAGGCGTAGAATGTGCTATCTTTATCTATGAGACAGGCAATCATGATTATAAGATTAGCATGCGCTCTAACACCTTTTTAGATGTGAGCAAAATCGCTTCGTATTTTGGTGGCGGCGGTCATGTAAAAGCAGCAGGATGTACTATTTCAGGCAGTATTTATGATGTATTAAATAACTTATTATCCCATATAGAAGAACAGTTCAGAGAGCATGACGGAGTGACAGAATAATGTTTCATGGCGTAATTAATATTTATAAAGAAGCAGGCTATACATCTCATGATGTAGTTGCAAAACTGCGTGGGATTTTAAAACAGAAAAAAATTGGTCATACGGGGACACTCGATCCGGCAGCGGAGGGGGTGCTCCCCGTATGTCTTGGAAAAGGCACTAAACTTTGTGACATGCTGACCGATAAGACCAAAACCTATCGAGCGGTACTGCTTCTTGGGTTGGAGACAGATACGCAGGACACCACGGGTACCGTACTTCAGGAACAATCCACAGAGTCTCTTACCGAGTCAGAAGTGAGAGCTGTAGTTGAGAGCTTTGTCGGCCCCTATGCACAGACGCCCCCGATGTATTCGGCACTTAAAGTAAATGGAAAAAAACTTTATGAACTTGCCAGAGAGGGGAAAGAAATAGAGCGGGAAGCCCGACCGGTGGAAATCTTTAGTCTGACGATCGAAGAGATTCAACTTCCCCGGGTGACCATGAGCGTCAAGTGCTCTAAGGGAACCTATATCCGGACACTTTGCCATGACATAGGAGAAAAACTTGGCTGTGGTGGATGCATGGAATATCTGCTGAGAACACAGGTGGGACCATTTTATATAGAAGAGAGTCTAAAACTTTCCGAGGTAGAAGCGTTGAGAGATGCGGGGAGAGTCGATGAAAAGGTAGTGCTTGTGGATGACATGTTTAAAGAATATCCGGAATTGGTGGCCAATAATGCCATTTGGGATAACCGCCTGGAAAATGGAAACCCATTTTCGTGGGAACATATGATTCCGATTCCGCAAGTTGAAATGCCTTTAGATGGTACTTTATTTCGCGTATATGACAGCAAACGCCAATTTATAGGAATCTATGAATACCGCCGAGAAGAAGTAAGATGGAAACCGAAGAAGATTTTTCTGGGAGGAGAATAAGATGCAGTATATTACCGGAACCAGAGAATTTCACATTGATGATTTTACCGTAGTAACATTGGGGAAATTTGACGGGCTTCACCGAGGACATAAGAAACTGTTGGATGAGATGTCCCATTTTAGAGAAAAAGGATATAAAACGGCTGTTTTTACATTTGAGACAACACCGGGTACTTTGATGAATGGAACACTTCAAACGATGATTACCACAAATGCAGAGCGAAAAGTGAATTTAGAACAGGCCGGAATCGACTATCTGGTGGAATATCCCTTTAATCAAGAAGTGGCTCATATGATGCCGGAAGATTTTGTGGCACATATTTTAGTGGGACAGATGAAAGCAAAAGCCATCGTGGCCGGTAGCGATTTTCATTTTGGTTACAAACGAAGTGGCGATGTGAACCTGCTTGAACAATTGTCCTCCCCATATGGATATGAGATGGTGATTGTAGAAAAAGCGATGGATGAAGAGCGGGAAATCAGCAGCACTTATATCCGCGAAGAATTAGCAAAAGGGAATATTAAAAAAGTAAATGAGCTTTTAGGGTATACGTATATGATTCATGGAGAAGTGGTGCATGGCAGACACCTGGGGACCAAATTGGGATTTCCTACAGTCAACCTGCTTCCACGGGAACAGAAACACCTGCCCGCCTTTGGTGTATACCTGTCGACTATCGTAATCGATGGAAAAACCTATAATAGCATTACAAATATTGGAAGAAAACCCACGATCGACGGAGAGCGTCCGGCCGGTGTGGAGACATATATATATGGAATGAATGAAGATCTGTATGGAAAATGGATTGAGGTGCGTTTGCTCGAATTCATTCGACCGGAAGAAAAGTTTGCAGATGTGGAGATGCTAAAACGTCAAGTGACCGCGGATAAAGAAACCGGATACAGAATGCATCAAGAACGTGCTTCCGAATCATCTTCTAAAAAGGATTGAACCTGATCGCAGACCAGTTTGATATAGCCGCTAAGCGGCAGGTCGCTACACCCAACTACCGTGTGGTGACAGCGATGAGATACAGGAATCAGAATCTTGTGTGCTGCACTGGAACCGATGGCAGCAGCCATGGTCGGTGTGATTTCGCCCAGTAGCGAGTCAGCGATGACGATGCCCAGAGGACCGATAATCATCCCGGCATCCCGGCAGGCGACAATCACCGGATTCTCTCCGGTGGCACCAAAATCAGCCCCTGCTTTTAGCATGGCAGAGGTGGCGATACTGTTGGTACCGATCGCTGTCAGTTCAAGTTCCGGATAAGAAAGTTTTAACTGAGCCACCACTGCCTTGCCCATCTTACCACCTTGTCCATCTATAATTACTATTTTTTTATTCATGATACTCACCACACACTCTCTGTCGTCTATTTTACAAATGACTACCCCAGTATATTTTCACTATCATATCATAGGCAAAAAAAAAAGAAAAGCAAAAAATACAGAAAAAAGTGAAAATTTTGGTTTACAAGAAAACACTTTTCCATTATAATGCTGATAATGGCTTACTAGGGTCTTCTGACAAGAGGAACTTTTTGTGAGCCTATAGCTAAATGTAAACTGGTGACAATGAGAGGTAAAAAACATGAGAAGAAACGACATTCACAAAGTATTGATTATCGGTTCCGGTCCGATTATCATCGGACAGGCATGTGAGTTCGACTATTCGGGAACTCAAGCATGTAAAGCGCTTAGAAAACTCGGTTATGAGATTGTGTTGGTGAATTCAAACCCGGCTACGATCATGACGGATCCTGAGACAGCAGATGTGACATATATTGAGCCGCTGAATGTGGATCGTCTGACACAGATTATTGATAAAGAACGTCCGGATGCATTACTTCCAAATTTAGGAGGTCAGTCGGGACTTAATCTTTGCTCTGAATTAGCAGCAGCAGGTGTTCTGGATAAGTTTGATGTAAAGGTGATTGGTGTTCAGGTAGATGCGATAGAGCGAGGCGAAGACCGCATCGAATTTAAGCATACGATGGAGAGTCTGGGCATCGAGATGGCCAAGAGTGAAGTCGCTTATACGGTTGAAGAAGCTCTTGTAATTGCCGATAAATTAGGATATCCGGTTGTACTTCGTCCGGCTTATACCATGGGTGGCGAAGGCGGCGGCCTTGTATATAACGTAGAAGAATTAAAAACTGTCTGTGCGAGAGGTCTTCAGGCCAGTATGGTAGGTCAGGTTCTCGTTGAAGAGTCTATCTTAGGATGGGAAGAATTAGAATTAGAAGTTGTGCGTGATGCAAATAATAATATGATTACCGTGTGCTTTATTGAAAACATCGATCCGCTGGGCGTACACACTGGCGATTCTTTCTGTTCTGCGCCAATGCTCACTATTTCAGAGAAAGTCCAAAAACGTTTACAGGAAAAATCATATAAGATTGTAGAAGCCATTCAGGTAATTGGCGGTACAAATGTTCAGTGGGCTCACGATCCGAAGACGGACCGCGATCTTGTTATTGAGATTAATCCAAGAACCTCTCGTTCTTCTGCACTTGCATCGAAAGCGACCGGGTTCCCTATTGCTTTAATTTCTGCAACATTGGCTACTGGTATCACACTGGACGAGCTTCCTTGCGGAAAGTATGGCACACTGGATAAATACGTTCCATCCGGCGATTATATTGTTATTAAGTTTGCTCGTTGGGCATTTGAGAAATTCAAAGGCGCCGAGGACAAATTGGGAACACAGATGAAAGCCGTTGGCGAAGTCATGAGCATCGGTAAGACTTACAAAGAGGCATTTCAGAAAGCAATCCGCAGCTTGGAAAAAGGCCGTTACGGTCTGGGAATGGTAAAGAACTTAGAACAAAAGAGCAAAAAGGAACTGCTTTCCATGCTTCATGTACCGACCAGCGAGCGTCAGTTCATTATGTATGAGGCACTGAGAAAAGGTGCTACGGTAGATGAACTGTTCGAACTCACTTACATTAAACATTATTTCATCGAACAGATGAAAGAGTTAGTGGAAGAGGAAGAAGCACTGAAACAGTATAAAGGCAAAGTTCCGCCGGCAGAACTTCTGCGCCAGGCTAAATTAGACGGTTTTGCCGATAAATATTTAAGTGAACTTTTGGAAATTCCGGAAGAAGATATCCGCGACGGAAGAACCGAAATCGGTGTTGTCGAAGGTTGGGATGGTATTCACGTAAGTGGAACGGAAGATTCTGCATACTACTACTCCAGCTACCATATTAAAGACAACAGCCCAAGCAGCGACAAACAGAAGATCATGATTCTGGGCGGCGGACCAAACCGTATCGGTCAGGGCATCGAATTTGACTACTGCTGTGTTCATGCGGCTATTGCACTTAAGGAACTTGGATTTGAAACGATTATCGTAAACTGTAACCCGGAGACGGTTTCTACAGACTATGATACTTCTGATAAGTTGTATTTTGAACCACTGACGCTGGAAGATGTTTTAAGTATTTACCAGAAAGAAAAACCAATGGGCGTCATTGCACAGTTCGGTGGACAGACACCGCTTAATTTAGCGGCGGATTTGAAAAAATATGGTGTGACGATTCTTGGTACGACTCCGGAGACCATCGACATGGCAGAAGATCGGGATTTATTCCGCGATATGATGGAGAAGCTTCATATTCCGATGCCGGAATCCGGCATGGCAGTTACCGTAGAAGATGCCCTTACAATTGCAAAGCGTATCGGATATCCGGTCATGGTTCGTCCTTCTTATGTTCTGGGTGGACGCGGTATGGAAGTTGTTCATGATGATGAAGCGATGACATCTTATATGCAGGCAGCTTCCGGCGTAACTCACGACCGTCCAATTCTGATTGACCGGTTCTTAAATCATGCGACTGAGTGTGAGGCCGATGCAATCAGTGATGGAGAACATGTATTTGTTCCGGCAGTGATGGAGCATATCGAACTTGCAGGAATTCACTCCGGTGACTCTGCATGTATCCTGCCATCCAGGAATCTGACCATGAATCAGGTAGAGACGATTAAAGATTATACCAGAAGAATTGCAAAAGAGATGCATGTAGTGGGTCTTATGAACATGCAGTATGCCATCGAAGACGGGGAAGTATATGTGCTGGAAGCCAACCCAAGAGCATCCAGAACCGTGCCGCTGGTATCTAAAGTATGTAATATCAAGATGGTGAAATTAGCTACTGATATTATGACATCGCATTTAACCGGAAGAACTTCTCCTGTACCGGAACTGAGAGAGAAGAAGATTCCTCACTATGGTGTGAAGATGCCGGTATTCCCATTCAAGATGTTCCCGGAAGTTGACCCGATCTTAGGACCGGAGATGCGTTCCACCGGTGAAGTCCTGGGTATGTCTGCCAACCTGGGAGAGGCAATATACAAAGCACAGGAGGCAACACAGACCAGACTGCCATCGACAGGAACGGTTCTTTTGAGCGTCAATGACATGGATAAGCCGGAACTGATTGAAGTGGCCAAAGGATTCCACGATTGTGGATTTAAGCTGATGGGCACAGGCAGAACCTATGATATTATGGCGGCAGCAGGACTTCCGGCCGAGAAGATTGCCAAGATTAATGAAGGCCGTCCAAATATTCTGGATAAGATTACAAACAAGAGCGTAGATATCATCATCAATACACCTTTGGATGAAAAAGGAATGGGCGATGATAGCTATATCAGAAAAGCAGCAGTTAAAGGTAAGATTCCATATTTTACAAATATGGCTGCAGCAAAAGCGACTGTTCAGGCATTGAAGACGATTAAGAAAAATGGCAATATCGAGGTGAAATCACTTCAGGAGTTCCATAGCGAAATCGGGGAATAATATAAGAAGACAGTCATACAACATGCGGGTGGAATTTGTTTTTAGAAGCAAATTCCATTCGCATATTTTGAGTAAAATTTGCCAATAGATAGGCCTTTCTTTTACTAAGATGAATAAAATATGTATAATTATTTAAAAATATGTATTTTAATGCTTGACTATTTGAGAAAATAGGTTATAATAAGAAACATGCAATAGAAAACTAATATTTATGCAAAACAGATGCATAAAATACAACGATATGAAGTTGTGAAAAACAAGGAGGAAACAATTATGAAAAAGAAATTATTAGCAGTAGCAATGGCAGCACTTATGGTAGCGTCCTTAGCAGGATGCGGCGGCGGAGCAAAAGAAACAACAGCAGCAGAAACCGGTGCGGAGACAACCGTAGCAGGTGCAGAGACAACTGCAGCAAAGACAGAAGAAACAAAAGCAGCTACAGGCGGCACATTGATTATGGGAACGAATGCAGAATTCCCACCTTATGAATTTTACGATGGCGATAAAGTCGTAGGAATTGATGCAGAAATCGCACAGGCAATTGCTGAGAAATTGGGAATGGAACTGAAAATCGAAGATATGTCTTTTGACGCAATTATTCCTTCAGTTAGCAGTGGCAAAATCGACTTTGGTGCAGCAGGAATGACCGTAACGGATGAACGTAAAGAATCCGTTGATTTTACGGATACTTATGCAACTTCTACACAGGTTACCATGGTTGCAGAGGGCAGCGATATTACAGATCAGGCCGGATTAAAGGGCAAACTAATTGGTGTACAGTTGGGAACGACCGGAGATATTCTCGCAGGTGATATCGAAGGTGCTACCATTGAACGTTACAACAAAGGATTTGAAGCAGTTCAGTCTTTAACACAGGGAAAAATCGATGCAGTTGTAATCGATGAAGCAACCGCAAAGGCATTTCTTGCAAATACAAAAGGAATGAAGATATTAGAAGAGAAGATGTCCGATGAGGAGTATGCAATCGCAGTTAAAAAAGGAAATACAGAACTGGTAGAGAAAATCAACGGTGCTCTTAAGGAATTAAAAACCGAAGGAAAACTGGACGAAATCATTGCAAAATATATTAAAGCAGAGTAAACTGATATCTGGTAAAATAAAGAAAACGATCACATGGAGGCTGGAAACAGCCTCCAAAAATAACAGATAAGGAAAGAAAATTATGTGGGAAAATCTGGCTGCTACGTTCTATCGAAATTTCATAGAAGAAGATAGATGGCATTATCTTTCGGACGGTTTGAAAGTAACGCTTATGATTACAATATTTGCGGTACTATTAGGAACCTTGTTCGGATTCTTTGTAGGTGTCATTCGTTCTACTTATGAAAAGACGCACAAACTGAAAGTTCTGAACTTTTTTTGTAATATTTACCTGACGGTGATTCGCGGAACACCGGTGGTCGTACAGCTCATGATTATCTACTATGTTATATGTGGCAGTATGCGTGTGGATAAGATACCGATAGCGATTCTGGCTTTTGGAATCAATTCCGGCGCCTATGTGGCGGAGATTTTCAGAAGTGGTATTATGTCCATTGATAATGGACAGTTTGAAGCGGGGCGCAGTCTTGGGTTTAATTATGCACAGACGATGTGGTATATTATCATGCCACAGGCCTTTAAAAATGTGCTGCCTGCACTGTGTAATGAATTTATTGCTCTTTTGAAAGAAACCTCAGTTGCCGGATTTATTGCCTTACAGGATCTGACTAAGGGCGGCGATATTATCCGAAGTGTTACTTATAGTGCAACGATGCCACTGCTGGCCGTTGCAGCGATTTACCTGATTATTGTAATTATTTTTACCCAGTTGATCAAATGTCTGGAAGGGAGGCTGCGCCAGAGTGAACGATAATATGAATAATAATGCGCATGATATCCCTTTGATTCAGGTGAAGAATCTGTCAAAAAAATTTGGCTCGGTGGGAGTCCTCTCCGGCGTCAATGTGGATATCTATAAAGGCGATGTAGTATGTGTGATCGGTGCCTCCGGTTCCGGAAAGAGCACTTTTCTACGCTGCCTGAACCTGTTAGAAGAACCCAGTGGCGGACAGATTTTATTTGAAGGTGTAGATATTACGAACAAGAAAACCGATATTAATAAGCATCGGCAGAAGATGGGAATGGTCTTTCAACAATTTAATCTTTTCCCACATATGACAATCATGGAGAATCTGACGTTAGCACCGGTGAAACTGCAGGGGATGACAAAGGCAGAGAGCGAAGCGAAGGCTTCTGAACTTTTAGAGAGGGTAGGTCTGCTGGATCGGGCCGATGCATACCCGAATCAACTTTCCGGTGGTCAGAAACAGCGTATTGCCATCGTGCGTGCCCTATGCATGAAACCGGACGTGATGTTATTCGACGAACCAACATCGGCACTGGATCCGGAGATGGTCGGAGAGGTTTTAAAAGTAATGCGCGATTTGGCAGATGAGAAGATGACGATGGTCGTGGTAACTCATGAGATGGGATTTGCCAGAGAAGTAGCCACCCGGGTGATGTTCATGGATAATGGTAACTTTGCCGAGGAGAATGCACCACAGGAATTCTTTGGGAATCCAAAAAGTGAGAGATTAAAGGCGTTTTTAGGAAAAGTTTTGTAGAAGCCAATCGGGCATGATGTTGGGATACGTCATGCCCGATTGAATTTTCCCATCAATTCGGTCAATCTGCAGATGCAGTGATCCATATCTTCCAGTTCCTGACTATCGTAGGACACCAATCCTTTTAAGGTGCTTTCTAACATAGTATGTTTTAAATCATTCATAATGGCACGTCCGTTATCGCAGATTCTTATGAAAACGCGGCGGCGGTTGGCCGTGTCATGAATCCGTTCTACCAGTTCTTTTTCTTCCAAGTCGTTGATGAGCTTGGAAAGCTGCTGCTTTGTAACTTGAAGCTTATCGGCCAGTTCGGACATCGTGTAATCTTCATCGGCCCAATTATCCAACGCGACAAGTGTGAAAAAAGCCATGGAGCTTACCTTTACGCCGCTTTCTTCCTGATACTGGCATTTGGCCAAGGTGAGAAAAGCAACCGTGAATTCTAAAAAATGAACTCCTACTGTGTTCCTATCAATATTTTCCACTATTTATTCCTCCAATAGACATGAAATAATCCAAATGATATCGTTCTGTTCTCATACTAACATATTAAAAGAACATAGTCAATAAACATTAAAAGTAAATAAATACTTACTATAACCTATTGACAAATGTAGGATAAAGTATTATACATAACGTAGATTGAATTGCACCCTATAATTGATGGAGAATTGGATAAAACTCAAACAATTTTGATATCCTATAGAGATGGGCAAGGTAAAATCAAAGATACAATAAAAGATACAAAAAAGAAACAACAAAAGGAGAAAACAAAATGGATATGAAAGAGACCGGGGGAAAACCGCCTAAGAAGTCCTTCCTCTATTATTATGGAATGGTGATGCTGATACTTATGCTTTTGAATATTTTCGTATTTCCATCGGTGATGGATAAGACCGTACAGGTGAGATACGATCAGTTTATAGGAGAACTGGATAAGGGGAATGTAGATGAGGTCTATCTGACTACTAACAGCGAGGTCGTATATACCTTAAAAGACGGAAAGAAGAATCTTAATTATAAAACGGGGCAGTTTCCCGGCGATAATTTAGAAGAACGTCTATCGGCTGCCGGTGTAGAAAAGTATAGTTCGGAGATTCCCGATAAAGCATCTCCTATGCTTAATTTTATTCTGACGTGGATTATGCCTCTGGTGTTATTTGTGGTGATTGGTCAGATTATGGGAAAGACCCTGATGAAGAAGATGGGCGGCGGCAATGCTATGACATTTGGCAAATCCAATGCCAAGATATATGCCGAATCGGTGACCGGTAAGACCTTTGCAGATGTGGCCGGTCAGGAAGAGGCAAAAGAGGCGTTAAAAGAAATTGTGGATTTTCTGCATAATCCGCAGAAATATGCAGAGATTGGAGCGACATTGCCCAAGGGCGCTCTGCTTGTAGGTCCTCCCGGAACCGGTAAAACACTGCTTGCCAAGGCGGTAGCCGGTGAGGCTCATGTGCCATTTTTCTCCATATCCGGTTCAGAATTTGTCGAGATGTTTGTCGGTATGGGTGCGGCAAAGGTTCGTGACTTATTTAAGCAGGCGAATGAAAAAGCACCGTGTATTGTCTTTATTGATGAGATCGATACGATTGGTAAAAAACGTGACGGCGCCGGCATGGGTGGTAATGATGAACGAGAACAGACGTTAAATCAGCTTTTGGCAGAGATGGATGGATTTGACGGTAAAAAGGGTGTCGTGATATTGGCAGCTACGAATCGTCCGGATTCTCTGGATAAGGCACTGCTTCGTCCGGGGCGTTTCGATCGCAGAATTCCTGTGGAATTGCCGGATCTGAAAGGTCGCGAGGCTATTTTAAAAGTACATGCAAAGATGGTAAAAGTAGATGAAACCGTAAATTATAATGAAATTGCCCGTGCGACCAGTGGTGCCAGCGGTGCAGATTTAGCCAATATGGTCAATGAGGCGGCGCTCCGGGCAGTGCGCATGGGACGAAAGACCGTTTCACAGCAGGATCTGGAGGAAAGTGTAGAGACTGTCATTGCCGGGTACCAGAGAAAAGATGCCGGTGTTTCTTTAGATGAAAGAACGATTGTATCCTATCATGAAGTTGGTCATGCATTGGTAGCGGCGCTCCAGACTGACTCGGCACCGGTGCATAAAATTACGATTATTCCGAGAACTTCGGGCGCATTGGGATATACGATGCAAGTCGAAGAAGATCAGCGATTTTTGATGAGCAAAGAAGAGGCATTTAATAAGATCGTCACTTTTACGGGCGGACGTGCAGCCGAAGAACTGACCTTCCATTCGATTACCACCGGTGCAGCCAATGATATCGAGCAGGCGACAAAAATCGCGCGGGCGATGATTACAAGATACGGTATGAGCGAACAGTTCGGCATGGTGGCACTGGAAACGGTTGGCAATCAATATTTGGGCGGAGATACAGCCTTAGCCTGTTCTGCGGATACGGCTACAAAGGTAGATGAGGAAGTCATCAAACTGGTAAAACGTGCCTATGACAAAGCGGTGGATATCTTAAAAGCAAACGAGGAGAAGCTGGCTGAATTAGCCGCGTATCTATTGGAAAAAGAGACCATTACCGGAGAAGAATTTATGGCAATTTTGAAAAACGAGAAAGAAAAGGAAGCGGAAGTAATAACTGTTGATTAGTAGAGTTAATAAAAGAATGGCAAAGATATTTTTGCTGTTCTTTTTTTTTGCAGAAAAAGTCGATAAATTGATTAAAATGGCTTGCAAATAATATAAGAAAATGTAATAATGGACGCGTATGATATTTTTTATATCTTATCAAGGAGGAAAAGGGAAAATGAAAAAAGTATTAAGCGTTATTTTATCTGCAGCCATGGTATTGGCTCTGGGAACCGGATGTTCTTCAGCACCGGCAGAGACAACGGCAGCAGCTACAGAAGCAGCAGGAGAGACAACCGCAGCAGCAGGTGAGACCAAAGTCGCAGCAGAAGGCGTTATGCCGGCAGTAGCGAAAGAAGATTTAAAGGTGGGTGTTATCCATATTGGTAATCCGGCAGATGGTTCCGGTTACAGCTTCACTCACGATCTGGGTATTGTAGAGATGCAGAAAACTCTGGGCTTAGAAGATGGACAGATTATTCGTAAAAACAACGTAGCTGATGATGACCAGACAGCGATTGAAACAGCGATGAGAGAGTGCGTGGAAGAAGGATGTCAGATCATCTTTGCAACCAGCTGGGGCTACATGGATGCTTGTGAGGCACTTGCCGAAGAGTATCCGGAAGTGATCTTCTCTCATGCTACAGGCTATAAAGCAAACGGAACAAACTTTAATAACTATTTTGGTAGAGTTTATCAGTCCAGATACTTATCAGGTATCGCTGCAGGACTTAAGACAAAATCCAACAAAGTCGGTTATGTAGGCGCTTGGGGCAAGGACAACGCAGAAGTTACCGGAGGATGCAACGCATTCGCTATGGGCGTTAACTCTGTAAATCCTGAAGCAGAAGTTTATGTTAAAACAACTAGCAGCTGGTATGATCCGGAAGGTGAGAAACAGGCAGCGGTTGCTTTGATCAACGAAGGCTGTGATGTGATCGGACAGCATTGTGATACAGCGAATCCACAGCTGGCAGCAGAAGAAGCAGGCGTATTCGGCGTTGGCTATAACTCTGATATGAGCAAGGATGCTCCTAAGGCAGTTCTTACTTCTAGTGTATGGAACTGGGGTGCATATTATACAACTGCAGTACAGAGCCTTATGGACGGAGCATGGACAGGCGCTAACTACTTTGGCGGCTTAAAAGAAGGACTTGTAGACTTAGCTCCTTTATCTGACCTCTGTGCAGAAGGTACAAAAGAAAAAGTTGAAGAAGCAAAAGCAAAGATCATTTCCGGAGAATGGGATGTATTTGACGGCGTTATCGAGTGTAACGACGGTACAACCGTTGGCACAGAAGGACAGCCTATGCCAGATGCTGATATTACAGGAAACATTCATTGGTATTTTAAGAATATCGTTGAAAAATAATTAGTGTTTATCAACCGTAAAACAGGCTGAGAGATGGGGGATGCTGCATAAAATGAGCGATTACAGAAATTCTCATTTTGCAGTATCCCTTTTTCAATGCCTAACAAATTTTGAGGTGACAACATGATAGAAAAATATGCCATTGAGTGCAGACATATTACAAAGGCATTTGGCAGCGTAATTGCGAATGACAATATCGATCTGGCTGTAAAATATGGGGAAATTATGGCTCTTTTAGGGGAAAATGGTTCCGGTAAAACCACACTGATGAATATGCTTTCCGGTATTTATCATCCTGATTCCGGTTCTATTTTAGTAGGTGGAAAAGAAGTGGCGGTCAATTCGCCGGTGGATTCCCGCAATCTGGGAATCGGTATGATTCATCAACATTTCAAATTGGTCGATGTGTTCAGTGCGATGGATAATATTGTGCTGGGAACCGGTGAGAAGCGTCTAAAACCCAAAGTATTAAAAGATAAAATTGAAAAAATCAGCGAATCATTTGGACTTGAAATTGAACCTGAAAAAAAGATTTACGACATGTCAGTCAGTGAAAAACAGACCGTCGAAATTCTAAAGGTATTATATAGAGGTGCCCAGATTCTGATTCTGGACGAGCCTACGGCGGTTTTGACACCGCAGGAAACAGATAAACTGTTTGTAATTCTTCGTAAGATGAAAGAACAGGGATGCGCCATTATTATCATTACACATAAATTAAATGAAGTTCTTTCCATCAGTGACCGAGTGACGATTCTCAGAAAAGGGCAGAGCATTGATACGGTCTACACGAATACATGTAATGAGAAGAAACTGACCGAACTCATGGTAGGACGGCCTGTAAGTTTAGATATCGAACGCCCCGAAGTGGCAGATAAAGAGGCGATTTTAAAAGTAGTAGATCTGAGTGTGGAAAAGAGCGATGGTTCGGTTGCTTTGGATGATATGTCTTTTGAGATTAATACAGGTGAAATTCTGGGTGTGGCAGGCGTAGCCGGAAGCGGACAGAAAGAACTGTGCGAAACGCTGACCGGACTTATGACCGCAAAAAAAGGTGCTGTACTTTATCACAAGGAGAATATCATCGGAAAGTCACCGGCAGATATTATTAAACTGGGAATCAGTATGAGCTTTGTTCCGGAAGATCGTCTGGGCATGGGACTGGTGGCATCTATGGGCATGGTGGATAACATGCTCTTAAAGTCTTACAGCAGTGGAAAAGGTGCATTTGTAGAGCGTAAACCGGCCAGAGAACTGGCAGAACATCTGGTTACAAAACTGGGTATCATAACGCCCGGTGTAGATACTCCGGTTCGCCTGATGTCCGGTGGAAATGTGCAGAAGGTACTGTTGGGCAGAGAAATTGAATCCAGTCCACAGGTTTTGATTACGGCCTATCCCGTGCGCGGTCTGGATATTAATTCGTCCTATAGGATATATGATTTACTTAATGAACAGAAGAAAAAAGGAGTTGCGGTTATTTATATTGGTGAAGATCTGGACGTATTGTTAGAGTTATCCGATCGTCTTATGATTCTCTGCCATGGCAAGGTGACCGGTCTGGTGGATGCCAAGTCGGTGACCAAAGAGCAGGTGGGCCTTATGATGACCGGTGGAGAGATGAAATCAGAAGAGGAGGTAGGAGCATGAATGAACCGTTGATCCGTGTTGTTAAAAAAGCGGAGCTGGGTGGCAGAGAAACACTGATTCTGCGCTTGGAAGCGATTTTACTGGCGATTGTGGCCGGCGGCCTCTTTATTCTGATTATCGGGCACAATCCGATTGTCATTTACAGGACAATTATCGAAGGTGCACTAAAGAGCAAGATGGCGATTCAGGCAACAGTAAAGATTATGATTCCTCTCCTGATTGCGTCTTTGGGCGTTACATTGGCATTTAAGATGAAGTTCTGGAATATCGGTGCAGAGGGGCAGATCATAGCCGGAGGCATCTGTGCTTCTTACTTTGCACTGTTTCATGCCGGATGGAATCACTGGGTTCTGGTGATTGTCATGTTTGCAGCCGGCGCAATCGGAGGAGGTTTCTGGGGACTGATTCCGGCCTGGTTTAAGACAAAATATGACACGAATGAAACCTTGTTTACGTTAATGCTTAATTATATTGCTTTGAATATTATTGTATTTCTAAGAGAAGGACTGTGGCGGGATCCCGGTTCACAGGGCTATGCAAAAATCGCCCGTTTTGCTAAGAATGCTGCACTGGATAAGGTGTTTGGCATTCAGTTCGGTTGGATCATTGCGCTGATTCTGGTGGTTCTGGTGTATATATATCTAAAGTACTCCAAGCAGGGATATGAAATCGGCGTTGTAGGTGAAAGCCAGGAGACGGCTCGCTATGCAGGGATGAATGTAAAGAACATCGTGCTTCGAACGATGTTCCTATCCGGTGCGATCTGTGGAATCGGTGGAATGGTGCAGGCTACAGGTTCCGATGTCACACTGACGACAGCTGTGGCAGGCGGTGTTGGATTTACTGCGATTATCGTAGCCTGGCTGTCACAACTGAATCCGGCTGTTATTTTGATCGTGACGGCTCTGTTCAGCATCTTGGAAAAAGGCAGTAATGTGGTACAATCTTCCTTTGGACTTTCTTCTGACTGTGCAGATGTACTGCAGGGCGTTATCTTATTCTTTATTCTGGGGTGTGAACTGTTCATTCGTTATAAGCTTGTATTTCGGGGAAGAGGGGGTAAAAAAGCATGAGTCCGGAGATCATTACTAAATTTCTTGTAGCGGCAGTATTGGCAGGAACTCCTTTCCTATTTGGTACGGTGGGAGAAATCTTAAGTGAAAAGGTCGGTCATTTGAACCTGGGCGTAGAGGGCATGATGTCTCTGGGCGCCTGTGCCGGCTTTATGGTGGGATATATAACCGATAACTTCTTTTTAGCGGTGATAGCTGCTTTTGCAGCCGGAATGTTCGGTGCTTTGATCTATGCGGTTCTGACGGTCACATTCATGGCGAATCAAAATGTAACAGGATTGACGCTGACTATTTTTGGAGTGGGTCTTTCTAATTTTATTGGTGTATTTATGCTAGAGCGCTCCTCCGGTGGAAGCCTGAAATTGCCTGAAACCATCACCGGTCAGATGAGAAATATCCATATACCAGGCCTTAGCGATATCCCGGTCGTGGGAGAATTACTGTTTTCTTATAATCCATTTGTATATTTGGGAATTATAATTGCAATTGTGGCAAGTATCTATCTATATAAGACGAAAACCGGTCTAAATGTGCAGGCAATCGGAGAAAACCCGGGCGCGGCGGATGCGGTGGGGATTGAAGTCACCAAATGGAGATATATCAATATCCTGCTTTCCGGTGGAATCTGTGGAATCGGCGGCGCATACTGTTCTATGATTATTAACAGTGGTGTGTGGCTGCGTGACAGTGTAGGCGGTCTGGGATGGATTTCGGTGGCACTGGTTATATTTGCATCCTGGAAACCGGTTAATGTCATCTATGGTTCTTTTATCTTTGGTGCACTTCGCGTACTCAAATACTACGTGCCTAAGAATACTTACGCGATTCCAACCGCATTTTTTGATGCACTTCCATTTCTGATCACGGCACTGGTACTTGTGATTTCTTCGATGAGAAAGAGCAACCATATTCCGGCACATCTTGGATTTAATTACTATAGGGAAGAGCGATAATAGACAGAGGAGTTAGTATGGCAAAACAGTATATTAAGATACGAGGCGCCAATGAGCATAATCTGAAGAATATTTCTTTGGATATTCCGAGAAATGAGCTGGTGGTGCTGACGGGACTATCCGGTTCCGGTAAATCTTCACTGGCTTTTGATACAATCTATGCAGAGGGACAGAGACGCTATATGGAGTCTCTGTCCTCTTACGCAAGACAGTTTCTGGGACAGATGGAAAAACCGGATGTGGAGAGTATTGAGGGACTGTCACCGGCGATCTCCATCGATCAGAAGTCCACGAACCGCAATCCGCGTTCTACGGTGGGAACGGTGACCGAGATTTATGACTATATGCGTCTGCTATACGCCAGAATCGGTATTCCGCACTGCCCAAAGTGTGGTCGTGAGATACTGAAACAGACGGTAGACCAGATGGTGGATCAGATTCTGACGATGCCGGAACGAACCAAGATCCAATTGCTGGCTCCGGTTGTTCGCGGACGAAAGGGACGCCATGAGAAGATTCTGGAGCAGGCCAAGAAAAGCGGATATGTGCGTGTGCGAATTGATGGCAATCTCTATGAACTGACGGAAGAAATCGATCTGGATAAGAACATCAAACACAATATCGAAATCGTGGTAGACCGTCTTACCGTAAAAGAAGGAATCGAAAAACGCCTCACTGATTCGATCGAGACGGTGATGGAACTGACCGGTGGTCTGATGACGGTGGATGTCGTCGATCATGAGCCAATTAATTTCAGTCAGAACTTTTCCTGCCCCGACTGCGGAATCAGTGTAGATGAGGTAGAACCGAGGAGCTTTTCATTTAACAATCCATTTGGTGCCTGCCCCGATTGTTTTGGACTTGGCTATAAGATGGAATTTGACGAGGATTTGATGATTCCCGATAAGAGCCTCAGTATCATGCAGGGAGCGATTGTGGCGATGGGATGGCAGTCCTGTGCTGATAAGGGAAGCTTTAGCCGGGCCATACTGGACGCACTTTCAGAAGCGTATCATTTTAGCTTAGACACTCCTTTTGAAGATTATCCACAGGATATTCACGACGTTCTGATCAAGGGAACCGATGGCAAGGTCGTGAAGGTGCATTATAAGGGGCAGCGTGGAGAAGGTGTCTACGATGTGGCTTTTGATGGCTTGATTCAAAATATGAATCGAAAATACCGCGAGACATTTTCCGATACGATGAAGATGGAATATGAGACTTATATGCGCATTACCCCGTGTCCGACCTGCCATGGACAGCGACTAAAAAAAGAAGCACTGGCCGTTACGGTGGGGGACAAGAATATCTTTGAAGCAACCAATATGTCGATTATCAAATATCGCGAATATCTGGATGGATTAAAACTCACTGAGATGCAGGAGACCATCGGAGCTTCTATTTTAAAGGAAATAAAAGCCCGCGTCAGCTTCCTGATTAATGTAGGTCTGGATTATCTGACTCTTTCCAGAGCGACGGGAACGCTATCCGGTGGTGAGGCACAGCGTATCCGTCTGGCGACTCAGATCGGTTCCGGTCTGGTGGGTGTGGCCTATATTTTAGACGAGCCCAGTATCGGACTGCACCAGAAGGATAATGACAAATTGCTTAAGACCCTGTTTCACCTGCGGGATTTGGGTAATACGGTTCTGGTGGTGGAGCACGATGAGGATACCATGCGTGCAGCGGACTGTATTGTGGATATCGGTCCGGGTGCGGGCGAACACGGTGGAAAAGTAGTGGCAATCGGCACGGCAGAACAGATTATGAAATGCAAAGAATCCATTACCGGGGCATATTTGAGTGGGCGGATTACGATTCCGGTACCGGAAGAGCGCAGAAAACCCACCGGTTGGCTGACGGTCAAAGGTGCAGCAGAAAATAATTTGAAAAATATCGATGTATCATTTCCACTGGGAATCATGACCTGTGTCACCGGCGTTTCAGGATCCGGTAAAAGTTCTCTGGTCAATGAGATTCTCTATAAATCTCTGGCCAAGAAGTTAAATCGTGCACGAACGATTCCGGGCAGGCACAAATGTATCGAAGGCGTGGAGCAGCTGGATAAGATTATAGCGATAGACCAGTCTCCTATTGGGCGGACACCACGTTCCAACCCGGCGACTTATACCGGCGCGTTTGATCTGATTCGGGATTTATTTGCCTCCACATCTACTGCCAAAACAAAGGGCTATAACAAAGGCCGGTTCAGTTTTAACAAAAAAGGCGGTCGATGTGAGGCGTGCAGCGGCGATGGCATTATTAAAATAGAGATGCATTTCTTGCCGGATGTTTACGTGCCATGTGAGGTTTGTGGTGGGAAACGCTATAACCGGGAAACGCTGGAAGTGAAGTACAAAGGGAAAAGCATTTACGATGTATTAAACATGACAGTAGAGGAAGCGATGAAGTTCTTTGAAAATATTCCTTCTATTTCCAGAAAGATAGAAACGCTCTACGATGTAGGACTTTCCTATGTACGTCTTGGGCAGCCTTCAACGGAACTTTCCGGCGGTGAGGCACAGCGGATTAAGCTGGCGACAGAACTGAGTAAACGCGGTACCGGAAAGACGATTTACATTCTGGATGAACCTACTACCGGACTGCATTTTGCCGATGTGCACAAGTTAATAGAGATTCTGCGTCGCTTGTCCGATGGCGGTAATACCGTCGTGGTGATTGAGCATAACCTAGATGTGATCAAGACCGCCGATTATCTGATTGATATCGGACCGGACGGTGGTGACAAAGGTGGTACGGTGATTGCCAAAGGAACACCGGAGGACGTAGCAGAGAATCCGGCATCTTATACCGGGCAATATATAAAAAGGTACCTGGAACCGAGAAAAGACGGAGCTAACAAGAAAGAAACGAAAAAGAAATAAAAAACTTCTTGTCATTAGAGGTTCCTTATTTTATAATAGGGAATACGCGATGTGAATAAGAATAGTGAGATACTCATTGAGATAACAATAGGAGGAATACCCGTGGAAAAAGAAAAGATTATTATATTAGACTTTGGCGGTCAGTATAATCAGTTAATTGCCAGAAGAGTAAGAGAGTGCAACGTATATTGTGAAGTACATCCTTACAGCATATCACTGGAGAAACTAAAAGAGATGAATCCCAAAGGAATTATTTTCACCGGTGGGCCGAACAGCGTGTATGGAGAAGAGGCTCCCAAATGCTCAAAGGAAATCTTTACACTGGGTATTCCCGTACTGGGAATTTGCTACGGCGCACAGCTGATGGCCGATTTACTGGGTGGGAAAGTAGTGACGGCTCCGGTCAGCGAATATGGCAAAGCTGAAGTGGATGTAGATACATCTTCCGTATTGTTCCAATCGGTTTCACCTAAGACCGTTTGCTGGATGAGCCACACCGATTATATAGAGGATGCTCCCAAGGGATTTAAAGTGACGGCACGCACACCGGTATGTCCTGTAGCGGCGATGGAGTGCCCGGAGCAGAACTGCTATGCTGTACAGTTTCATCCGGAGGTTCTGCATACGCAGGAAGGTTTTAAGATGCTTTCTGCATTTATCTATGATGTCTGCAAATGTGCCGGCGACTGGAGAATGGATGCATTCGTAGAGAGCTCGATTCAGGCAATCAAAGATAAAGTTGGTTCAGGCCGTGCACTTTGTGCATTGTCCGGCGGAGTGGATTCTTCTGTAGCTGCGGTCATGATGGCAAAAGCCATCGGCACACAGCTCACCTGTGTATTTGTAGATCATGGTCTTCTTCGTAAGAATGAAGGCGATGAGGTCGAGGCTGTATTTGGACCGAATGGTCCTTACAATCTGAATTTTATTCGTGTTAATGCGCAGCAGCGTTTTTACGATAAACTGGCCGGTGTGACCGATCCGGAGCGCAAACGTAAAATCATCGGTGAAGAATTCATCCGTGTGTTCGAGGATGAAGCGAAGAAGATTGGCAAAGTGGATTTCCTTGTTCAGGGCACGATTTATCCTGACATCATCGAATCCGGCTTGGGCAAATCAGCGGTGATCAAGTCTCACCATAACGTAGGCGGACTTCCTGACTATGTGGATTTTAAAGAGATTATTGAACCTCTTCGCACTTTATTTAAAGACGAAGTAAGAAATGCCGGTCGTGAACTGGGCATTCCCGAATATCTGGTAAGCCGTCAGCCTTTCCCAGGTCCGGGACTGGGCGTACGTATTATCGGTGAAGTAACTCCTGAAAAAGTACGGATTGTTCAGGAAGCTGATGCCATCTATCGCGAAGAAATCGCCAATGCCGGCATCGCTAAAGACTTGGGTCAATACTTTGCCGCCATCACCAACATGCGCTCTGTCGGCTGCATGGGTGATGAGAGAACCTATGACTATGCCATCGCACTGCGCGCTGTCCTCACGTCAGATTTCATGACGGCTGAAGCTGCCGAACTGCCTTGGGAAGTCCTTGGAAAGGTTACAAGCAGAATTGTAAACGAAGTGAAAGGTGTCAACCGCGTACTATACGATTGCACCGGAAAACCACCGGCTACGATAGAATTTGAATAAATGTCTTCATCCCACCGACCTTTAACCATTTATCCGTCTGGGAATGAACCAAAAAAGTAAGTCTCTAAGCAGAGCAGTAGGATTAATCTTCCTATTGCCCTGCTTTTTTGATGCCCTTTTTTAACTTTCCTAATCCCTGTTTTCCTAATTTTTCTTTTCATTATTTTTATAGCCTAAGCCTTGTTTTCCTGTCTATCTTCCTGCTTTAAAGAAGCGAAAACAAGACCAAAGAAAAGAAGAAAACTGAAGGAAACCCTTGATTTTATTGGATTTTTAAAAGAATGAAAATGGAAATGAGAATTATTTTAAGGAATGGAAAAAGAAAGAAGAAAAGAAGAAAAAAGAAAAAGAAAAGCCACCCTTTACGGTGGAAAAGTGGGAAAAAGAGTAGGAAGAAGAACAGGAAAGGGCCTTTAAAAGAAAGAAGAAAAAGAAGAAGGTGGAAGGGCGAATTTGAGAGGGACGATTGGTGTGTTTTGGTTGGGACGTGGACAAAGACATTCGGATTAATTGGAATTAATCCGAGAAAATGGCTTTAATTAATCCGAGAAAATGGCTTTTCCTATGAATTAAATGGAGTTTTTGGCTTCTTGAGTGAGTTTTAGGGCCAAAAATTAAGATTAATTCGGAATTAATCGGAGTTTTTGGTAGCAATTAATCCGAGAAAATGGCTTTTCTATGAATTAATCGGAGTTTTTGGCTTTAATTAATCCGAGAATTTGGCTTTCCTGTGATTATGTAGTTGGAACTAATTCATTTTTATATCAAAAATATAAAGGAGAATCAGATGGATAAGTCTGGAACGAAGCGAAGGGATATTAGCTTTTACAGTGACAAAAATCAAGGTGTGGTTTGTGTCCACAGTAGAGAGGTTAGGGAGTATGCGAGAATCTTAGAACAGGATGAGGTGGTAGTGAGTTATGAGGCTGGGTGTGTGCTAGAGAAAGAACGGTATCAGTTTGTTAGTCCACTTGATATTCGGAAAGATTATTTTTCTACAGAGTGGCAGACAGATTTTGTTCTTCATTATGCAAATGGAAAAATCGGTATCAGAGAAATTACATCGGAAGACAGTTTATCAAAGCGGGCAACAATAGAAAAACTGGAATTTTCAAGAAGGTATTGGTCTGCATCAGAAGCCGCTGATTGGAAAATCGTTGTCATGAAGAAGGGAGAATAAAACTATGTTCTATAACGTATCGGGAGAAGCGTATCGAGAGGTATTAAAGGAATCGGATGGAGCATGGATCGTGTCTTATGAAAATCCTGTTTCTCCTAAGTTTGTATCAGCAGATGAATTGAAAAACTATGAACGCATTGAACCACCAACAGAGTATTTACGACTCATGGAAAAAGAGACTACAGATGGACAGAAGAGACGCATTGATCTGATTGTAGAATTGCTTGAGGACAAGACGTACATATCTGATAAGCAACTACGAAATACAAAGATTAAGGAGATTGCAGATCGTGAGGAAACTACTGTTAAAAGGATTCAAAAGCTCTTTTTCCGATACTTAGCTGGTAGGTCACTTGTGGAAGAAAGGCAAGTATCTACAAAAGAGCAGCCGGATGAAAAGAAAGAGTTTGCATGGGCGATTGATACCTTTTACTATTCGGCTAAGAAAATGTCCCTACGAAATGCTTACGATATGATGTTGCTGTCAAAATACACAGATGCAGACGGACATTTAATGACTGAATACCCAAGCTGGCACAGTTTTAGGCATTTCTTTTATGACCAGAATTATCATAGAAAATCCAGAAACAGTATAGCCAGGAATGGATTATCTAATTTCCAGAGAAATGAACGTCCTTTGTTTGGTTCTGCTATGAACTGGAAAGATAAAATCGGTGCATTTCAAATGGATGCTACTCAAGCCGATATTTACTTAGTGTCTAGGCTTGATAAAACCGCTGTCATAGGAAGACCGTATATTTACATGGCAGTGGATACTGTAACACAGCTAATTGCCGGGATTTACATTGGATTGGATGCTGGAGAACAGGCAGTCATTAATTGTCTTGCTAATGCAGCTATGGATAAGATTTCGTATTGTCAGCAGTACGGCATTGAAATTACAAAGGATATGTGGCCTAATACTGGACTTCCGGGTGAGATTATTACAGATAAGGGCAGGGAATTTATTGGTAATAGAATGAATGAGTTGATTATTAAATATGGCATAGAATTTGAATCTTTACCACCATTCAGGCCAGACGGAAAAAGTTTGGTTGAAAAATCCTTTGACCTGATACAGCAAAAGTATAAACCGCTTTTACGAGGTAAGGGAGTGATTGAAGCTGATGCACAGGAAAGATGGGCGGTGGATTATCGTAGTCAGGCAGTGTTGACATTGGAAGAATATACAAAGGTGGTAATCCATTGTGTCCTGTATTTGAATAGCAGACGTATAATCCAAAATTGTCAAATATCAGAAGCAACACCAACGGCGGCTGAATTGTGGAAATGGTATTTAGGAAAAAATCAGTCAATGACAATTCCTGTTGAGGGAGAAAAGTTATATTTGTTTGGACTTCCAAGAAAACACACCACTCTTACCAGAAAAGGAATTAATAATAATGGTTTATGGTATGTGTATGCTGATTACAAGAAACTATTAGAACAGCATCGCATCGGTGAAAAAATCCAGATTGCTTATGACCTGGAGAATGTGAGCAAAATTTATTTGATTGAGGGCATGGAGTACATTCCTTTTAAACTCACGAATTATGAAAAACAGTATGCCGGAGCAACACAGGCAGAGTATCAGATAGAACGTGAAAAGAATAAAAACAATCGTCAGGAGTTGGAGCAGTTAGACACCGATGGACGCATTGGTCTAATGAAAAATATCCAGAATATTGTTAATGGGACAGAATGTATGGACAAAGACAAGATAAATGCTGCCGTGATAGAAACTAATCGTAAGAGGGAGGTAGTCTGATGAAGTATAAAAATCAAGCAGTAGTTGATGCTGAATATACAGATATTAAAGGTAATCCATTTTTGGAGGCTCTACCGGAAATCATGGGAAAAGCAGATTTTGTTGATAAGATGAAAAGTGATTTGCGTATGCCTGTCGATATTAAGAACATGGAGCCACAGGAGCGGAGAAATCATCTTACGGAACTGTCACAGTGGTTTTTCCCTATGGATTATATGTATACCCTTTATGATATGCTTTATAGAGCTATGGCAATTACATACCAGACAAAGACAACCATAGAAAGTGTAAAGCAGTTAAATCAGATTTATATGGATTTTCGGACAGGCAAGGAGCAGAAAATTACATATGCAACACAAGCCTATAGTGGTGCGATTTTAGGTGTACCTGGCATTGGTAAAACGTCAACAATACAAAGATGTCTTAGTACCATGCCGCAGGTGATTATTCATAATGAATACCAAGGGAAAAAGTATTATACAAAGCAGATCAATTATTTAGTAGTCGAGTGTCCTGGCGATTGCTCTTTAAAAACATTAGCATTCAACATTTTTGCGGGCATAGACAGAGCGATAGGATCTGATTACATTGAAAGTGGTAATATACTTAAAGCATTATCCGCAAGTGCCCTTACTACCAAACTAAAAATTGTCTGCATGAATCACCATATTGGACTGATAGTTATTGACGAGATACAAAATGCTATTGTGACTGCTACAAGAAATAAGCAGCTTAAACCACTTATTAAATTCTTGGTGGAACTGACCAATGAAACCGCTACAGGGATTTGCTTTTGCGGAACATTGGAAGCCGAGGAACTATTTACAAAACAGGAGCATTTAAAAAGAAGAACCAGAGGTTTGAGGTTGTTACCGATGAAATATGACGCTACATATCGGAAATTTATTATTGCTTTATGGGAATATCAAGTTATGTTGCAAAAGATTCCATTGTCTGAAAAACTGATGAAACAGTTTTATGACCTGTCTGGTGGGATTCCGGCATATATAGTAAAAATCTTTCAAGAGTCTCAGGCACAAGCCATTTTATCAGGGACGGAGAAATTAAGTTATGAGGTGATTAAACAGACAATTACCGTTTTAGGAATAGATGTACCAAAAATCTATGCCCGTGGTGGTACATCCATATCAGATTTTACTGTCCAAGAGATTTTGACTGAGGAAGTTGACTTAGAAGATTCTTCTGTTGAGGCTGACTATAGGGCAATTGAGAACCAAGAGCCGAAGGTTATTGAGGTCTCTGCCGTAGAACTAGAACAGTCAACACAACCTATACCAGAAAGCACTACAAAGCCCATACGCAGATTTTACGCCAGTCAGCGAGGGAGAAAACAGTCAGAGAGAGAGAAAGCCGACCTAGTGGCAATCTGGAAGCAGAATGAATCTGTAAAGTATTTGATTAATACATTAGGAACATTTCAAATGATAGAAAGGCGGTGCTATTGATGTTACAGTTCTTCCCTACACCTTATCCAGACGAATTATGGTACAGCGTTTTATGCCGATACCATATAAGAACAGGAAATGCTACCAGTGCCGTTACGTTCCGGGAATTATTCGGCGGTGTGGATCATGCCGCCCTGGGTAGCTTTTTACCAAATAGATTGATTAATGATATTGCGAAACAACTTCCAGAGGGTGTCATTGACGTAGAGGACATTGCCTTAAATCACACGTTGTTTAAATATATATTCCGGTTTCAGCCGTTGGAAGTTAAAAAGAAATTGCTTGATATGACGAAGGACACAAAGATTGATTTTCCAGTCAAAATATCCAAACCAAGCGGAATGTCAGAGCTTAAATCCTGCCCCCTTTGCATAAGAGCGGATGCAGAACAATATGGAGAATCCTATTGGCATTTAAGCCACCAGATACCCTATGTCACAGTTTGCCATAAACATAAATGCAGATTGAGAAGCAGGCAGAATTTGTATAAAAATGAGCTGAATAACAATTTTGTACTGCCGGATTGTAGTGGTGGAGAGCCAGATTATAATATCCTTACATCGGAAATTGATTTTACAGAAATATTGATAAGGTATCTGAAATTGCCTTTAGAGGCAGGACCTACAGAGGGATACAGTAATCTTTATGAGGGTTTGATCAATGCCGGATATGGGATTGCGAGAAAGGATAAAAATTACACGATTGACTTTGAGCGGATATCAGCAGACTTATGCAAGAAGTTCGGTGAAGATTTTATTATTCAGCACTTTGGAAGTGCAAATCTGACGGCGGTCATGTTTGGACAGATACGGAATTGGTTGAGAAAATTTCCAGAGCGATATGCAATTCTGGCGGTGTTTATCGGTCAGGAGCCGGAAGTGACATTCGGGCAGGTCAGATTGGAAAACACCATTGATAAGAGGTTTAGGGAATTATATGAAAGAGGTTTGCCTTATTCAAAAAAATATATTTATGAAACCTTGGGCGTGACCGAAAGACAGTTAGACATCATAGCCCATAACTTAGGAATACAGCCCTTTTGGAGAAGAAAGCTGAGGTTGGAAGATAGAAATGAGGGTTTAAATCTCACCCTTTCAAAAACAGAACGCCAGATAATTGAAAATCATGTGGAGCTATACGGATTTTCAAGTGCATCGGGATTTTTACTGTATTGCATGGAGCAGACGGTTAAGGGAATGGAATGTGAGAGGGTATAGAGGTGCAGAGAAATAGCCTTAGGACGGGAGCCTAGGGCTGTTTTAAGTAATTCATTCTAACAGCATAAAGGTGATTTTCATACCATGCCCATTCTGGATTTTGGGATAGTTCTCTAATTGTAGAACGTGATACTATGGGATTTATCAAATAATTGTCTGGTTCGCAAAAACTTTTAGCAATATTGATATTATTTTCCATTACAGTTGTTTGACCTGCTCACTTTTGGTGTTTTCCTTATGTAATGAAAAAAATAAATACTTTTAAATTGCTATTTCATAATGTCCATAGAATCTTTAAGCTCGTGAAAGCAAGTTAATTTACTATCCCAAACTTGTGCTTCTATGGTTTAACTTGTGGAAAGCAATTCTGCATTCCAATCTTTGGATTTTGGAGTCATGACTTCATGTGGGATTTCTATCGGAAAGCTATTAGCAAATTGAATACCGGCCGGATCATTGTCAACAGCAATATAGGTTTTGCGTTTGTAATGTTCCGTGCCTTGATTTTTAAAGTTGCTTACCATGTTTGTAGCAGTGGTCAGCTTAAGGCCGCCCATGGCCGCATAAATTCCGGGTGCCTTTGTAATCTCATATAGGCTGATTGCATCAATGGGTGATTCACAGATGTAAAGAGGTAAATCGATTGTGTATGGGTTAGTAGTCTGATCCACAAAAGCAATCAGGTTATCAATGCTATTTAATTCTATGGATGTGAAAAACCAGTAGTAGCATGGATTTTTTGCAAACTGGAGCTTAGGCATACCATTGATGGAGATATTACGGAGGATATAAAAATCTGTGGCATGGTTAGCAAAGCAAACAAAATTATCACCGAAGCCAGAAGCAGTGGCAGGGTAAATCTTATTTAATTTTAACAAGTGGGTAATGGTGTCAAGGGAGATTCCCCGCTCGTTATGTAGGTAGTTGGTAATTAAGTCAATGTGATCGGTTGGAACCGGTCGGTAAAATATTCGACCAGTTTTACGGTAGCCAGAATCAAAGGCGGGTGTATTTGGTCTGTCGGAGTTATCTTTGCAAAATTTATTAAGCTCAATCACGGCATCTCGCCAACGGTAGCCCTGGTATTTTTCTAAATATGCGATTCCGTCATTAACTTCGCCAGTGCTAAAGCGGCAGAAGGAATGAGGAAATAGGACTAGGCTGTCATGTTCCCGGTCACGGATACCATAGCGGTTAATAATAGCGTTAGGGTGATATGTCAGCATAAAATCAATGAGATTTGCTTGTTTTGCAGTATAAATTATATCTTCGGACATTCTTTTTTGACTCATAAAATGAGGTTCCTTTCGTGTTTTGCACAGCGAGTCAAAGGCGGTGGAAACCTTTGATTTACCTAATAAATGTATCTGATATTAGTATGTAAGATTTGATAAAAAGAGTGCTGATAAAATGAAAAAAAATAAAAAGAATTTTGAAAATTGGAACGCTGAATGCATCAACTACAATCGAAGTAAGTATCTGATAATCTAATATAAATTTATATATCCATAACAAGGTTAATACCTATGTAATCTAATGTATTATCGTCATTGAGTAAACAGCCATAGAGGTATCCATCATAGGGTAAACGATCATAGATTAAAACAGCATAGGGTAAACGATCATAGATTAAAACAGCATAGGGTAAACGATCATAGATTAA
>JAVWRQ010000021.1:31711-40035 GCA_036634775.1 Clostridium sp.
AACAGCATAGGGTAAACAAATCATTGAGTTACACATCCATGGAATAAATGCCATTGTGTAAACAGGCATTGGGTGCGTAGCACAGGCAGACCGGGAAATGTTTTGCATTTCCCAGTCCACCGCTTGTTGAAAAAGAAAAGTTAGACATGGTACCAAGGACAACCAGTGCCATACATTTTTTTTTCATTGAGCAGACATACCGCAAGAGGCTTGCGGTGTGGCATTGTCGTAGACTCAATGGTAATGCTTGCTCAATGGGTTGTTTACCCAATGATCATAATATCAATGCTGTTTACTCCATGCATAGATAAACACACATACCAAAATTGTTTACTCTAGGCTTATTAAAGTATCCCGAAAAAAGTTATTAAGATATCAACTATCGTGCATTGTAAAGGTACTAATTTAGCCAACATAAATACATAAGAAAAGAGGACGATTTTTTAAAATGTCATTTTCACCATATAAACAAAGGGATTACAGACTTATGCTGATTAGGAAATACCACCACCTAAACGTAGGGACTATACCTCCCAAAACATAAAATAAAATATTTTTAAAAAAAGTAGCACGGTTTTTGCTAAATCTTACATCCTATCTATAGAGACATAAAAACGTCCCAGAAAGGAGCAATAATCTAATGCGATTAGCAAGTAAAATACCATCCATGTATCGAGATACCGGAGAAGTCAAAGAGGTATCAACCGCAGCCCATACACCCAATAATTTCCGAAAGATTTTTCCCAGTCAAACCTATGCAGTATTATCTATGTTTGCAAACCAATCAACCCAGATACTGCTATATCTGCTTGCCAATGCTGACAGCAACAACATGATTTTTTGCACCTATGAAAATATTATGGAGAACTGCGGTATCAATGATAAAAAAGTTATTGCTAAAGTACTAAAAACCCTTAAAAGCGCAGATGCCATAGCAGAGGTGTCAATCTCAAATTATTTACTTAATCCGGCGATCCAAGTGCAAGGAAATAATCAAAAATACGGTATGCTGGCACTGGAGTTTAATAGCATCGTCCATGAAAACAAAATCAAAATCAAAAACAAATCAAAAAATACAAACAAGAATAAGGAGAAAACATTATGAAATATGTAGATGAAACAATCAAAAATGAAGCGAGAAAAACAAACTTAATTGATTATTTACAGGTATATCATCCGGATAAAATTATAAAAAAAGACAAGGGACAGTATGCATACACAGGCAATCAAAATATTACATTTTTCAAGGGCAAGGATGATGTTTGGAGATATTGCGATCACAAAAAGAGGATGCAGAAAAAGCCTAATTACTGTGGTGACAGTATCCAGTTTTTACAAGAGTATGTCGGTGGTTACACGTTTCAGAGTGCCGTCCATGATCTGTATGAGTTTGCTCATATGTAATTTACATAGAGGTGCTGAGGCATCTCTTTTTTCTAAAAATTATAGCGGTGTATAAGTGAGAGAACCGTCAAAAATGCCCTTTTTTGCCTGCCTAACTTGCATAATATAATTAACAGGGTAATTACAATGGGAGGGACTTGCATATGCAAAAAATCGGGAGCTTATATATTTTAACGGCATCGGAAATGGACGAAATACAATACAATCTGGATCTATATTACAAATACAAAGCCATGTCAGAAATTGATTGGACGGAGCAGGCAGAAAATGAAGAAATCGCTGAATCTACTGTATAGATTAGTCGCTATTACCGGACTATATTCTATCCCTGTTATTTGGGTGGTTACGCCACAGGTTATCCCGGACATTAAATACAAAACCCTTATGCTAATCTGTTTGGCTATCGTGGCATGGGTATCTTTTAACAACCTATGGTCGATCATGTGTGAGGGTAAGCAGATTGATAAAATCAGCATAGGTGATGGACTGATACCTAACACTGGCCTAACAAAAGAATCGGCACAAAAACACATAGCCATGCATCCAAGGGTGCCATCAGAACTACTAAGTAAAGAGCCAGAGGGAATTATACTCGGTACATATAAAAATCGTTATGTCAGGCTGCCAAGAAATGAAATCCTGCATTGTTGCATCATCGGCGGTTCTGGATCCGGTAAGACAAGCACCGTGTTACTTAGTACCCTGCTGGCCAATTTTGCAACGGGAAATGAACCTGCTTATCAGATCTTTGCAGTCGATATCAAAGGCGAGCTACATCAAAAATCAACCTGCGCTTATGCAGACAACATATTAATCGTTGATCCTACGGATCGGACTACCATCGGCTGGGATGCTTACTACCGTTTACATGATAGTCCATCTCACGATTTGGTAGCTGAGGCAACAGAGGAAATCGCACAAGCACTTATTATCAGCACAAATCCCAAGGACGCTTTTTTTATTGAAAATGCAAGAACAATGTTTACAGGTTTGCTGATTTATTACTATAAACAAGGTGCATCATTTGTAGATAGCATTAACAAAATCCTAGAATCAGAAATTAAATCTTTAATTGAAGAAATCATAAAAGGCAGCGAGTCATCAGATCTATGGTACAAATACCTTGCTAAATTCTCCGGCAAAGATGCCGAGTCGGTACAGGACTGTATTGTGGAGATGACAACAAGTCTTTCTGTGTTTTCAAAATCTGATATTAAATTTTGTTTTCGGGATAACTACCAAAAGGCCAGCCCTTACTCATTTCGAGATGGCAAGTCTATATTTCTGGCAATCCCTGAACATATGTTGGAATCATACAAGGCAATTCTAAGACTTTGTACAGTGCAGGTTTTAAAGGAACTAGAGCGTAGATCAGAAAATGAAACTATACCAATGCTCTTAATAATAGATGAATTTGCTCGGTTGGGTAAAATTACAGGAATTGAAAATGCACTTGCCACTTTACGGTCTAAAAAAGTGATGGTGATTTTAGCATTTCAATCCCTAGCACAAGGCGACTATATTTACGGAAAAGATTTAACAAGGGTAATTACGGATAACTGCCGTTGTAAAATAATCTGCGAAGAGTCAGATATACAAACTGCGAGAACTGTCCAAGATTGGTGCGGTAAATACAAAGAGAAAAAAGAAACTCTGACAGGTGGTAAGGGAAGACATAAATCATACACCTATGAGGATAAGCCAATCATAGAACCGGACGATTTAATCATTTTAGTCAAAAATGAAGAAGTCATACTGATAATCAGTGGTGTCGGCTATCTTAGACCAAAAAAATGTTACTACTTTAAAGACAAAAAAATCTCAGCACTGGCCGCAAAGGTCAGAGACTATAATCAACAATTAAACGAGGTATAAAAATGAATATTAATGAATTTAACCAAGAATTTTGCGATGCCCTACAGGAGGCTATCGCACCAGAGGGTGGCAGACTCCAAGCAATCTCTGTCCCTAAAAATAATGAACTACTGCAGACTACTACAATCCGATATGGTGATGATCCGGTTGGTATTGTTGTATATCCAGACCAATATTATGAGGACTATAAAGAGGGTGCTCCAATGACGGATATTATTAGTAATATAAAAAACAATGTCTTAACAGCCGATAAACCTAATTTTGCTTTGGAGAGCATAAATCGAGAGGCAGCACCAGACCATCTAAGATCTGCCATTGTCGGGTATGACAAAAACAGAGAGTGGCTCCAGGACATCCCACACGAAAAAATATCAGATGATATGGCGGTATTTGCAAAATGGCATATTGGAGACTTTGCATCCATCAAAGTTAATAACCAAATGCTTAGCCTTATGCAAATGACAAAAGAAGAGCTCTTACAGATGGCAAAGACAAATACAGCAGCCAATATGGACTACAAATCTATGGACGAGGTTATGAAAGATATCATGATGTCTAATGGTATGGGCGAGGAGTTGGCTAATGCTATGATGATGGAGTCTGGTGGTGTGCCTATGCACGTTTTGTCTACTAAGGATGGTATTGACGGAGCAGCTTTGATTGCAGATTCCAAAGTGCTTAAGCAAATCCATGAGCAGGTCGGAGAGGATTTTTATATTTTACCATCGTCAATCCACGAAGTTATAATTTTACTCAAATCGGATACAAGCGGAGATGTGCAAGCGTTAAAAGATATGGTGACGATGATTAACGGCACAGAGGTGCCCTTACACGACCAACTTACGGATAATCTGTATGAGTTTGACGGTCATGAACTTACGCTTGCAGGAATAACAGAAAATCTTAAAGTGGAAGTACCTGGCATATCCAAGGGCATCACTCATCGGAGGTAAAAGAAAATGAAATTACAAAAACAATTAGATTTACGAGAAACATATCGCACTTATAAATCAGCAATTTGCCATTCTGGTAAGGGTATCGAACTGCATATCGCACCAGAAGCAGTGGAGAAATTCCATGAAAGAAAAAACAGATCAAAATATAAAGATTAAGGAACTCACCGACAAACTAGAGCAGGGTATCAAAGAGGTTTTTACTTCTGACAAATATAAAAAATATTTATCAACAATGCAAAAATTCCACAGCTACAGTTTTAATAATTCACTCTTAATCGCCCAGCAGAAACCAGATGCATCTTACATAGCCGGATATAAAACATGGGAGACAATGGAGCGTCATGTCATTAAGGGTGCAAAAGGTATTATGATTTTAGCACCCTCATTATATAAAAATATTATCTATACGGATGTGACAGACCCAGGCACCGGATTGCTGAAAAGAGATGCACAGGGCAATCCTGTTAAGGAGCGAAAAGAAATTACCTATGCCAGCTTTCGAGCGATTTCAGTTTTTGACATATCCCAGACGGAGGGAGAACCATTGCCGGAGTTGGCAAAGGAGTTACAAGGTCAGATGCCAGATTACATGCTATTAATGGATAGCATCAAAGAAGTGGCACCGGCACCAATCCGGTTTGATAACTGGAATACCAATAAAAAAGGATATTACCATTTGGAGGATAAAGAGATTGTGATTAAATCCGGTATGTCAGAATTGCAAACAATCAAGACGGCAATCCATGAAACAACCCATAGCATCTTACATAAGGACAAAGCTCATATCAAAGATTCAGCTACGATGGAAGTCGAAGCTGAAAGCGTTGCATTTATCCTATGCCAACACCTGGGATTAGACACCTCTGATTATAGTTTTGGGTATCTCGCTGGGTGGAGCAGTGACAAGGAGTTGCCGGAGTTAAAATCATCATTGCAGACAATACAACAGACATCTCACAAACTAATTGAAGATATAGATAAAGTAATTTTAAAACATACCAACAATATTGATGCTTCTCTCTCCATGGCAGAGGAAAATATAAAAATAGCAGGTATAGGTGATATACATAAGCACAGGAGGTAGATTATGACCGAACTGGAATTACTACAACAAAAACACAGGGAACAGGCAGCCCGACAACGGGCAAAGTTAAAAGAACGAAAGCAACGTGCCCACAGATTAATTGAACGTGGAGCAATTTTAGAAAGTGTTATCCATGAAGTCCGCCCATCTGAAAATTTGTCCAATGAGCAAATTCAGCAAATCCTTTATACATCCCTGTTAGATCCTAAAAACATAGATTACATAGCAGATTTGGAATAATTTCACTTCTGTTTTTAATAGGAAGTGCGCACTTATACATAGCCAAGGCTATGTGGCGTCCGCTGGAAGCCCTGCCGGGAGCAAAACCATACAAGCCAAAAACCACAGTGCCAACAGGCACATTGAAACCACATAAGGAGTTGATAACTACAATGGCAATATACCACCTAAACGTTCAGATCATCGGTCGCAGTACCGGCCGCTCTGCCATTGCCGCCGCTGCATATCGAAGCGGTGATATCCTTACCAATGATTACGATGGATTAACCCATGATTACAGTCGCAAAAACTGGATATCCCATACCGAAATCATACTACCAGACAATGCACCGGAGATATACAGAGACCGTTCTACCCTTTGGAATACCGTAGAACAGGCAGAGAAAACAGCTACCGCCCAACTGGCAAGGGAGATACAGGTTGCCCTACCATCTGAACTGAACCTAGAACAACAAACAATCCTGGCAAGGGCATATATTAATAAAAACCTTGTTTCTCAAGGGATGTGTGCTGACTTTGCAATCCATAATCCGCCAGTCACGGATAAAAACAATAGACCCTTAGACTTATATGGCAATCCAACAAACGATCCTGATAAAATGATTTTCCAAAACCCTCATGCTCATATCCTGCTTACGTTACGCCCTCTCAATAACGATGGTAAATGGCAGCCAAAGTCACAACTTAGTTATCTCTGCCGGAAGGACAATATAGAGAAAGCAATCCCATCACCGGACATACAACAAGCAGAGCAAGACGGATGGGAAAAACAATATCGGTATCATTTTGGTAAAAGAAAAATATGGCTTACCGCAGAGACGGCCGAAGCAAAAGGATTAAAGCGAGTTGATAAACAGCCTAAATCCGAAAAAATCTCAAACCCAATTACAGCCGAATGGAATAGTAAAGATTCTCTATTCCGTTGGCGAGAGTCATGGGCATCCATGTGTAACCAAGCGCTCAAAGACAATAATATCTCAGCTCAAATTGACCATAGATCCTATGCAAATCGAGGCATAAATAAAGTGCCATCCGTCCACTTAGGACCAGAAGCATACCGCATGGAAAAACGAGGTATACAGACAGATCTTGGTAATATCAATCGTGAAATCGCCGAGGATAACATTTTTCTTCATAAATTCAAGGTACAGATTGAAGCCTTAGAAAAAGCACAGACGGAGCATTTACAACAGGTATCATCCCGGTTGGAAAGCCTTAGATCCCAACATATTGCAGCTGCCTATCAACAGATTGTGTTATCAACATCTATGGCGGCACAGAGTGCAAATGTAGATAAGCAGATTGCAATTGCCGGCACCTATGCTAAAACTACAGAACAAATTATAAAAGCCATTGACACTCTTACTCAAACTTTGGAATCAAAGACAAAAGATATTGCTACTATAAATCCTCTCCAAATTAAAAAACGTGAATCTCTAAAATCAGAAATCACCAATACTGAAACTCAGATCCAATCTTTGAAAAATCGTTTGGAAAATATAAAATCCTTACATATATATGATAATCCGATTTTGCAGAATGACAAGCAAATCATAGAAGAAAGTCAAAAAAGAATTACAAGTCTAAAGAAAATACAAGCTCAGACATATAAAGAATTTTATATACTGGTTGAGGAGAACAGGGATAACATGGAGCAGTTAAGGGATTTAATCAGAGGTAAAAGAAAAATCTATGAGGCAAGGACGGAAGAGAAACTGAAGGAGTATTTTGGTAAGAAGTTTGATAAGAGTGTATTGGTGAAGGCAAGAGCAGAAGCACCGGAATTGCCGGAGAAGGATGGTACAAGATTAAAAAAATCTGTAGTTTATAAGCGGTAAGCAAGGACAAAATAAAGCCCACACCATAGATTTAGGTCAGAAGTGGGTTTGATCCGTATTAAATAGTTCTCTTTGTTTTTAAGTTAAACTCTGGCATTGTCACATATTCCAGATAAGCAGGTCTGCCTATATATTCTAAAAATGTTTTGTATCGTTCCACATTGGACGGTGGAGGATGCTATTTCTTATTATGTCGATCTATGTAGGTCAGCGCCGCAAATACAACAAGTAACTTCTTTCTTTTTCTAACCAGAAACAAATTCCTTACCCATAAAAATGCACAGACCTAACACAAAATTTTTGTAAAAAGTCCCGGCTATACGCCTGCCCACCCAAAGCTATATAATAAAGAAGGCTCAATATAAAGTAAAGCGAGGTGAATTAATTATAGAAAAAAATATAGAGAAATACGACTACAGGCCTAATGAGATCGTTGCAAATGATATCCTGGTTGAGGTTGAAGAACTGGATAACCGACAGCGCGTTGCGCTATCAGACACTCTACATAAGGTAAAGTTAGAAACAGAAATGGATGCACTCACAGGGCACATGGCTTGGTTCAATGCAACTATAATCCCAATGTTGCAAGAGTTTGCACAAAATTCTTTTTCCTTGCTCGAAGTCGAAGAGGACGCAGGGATTATTAATGTTTGCATACGCAATAACAGCGGTCTATGCATAACCGAGTTAGACCGGGCACTGTATGTGATTTTATTTTTAGCTGTGCAGATATGTATAGAAGCAAAAGATGGAGAATCAATCCTTGCCCTTACCTATGACTGCGGTAAATTCATTAATTAACAAAAAGTACTCCGGCTCTTTTCCCTAATTGGGAAGGTTGGAGTTGCATATTCCCAATTGGGTGGGTATACTCCCATCTTTGACAGTTAAAACCCGTGGAATGCTTTAATGAAAGGCGTTCCACGG
>JAVWRQ010000022.1:0-38885 GCA_036634775.1 Clostridium sp.
CGTCTTGCTATTAATTCCGGATCACTTGCCGGTCCGCTTATCTTACTGCCTCCATTGCTCCCATTTCCACCATTTTCCGTAGGAAATATTACAACCTTAGCAGCTGTACCTGCATTCGCTTCGATCTGCCCAGCCACTCGCTGTGTTTTCCAGATCAGACAGGTACGTCCCTTCGTTAAATCCTGCATCGTTACGATATTACGTGTTAGATAAGGAAGATAGGAGGTGGTACTGTCCAGTGTGAACTGATTCCCCCGCATGGTGGTGAGAAGGGTAGAACCATCAGCATTCTGTGACAGCTTATCCACGGTTTCAAAAGAGGGAGCAGCAAAATCAGCCGGAACTTTACAGATAATCATGAATGCATGGGACTGCGGAGGCAGACTCATCGCCATGGCATGACTGATATAGGCATACACGCCTTCGCCATCTTTTAAGTCATCTTTTGGTACGGGTAAGCCATTTACGGCATCTAAAATCTTGGTTTCTTCGGAAATATTCAAAAGCAGTTCATCCAGAGTGGCATCACCTTTGATATTTTTCATCGAGAGTCTTCCGTTTTCATGGTAAATCTGACCGTAGATGAAAACCGGTTCAGTCATGGGAATCGCCTTTTCTTCTGCATGAACCATAGAAGCACCGGTCATGGATAAGATAGCAGAACAAGCGATGCAGCCGAGGAATAGACGGAAATTTTTCTTTACATGTTTCATAAAATATTCTCCTTTGAAAGAGGCCTACATAAAATATAGGCTAGTTAAATGTGGGAACTTTTTAAGTATATCAGAAATATTGAAATTGCGAAAGACTCCGTTAAGAAAAACAAAGTAAAAAAAATCGAAGGCAAATTAAAAAAACAGATGTTCAATCAAAATTTTAAACCCAATTAGAATAAGAACAATTCCGCCCAGACATTCTGCCTTGGATTTATATCGGGTACCGAATACATTTCCCACCTTTACGCCAATAACAGACAGGATGAAGGTAATGATTCCAATGAGCGATACGGCCGGAAGCAGCTGAACCTGTAAAAAGGCAAACGTAATGCCAACGGCTAAGGCGTCAATACTGGTAGCGACAGCCAAAATAAGCATGGTTTTTACATTTACAGAGGCATTTAGTTCCTCTTCTTCAATGGCAGTCATGGATTCTTTTATCATATTGATTCCAATGACAAAGAGAAGAATAAACGCCAGCCAGTGGTCAACCGAGGTGATGGCAGAACTAAAATGAGAACCCAGAAAGTAACCAATCAGAGGCATAAGCGCTTGGAAAATACCAAAATACAGACCAATGATTATCGCATGTTTTTTATTGAGTTTTGGCATGGACAGTCCTTTACAGACCGAGACGGCAAAGGCATCCATTGACAGAGCAACTGCAAGAATAAAAAGTTCGATGAATGACATACTAATCCTCCATACCCAAAGGCTTAATTTTATTTAGATAAATTTTTCGAAATAGATAAGTAGTAATAATAACACAAATAAGTTCTGCCATAGGGAAGGCGTACCATACAGCGTAGAGACCTAAGTATTTGGCAAATAAGTAAGCCAGTGGAAGAATGCAGACAAGCTGTCTGGCTACGGCAGTGATCAGGCTGTAAATACCATTGCCCATGGCCTGAAATACTGAACTGATGATGATACAGTAACCGGCAAGCATAAAACCGGTGCTGATGATGCGCAGTGCGGGAATGCCAACTTCCAACATGTGATCCGATGCATTAAACATTTTGAATAAACCGACCGGAAATACTTGGAAAATAATTAATCCAATAAACATAATGCCAATAGCAATGGCAGAACTGAGTTTGATGGTATCTATAATCCGTTTTTTATTTTGTGCACCATAGTTATAAGCGACAATAGGAATCATTCCGTTATTCAAACCAAAAATCGGCATAAATACAAAACTTTGTAGTTTAAAATAAATACCCAGAACCGAAACGGCAGTTTCTGAAAACATGAGAAGAATCGTATTCATACCCAAAGTCATAACTGAAATAATCGATTGCATAACAATAGAAGGAATACCGACCTCGTATATCTTCTTAATAATCGGAAGATTCGGACGAAAATGTTTAAAGGAAATGAGCACATCCGGATTTTTTTCTCGGTTCATGCTATAAGCCAGTATCATGGCGATGATCTGTCCGGTCACTGTGGCAATCGCGGCTCCCCGAATTCCCAACTTGGGAAAACCAAATAGTCCAAAAATCATAATAGGATCCAGAACGATATTGATAATTGCCCCAATGCCCTGTGTGACCATACTGTAAATGGTACGGCCGGTGGATTGCATAATGCGCTCCAGTGTCATCTCCATAAAGAGACCAAAAGAAAAAATCATGCAGATGGAGAGGTATTCCGTTCCGTATTTTATGACCTCGGGGTTACTTGTCTGGCTTCTGAAAAAGGCACCGGTGCCCAGCAATCCAATGACTGCAAAAATAAGATAACTTGCAAATGAGATAAATACACCATTTATAGCGGTTAAATTGGCATCGTTTTGACGCTTTTCTCCCAGACATCGAGAAAGAAGAGCATTGATTCCTACACAGGTTCCCACCGCTACGGCGATCATGAGACTCTGTATTGGAAAGGCGAGAGAAACGGCGGTCAATGCATTTTCCCCAATCTGCGCAACAAAGATACTATCTACAATATTATAAAGTGCCTGCACCAGCATGGATGCAATCATCGGCAGTGACATGGTAATCAAAAGTTTATTGACAGGCATTGTGCCCATTTTATTTTCGCTTGAAATGGCTGTATCAGACATGTTTGCTCCTCCTTGGTATTTAACGCGTTGTACAGTATAGCATTTTAGAAGTGCGAAAGTCAATGACAGTATTTTATAAAAAGACTCTTGTCAAAGAAATACACAATATGGTATGATATGGAGAATACTTTTTTATAGATTGATTTGAAGAATGAAACAAGGAGGAATTTGAGCGATGAAGCCTTACAGCGAACTTACCAAAGAAGAGTTATTGGAACTTAAAAAAGACCTGTCTGCCCAGTATCACGCATATCAGGGGAAAGATCTGAAACTAGATATGTCCCGTGGAAAGCCCAGTACAGAACAGTTAGATCTCTCTATGGGGATGATGGATGTATTAAATAGTGATAGTGATTTAGTGTGCGAAGATGGGACAGACTGCCGAAATTATGGTGTTCTCGATGGTACAAAAGAGGCCAAAGAATTAATTGGCGATATGATGGAAGTACCGGCTGACAACCTTATTATATATGGAAACTCCAGTTTGAATGTTATGTATGATGCGATTTCCCGTTCGATGACCCATGGAGTGATGGGTAACACCCCTTGGTGCAAACTAGATAAAGTAAAGTTCCTCTGTCCGGTACCGGGGTATGATAGACATTTTGCCATTACGGAATACTTTGGTATTGAGATGGTTAATGTACCGATGACTGCCGATGGTCCGGATATGGATATGATAGAGGCATTAGTGACCCAGGATGACAGCATTAAAGGAATTTGGTGTGTTCCTAAGTACAGTAATCCGACAGGAAACTCATATTCCGATCAAACGGTGCGCCGTTTTGCAAGACTGAAACCGGCGGCTCCTGATTTTAGAATCTATTGGGATAATGCATACAGTATTCATCATTTGTATGATGATAAACAGGATCATCTGATTGAGATTCTGGCAGAGTGCAAGCGGGCAGGAAATCCGGATCTGGTCTACAAGTTTTCATCTACTTCCAAGATAAGTTTTCCCGGCTCAGGAATTGCAGCAATCGCTACTTCACATAATAATATGGCGGATATTAAGAGACAACTGGGCATTCAGACCATTGGACACGATAAGGTAAACCAGCTTCGTCATGTGAGATACTTTAAAGATATTCACGGTATGGTAGAACATATGCGTAAGCATGCCGAAATATTAAGACCTAAATTTGAAGCAGTGGAGAGTATACTGGAACGTGAATTGACAGGTCTGGATATTGGAACATGGACTGAGCCAAATGGCGGATATTTTATTTCCTTTGATTCATTAGATGGATGTGCAAAAAGCATTGTTGCCAAATGCAAGAAAGCCGGAGTGGTGATGACCGGTGCCGGTGCTACCTATCCATATGGAAAGGATCCACATGACAGCAACATCCGTATTGCACCATCTTATCCACCGTTGCAGGATCTAATCACCGCGACAGAGTTATTTGCTCTTTGTGTGAAAAGTGTGAGTGTCAATCATTTGTTGGAAGAAATGAAATAAAAGTGTATAGATATCAAAAAGAAGCGAGTGCAGGAAGCATATAAAAAGAAATTGCGAGTTAGTTTGAGCAATATTTTTGTATAAACCATGGCTCGCTTTTTTCTTGCGTATTGTCGTTTTATGTATCTAATTCTTTACTTTTAAGGCATCCTATAATACAATAGAGGGAAAATGGGTATTTTTAAGAATAGGAAATAATCATGTTAAAAGAAACTTGGAATAAGATCTGGAATAAATTTGTAAATAGGGAAACTATTTCTTATATTATCTTTGGGATATTGACGACTGCAGTGGACTGGCTGGTATATCCGGTGATGCGATGGGGCGGTTATTCGGTTGCATTTTCATCGACTGTTTCATGGGCAGCAGCGGTGCTGTTTGCATTTATTACCAATAAACTTTTTGTATTTCAAAGTCATACATGGAAACCGAAGGCATTTTTAAAAGAGTTTGTATCGTTTGTATCCTGTCGGTTACTAACGGGGGCATTTACCGTAGGTGCCATGGTGGTAATGGTAGATGTTCTTGGATGGAATGAGTGGTTTGGAAAATTCATGGTATCGGCGATTTCACTGGTGCTAAATTATATACTCAGTAAATTATTTATATTTAAAAATAAAGAAAAAACTAGATGACATGACATGAAAAGAATACTTAGCTATAGGTTTGGAGGAAGTATATGGAGCGGGACGAAATATCCGGAATTTCCAAGGAATTTGATCAAGTGTTAAAGCAGGTATCAGCAGGAGTGGAAGAAAAACCGGAATCTCAAGCGGAGGTCGAACCGGTACTAAGCGATCCGGTATTAAGCGAACCGGTGACTGAGCGGAGACGGTCTGGCACGGGACTTCTCCATCCATCGGATGGATTAATTGCAGCATTTTTTATTCCGATCATCATTATGATCGTTATATTTGCCCAGAGAGGGATTTTTCCATTTGGAGAAGAGAGTTTTTTAAGGACGGATATGTATCATCAATATGCACCGTTCTTTTCTGAATTCCATAATAAACTGACTCATGGGGGAAGTCTGCTGTATAGCTGGGATATCGGTATGGGAGTCAACTTTGCGGCTTTGTATGCCTATTATCTGGCCAGTCCGCTGAATTGGCTTTTGATTTTGTGCCCCAAATCGCTAATTATTGAATTCATGACCTACTCTATCGTCTTAAAGATTGGTTTATGCGGACTTGCATTTGCTTATTATCTAAGAAAACACAATCATACTTCAGATTTTGGAGTTGGATTTTTTGGCATTTTTTATGCACTTTCCGGCTATATGGCAGCTTATAGTTGGAATATTATGTGGCTGGATTGTATCCTTTTATTCCCCTTGATTATGCTGGGATTGGAAAAACTGGTAAAAGAAAAGAAAGGGATGCTTTACTGTATTACCCTGGGAATATCGATTCTTTCTAATTATTATATTTCCATCATGATTTGTGTCTTTATGGTTTTATATTTTGTATGTCTTCTAATTATGGAAGGAAAGAGAAGACCGAGGGACTTTTTTATCAGTCTGGTGCAGTTTGCCGGGTATTCACTGATCGCCGGTGCCTTGGCGGCGGTGATATTACTGCCGGAGATATTTGCTCTGCAGAGTACCGCTTCGGTCGATTCCAGTTTTCCAAAGACGTTTGAGATGTATTTTTCAATCTTCGATATGTTGGCGAGACATATTGGAAATGTGAAGACGGAGACAGGACTGGATCACTGGCCCAATATCTACTGCGGCGTAGCGGTATACATGTTCTTTTTGCTATATCTGGTCTGTAAAAAGATACCGGTAAAAGAAAAAACAGTTACCTGTGGTCTGCTCCTCCTATTTTTTGCCAGTTTTTCGGTCAATGCACTGAACTTTATGTGGCATGGTTTTCACTATCCCAACAGCTTGCCCTGCAGACAGTCATTTATCTACATTTTTTTGATGCTGTCACTCTGTTACAGAGCTTATATGTATCTGGATGAGACACCGAAAAAACATATCGCAGTAGCGTTCTGGGGCTCGATTTGTTTTATCCTGCTGGCGCAAAAACTGGTGACCGATAAAGCTTATCATTTCAGCGTATTTTATGCGGCGATTTTATTCCTGGCAATTTATACAGGATTGATTTACTTTTATAAAAATCCAAGAAATAGTAAGGCGGCAGCCGCTTTACTGACTTTGGGGGTCGTGGCGATTGAGGCAGCGGTGAACACGACCGTGACCAGTATCAGCACGACGAGTCGAACCGCTTATAAAGAGGATAATACAGATGTAACGGAACTCCTTACGGATTTGACATCGGAACATGGGTTTTACCGCGTGGAGAAAGTAAACCGTAAGACAAAGAATGATGGAGCCTGGATGAATTTCCCTACGGTTTCGTTATTTTCATCAGTCGCTCATGCAGATCTTACTGCATTTTTCAAGTCGGTTGGATGTGAGGGTTCTACGAATGCGTACAGTATTACGGGTAGTACACCGGTTGTAGATTCGCTGTTTTCCGTGCAGTATGCACTTTATGGCGGTTTACAGGATAATTCCAGATTGATTTTCAAGAAGTCACTGGGCGATACGTATCTCTATGAGAATCCCTACACACTTCCATTGGGATTTGTGATGCCGGAAGAAATGGAAGAAAATTGGCAGATCGATATCCCTAATCCAATCGAAGTACAGAATGATCTTTCCCATGTATTGGGTACTTCTTCTGTATTTTCAGAAATAATAGGGGAGAGTACAGGCACCTCGTTTAGTTTCACACCGGAAGAAGACGGGGAGTACTATATCTATGTGTTAAATAAAAAAGTAAAATCGGTAACAGTGACTAAGTCAGAATCCACAAAGACCTGGGATAACATCAACCGGGGATATCTGGTAGAATTGGGATTTTGCCCGGCCGGTGAACCGGTAACGGTGAAGAATAGCGAGGATTCAGAGGAACTGAATGCGAATGCGTATCTGTTTGAAGAAGCGGGACTAAAGGAAATATATGAGAAATTGAACCGCTCGCCGTTTATTCTTACCAAATGGGATGATAATATCTTAGAAGGTGTGATAGAAGCAGAAGAGGCAGGAACCGCTTTTTTCTCAGTGCCATATGATAAAGGATGGAAGATTCAGGTAGATGGCGTGCCGGTGACAGCACGAAAGACATTTGATGCTTTTACAGGAATTGATTTATCGGTAGGACACCATATAATCAAGATGAAGTATGTCCCCGAAGGATTAAAAGAAGGGGCAATCATCAGTGCCGCTGCCATTGCGATGTTGATGCTGCTGGCTTTTGGTGGATGCTATTTACGCAAAAAAGGAAAAGAGGAAGTCAAATGAGTGAAATGAAAGAGTTAAAAGATTATGTAAGAAGTATTCCGGACTTTCCGGAACCGGGGATTATTTTTAGAGATATTACCAGCATTTTACAAGAAGCGGAAGGACTTCATCTGGCGATTGATGGAATTATAAAATCATTGGACGGGGTAGATTATGACGTAATCGTAGGACCGGAATCCAGAGGATTTATTTTTGGCGTACCGGTAGCTTACGCAGAGTACAAAGGATTTGTGCCGATCAGAAAGCAAGGAAAACTGCCATGTAAGACGATTTCCATGGAATATACGTTGGAGTATGGAACGGCTGTGATTGAGATGCATGAGGATGCGATCAGACCGGGGCAGAAAGTGGTCATCATCGACGATTTGATCGCGACCGGAGGCACAACCGAGGCGATGATTCGCCTGATTGAAAAATTAGGCGGTGAAGTGGTGAAGATTTGTTTTGTCATAGAACTGTCAGGATTAAATGGAAGAGAAAAATTAAAAGGGTATAATATCGAATCGTTGATTACGTATGAAGGCAAGTAGGTATTTGTGATCCCTTTTGTATAAAGCAATTTCATGTGGGAATAATTATTGTAAAAGAATTGCTTTTTTTGACAAAAATACTTATAATAGAAATAATTCTCTAAAATAATGACAGAAAAAGGCAAATTCAGCCAAAAAGGCCGGAGGAACAATATGGGAGATGTGGAACAGAGTGAAAAACTAGATCAGAAGATAGAGGCACCGGCTGATTTTACCAGCCCGGAAGAGCTATACTTGGATTTGGTTGCCGGTATCCGCAAGTACCACCCTTCTGATGATATCAGTATGGTGGAAAAGGCATATAAAATTGCATATAGCGCCCATAAAGAGCAAAAGCGCAAATCAGGTGAACCGTATATCATTCACCCACTTTGTGTTGCTATTATTTTGGCAGATCTGGAGTTGGATAAAGAGACAATCGTAGCGGGTATTCTTCACGATGTGGTAGAAGACACGGTGATGACAACCGAAGAAGTCGCTGCAGTATTTGGTGAAGAAGTGGCACAGCTGGTGGATGGCGTAACAAAGCTGACACAGCTTTCCTGGTCGATGGACAAGGTAGAGATTCAGGCGGAGAACCTGAGAAAGATGTTCCTTGCCATGGCAAAAGATATTCGTGTTATTTTGGTAAAACTGGCTGACCGGTTGCATAACATGCGCACCCTTCAGTACATGAAACCGGAAAAACAGAGAGATAAAGCCAGGGAGACCATGGATATTTATGCCCCGATTGCAGATCGTCTGGGTATTTCAAAGATTAAGATCGAACTGGACGATTTGTCCTTAAAATATTTAGAGCCGGAAGTCTATTATGACTTAGCCGAGAAGATTGCTCTGCGCAAGGATACGCGTGAAGCGTTTGTGGAGAATATCATCGCGGAAGTAAAAGAGCACGTGGCGGAGGCCGGCATCGATGCCAGGATCGACGGCCGTGTGAAGCATTTATTTAGTATATATAAGAAGATGGTCAACCAGGATAAGACGCTGGATCAGATCTATGATCTATTTGCCGTTCGAATCGTGGTGGAAACGGTGAAAGACTGCTATGCGGCATTGGGAATTATTCATGAGCTTTATAAGCCGATTCCGGGTCGATTTAAAGATTATATCGCTATGCCCAAGGTGAATATGTATCAATCTTTACATACGACATTGATTGGCAGCAGCGGGCAGCCTTTTGAGATCCAGATCCGTACATTTGAGATGCATCGTACCGCAGAGTATGGTATTGCGGCACATTGGAAATATAAAGAGAGCGGCAGCAGCAAAACAGCATCCGACAGTGCAGAAGCGAAGCTTTCATGGCTGCGGCAGATACTGGAATGGCAGAGAGATATGTCGGATAACAAAGAATTTCTCAGCCTTTTAAAAAGCGATTTAGATTTATTTTCTGACAGTGTGTATTGTTTTACACCTACCGGTGATGTAAAGAATCTCCCCAGTGGTTCTACCCCAATTGATTTTGCCTATGCGATTCACAGTGCGGTAGGGAACAAGATGGTGGGCGCCAGGGTGAATGGAAAACTGGTCAATATCGATTATGTGATTCAGAATGGCGATCGTGTAGAGGTTCTCACCTCTCAGAATTCGAAAGGTCCAAGCCGCGATTGGCTGCAGTTGGTGAAGAGCACACAGGCCAAGAACAAGATCAACCAGTGGTTCAAGGCGGAATTAAAAGAAGATAATATTATGCGCGGCCGTGATTTGATTGATAAATACTGCCGCTCCAAGGGAATTAATTTTTCCGATATTAATAAGACCGAGTATACAGAAAAAGTCATGAAGCGCTATGCGTTTAAAGACTGGGAATCGGTACTTGCCTCGATTGGCCACGGCGGTCTAAAAGAGGGTCAGATCATCAATAAGATGATTGATGAGAGAACTAAAAAGATCAAGAAAGAAGAAACCGATGCCACGATTTTAGACAATATCAGTAATGAAGGAAACAAAGTGCCTCTCATTGCTGCCGGAAAGTCCAAGAGTGGTATCGTGGTCAAAGGAATTCAGGATTTGGCAGTGCGTTTCTCCCGGTGCTGTAATCCGGTGCCCGGAGATGAGATTGTGGGGTTCGTTACCAGGGGTCGCGGCATTTCTATCCATCGAACGGATTGTATTAATATTATCAACCTTCCGGAAGAAGAACGCGCCAGAATTATGGATGCAGAGTGGCAGCAGCCCGAGGGAATCACCAACAAAGAGCGGTACTCCACGGAGATCAAGATTTATGCCAATAATCGAATCGGCATGTTTGTGGATATTTCCAAGGTGTTCACCGAGCGCCAGATCGATATTACCTCGATGAATGTCAGAACCAGCAAACAGGGAAAAGCGACGATTGCGATGACATTTGATATTCATGGAATTGAGGAACTGAACAAGCTATCTGATAAATTGCGGCAGATTGAAGGAGTATTGGATATTGAACGAACCAAAGGATAAAGAGAAAACTGCTGAATGGGCAGTTTTCTCTTTATCAAATAGAGAGGCGGTAGATAAAGTGGAAATTACAAAATTGGTTGTGGGTACAGTAGAAACAAACTGTTATATAGCATTTAACAAAGAGCGGAAAGAAGCGGTGATCGTGGATCCCGGTGACAACGCCGAAAAGATCGCTGCCTGCTGTAACAAGATGGGTGCAGCGGTGAAAGCGATTCTGCTTACCCATGGGCATTTTGATCATGTGATGGCGGTACAGGAACTGCGGGAGATGTGGGGCGTGCCGGTCTATGCTTATGAAAAAGAAGCGGGTGTTTTATCAGATGAAGCACTGAATCTCTCGAATCAGTTCAGAAGGAACCGAATTGATATTCAGGCGGATATCTGGCTAAAAGACAGGGAGACATTTGAACTCATCGGTTATACATTTATGTTACTGGCAACACCGGGACATACCTGTGGCTCCTGCTGCTATTATGTAGAATCAGAACAGGCTTTATTTAGCGGAGATACGCTGTTTGCCGGCTCCTACGGGCGCGTAGATTTTCCTACGGGAAGTTCCGAGGCGATGCTCCATTCAGTGGCAGAGATTTTATTCGACCTTCCGGATGAAGTGAAGGTATATCCGGGGCATATGGGTGAGACAACGATTAGAGAAGAAAAAAAGTACAATCCTTTGGCTTGTTACAGGGGGAAAGGATTATGATTGCTATTTTACTGGATGACTGTGGGTTTGAACAGGATGTCAGAGAGCTTCTAATGGCATTTTATCCGGCCAGCACCTTCACTCATGAAGAGAAGGAGGCGGCAGAGGCATCGATTATCCTGCGAGGAACTCAAGAGAAAGAGGGATATTCTCTTTCACTTGAAAAAAAATATGCAAATGGTGAACATTCGCTTCACGTTGCATCAGCAAAGATGAATGATCAAAATCGTTACTTGGCAAAGAATTCAATTAAACAGACTCTGTATCGGCTGCTACGAGAGGAAGAGGGCAAAGACCTTCCCTGGGGGACGCTGACGGGGATTCGTCCGACCAAGATCGCTATGACAAAATTTGCAGAGGGCATGGACGAAACTCAGGTCTGCGATTACATGAAAGATACTTACTTTACAAGCGATGAGAAGATTGCTTTGGCAGTCGAAGTGGCGGAGCGGGAAGCCGAACTTTTAAAGACAATTGACTATGAAAATGGTTATAGCTTATATGTGGGCATTCCTTTTTGCCCGACCACCTGCCTCTATTGTTCGTTCACTTCGTTTCCTATTGGAATCTGGAAGAATAAAACACATCTTTATCTTGCAGCACTTTTTAAGGAATTGGACTATGTGGCAGATCGCATGAAAGATAAAACACTGGATACGGTGTATTTTGGGGGAGGAACTCCGACGTCGTTAAGTGCCGAAGATCTAGAAGCGATTTTATGCAAATTAGAAGATACATTTCCCATGAATGAAGTACAGGAGTTTACGGTGGAAGCCGGACGCCCGGACAGCATCACACGAGAGAAGTTAGCGGTTTTAAGAAAACATGGAATTACCAGAATTTCAATTAACCCTCAGACGATGAAACAGTCAACACTGGATTTGATCGGACGACACCATACGGTGGAGATGGTCAGAGAGCAATTCTTCTTGGCCCGAGACATGGGATTTGACAATATCAATATGGATTTAATCGTAGGACTTCCGGAAGAAGATATGGCAGATGTGACTGCTACGATGGAGGAAATAAAAAAAATGGCACCGGACAGCGTGACGGTTCATTCTCTGGCGATTAAGCGCGCCGCACGGCTCAATATGCAAAAAGAGCAGTATAGCGATCTGAAAATTGTAAATACCCAGGAGATGATCGACATGACCGCTCGATACGCAAAGGAGATGGGACTACATCCTTATTATCTGTACCGACAGAAGAACATGGCGGGGAATTTTGAGAATGTGGGTTATGCAGCTCCGGGAAAAGAGTGTATTTATAATATTCTTATTATGGAAGAGAAACAGACCATCATGGCCTGCGGAGCCGGGACGACCACTAAAGTGTTATACCCACTGGAAAATCGCTTGGAGCGGGCGGAGAATGTGAAGGATGTGCAGCAGTATATCGACCGCATTGGTGAGATGCTGGAGCGCAAAGAACGATTAATTGTAAAAGAATCATAGATAAAAAGGATAAGTACTTAAAAAAGTGCTTGCAAAATCAATAATGTCTGCTACTATGAAACATATACATTTCTCACAACCTTAAGAATGGAGGCACAAAATTATGGCACTGAATAAAAAACCGGTTACCGGAATGAAAGACATTTTACCTGCGGAGATGGAAATCAGAGACTACGTTTTAAACATTATCAGAGAAACCTATCGAACCTATGGCTTTTCTGCAATCGAGACTCCCTGTATGGAACATATTGAGAATCTGACCAGTAAACAGGGTGGAGATAATGAAAAATTGATCTTTAAGATTTTAAAACGCGGCGAGAAGCTGAATCTGGAAGATGCAAAGGCAGACAGTGATTTAGTAGATGAGGGACTTCGTTATGATTTGACGGTTCCGCTGTGTCGCTATTACTCTAATAATTCGGCCAATTTGACGACCCCATTTAAGGCACTTCAGATTGGTAATGTATGGCGTGCAGATCGTCCTCAGAAGGGACGTTTCAGACAGTTCATGCAGTGTGATATCGATATACTTGGCGATGGAACTTCTTTGGTGGAGATTGAATCTATTTTGGCGATTACAGCTACACTTAAGAAGATCTGTCCGGATAAAGCCTTTACCGTGCGGTTGAACGATCGTGGACTATTAAAAGCGATGGCCGATTTCTGCGGTTTTCCGGAAGATGACTGTGACCGCGTATTTATCATTTTAGACAAGATGGATAAGATTGGTTACGATGGTGTGGCTGCGGAACTTTTGGAAACAGGATATGCAAAAGAGAGCGTTGATAAATATATGGATCTGCTTCCAAATCTGGGGAACGATGCAGAGGCAGTGCGGGAGCTGGGTCGAAAACTGGCTTCAGTTATGGATTCGGAGACAGCGGAGAATCTGGCTTATGTGATGGAAACCGTAAGAGAACTTTCAGATCTGGAGTTTGGTCTGGAATTTGACCCGACACTGGTCAGAGGAATGGGATATTATACAGGAACTATATTTGAAATTGCCATGGAAGGGTTCGGCGGCTCGGTAGCCGGCGGCGGCCGTTATGACAAACTGATCGGTAAGTTTACCGGTGTAGATACACCGGCCTGTGGTATTTCGATTGGTTTTGAGCGTATTGTTACGATTCTGATGGATAGTGGATTTAAAGTACCATCGGCAGTCGGAAAGAAAGCGTTCCTGTTTGAGAAGAACATGGATCGGGATATGCTTAAAAAAGTGTTAAAAGAAGCTCAGGAAGAGCGAAATAAAGGGGTACATGTTACGGTAGCCCAGATGAATAAGAATAAAAAGTTCCAGAAAGATCAGCTTATTAAAGAAGGCTATGAAGAATTTAAAGAATTTTACTGCGACACATTTCAGTAGGTGAATCGCAGCTTAGACATTAGGAGGAAAATTGCATGGCAGAATCAATGGCAGGACTGAAACGTACGAATCGCTGTACTGAACTTTCCACATCGAATATCGGTGAAATAGTTACCGTGATGGGATGGGTACAGAAGAGTAGAAATAAGGGCGGGATTATATTCGTGGACCTTAGAGACCGTTCAGGCCTTTTACAGATTATTTTTGAAGAGTCGGATTGTGGAACAGAGGATTTTGAAAAAGCGGAGAAGCTCAGAAGTGAGTTCGTCATCGCAGTGACCGGCAAGGTGGAAGCACGCTCCGGCGCTGTGAATGAGAACCTTGCGACCGGAAACATCGAGGTAAGAGCCCAGGCAGTTCGCGTGCTTTCCGAGGCAGAGACACCGCCATTTCCCATCGAAGCCAATTCGAAGACCAAAGAGGATCTGCGTTTAAAGTATCGCTATCTGGATCTTCGCAGACCGGATCTTCAGAAAAATCTCATTGTGAGAAGTCATGTGGCAACCTTGACCAGAGCCTTTTTAGCAGAAGAGGGATTCTTAGAGATCGAGACCCCAACGCTGATTAAGAGCACGCCGGAGGGCGCACGTGACTATCTGGTGCCCAGCCGAGTGCATCCGGGAACATTCTATGCACTGCCCCAGTCACCACAGCTGTACAAACAGCTCCTTATGTGTTCCGGTTACGATCGCTATTTTCAGTTAGCCAGATGTTACCGTGATGAAGACCTGCGTGCCGACAGACAGCCGGAATTCACACAGATTGATATGGAACTGTCATTTGTAGACGTTGACGATGTATTGGATGTCAATGAAAGACTGCTAAAGAAGTTATTTAAGGAAATCTGTAATTTTGATATTCAGCTTCCTCTTCAGCGTATGACGTGGAGAGAAGCGATGGATCGTTTCGGTTCCGATAAGCCGGATCTGCGCTTTGGCATGGAGCTGAAGGATGTATCGGATACGGTACGAAATTGTCAATTCGTAGTATTTAAGGGAGCCCTGGAAAACGGAGGTTCTGTCCGTGGTATTAATGCAGAAGGACAGGGCGCGATGCCTCGTAAGAAGATTGATGCCTTAGTGGAATTTGCCAAGGGGTATGGAGCCAAAGGTCTGGCCTATCTGGCCATTCAGGAAGATGGAACCTACAAATCTTCATTTACGAAGTTCATGACGGAAGAAGAGACCGAAGCACTGATTCAGGCGATGGCAGGAAAGCCGGGCGATCTTTTATTATTTGCCGCTGATAAAAATAAAGTGGTATTTGATGTGTTGGGAGCACTTCGACTGGAATTGGCAAAACAGCAGGATCTGCTTAAAAAAGATGATTTCAAATTCCTCTGGGTAACGGAATTTCCGCTGCTTGAATATTCCGAAGAACAGGGTCGTTTTGTAGCGATGCACCATCCATTTACGATGCCGATGGAAGAAGATCTGCACCTTATTGATTCAGATCCGGGCGCTGTACGCGCAAAAGCATATGATATCGTTTTAAATGGCACAGAGATGGGCGGCGGTTCCGTGCGTATCCATCAGGCTGATATTCAATCTAAGATGTTTGAAGTACTGGGCTTTACACCGGAAAGAGCCAGAGAACAGTTTGGCTATCTCTTAGATGCGTTCACTTATGGTGTTCCGCCTCACGCAGGTCTGGCTTATGGTCTGGATCGTATGATCATGTTGATGGTAGGCGCAGATAGCATTCGAGACGTGATTGCATTCCCTAAGGTAAAAGATGCATCCTGTCTCATGACAGAGGCTCCGGCTTCCGTCGATGCGAAACAGTTGGAAGAACTGGGAATCAGTGTTACAGAAGAAGAAAAACAATGATATTCGGATCATTGGATACAGAGATGGTCATTATATGAAAAGGTATGGTGGGAAGATTAAACATCCCACCATACCTTTTCTTCTGTGAAATCTATGTGAAAATATAGAAAACCTTTTAAAAATCTGCTAGAATACATTTATTAATGAAAGTCAGCGATTGCTGATGTGAAAGGTGGACGGTATGGAACCTTTAAAAGTACTGGTAGTGGATGACGAAGCCAGAATGCGCAAGTTAGTGAAAGATTTTCTGGCAATCAAGGGATTTCAAGTAGTGGAAGCAGGAGATGGCGAAGAGGCGATTGACTTGTTTTTTGAACAGAAGGACATTGCGCTTATTTTGTTGGATGTTATGATGCCAAAGATGGATGGATGGGAAGTGCTTAAGACAATCCGCAAGTATTCGCAAGTACCGATTATCATGCTGACAGCCAGAGGAGAAGAACAGGACGAATTGCAGGGATTCAGTTTGGGAGTGGACGAGTATATTTCCAAACCATTTAGTCCAAAGATTCTGACGGCCAGAGTAGAGGCGATTCTCAGAAGAAGCAGCTCCACCTCTCAGGAGGTGATGGAAATAGGAGGAATTAAGATCGATAAAGCGGCTCACCAGGTCAGTGTGGACGGGGAACCGATTGATTTAAGTTATAAAGAATTTGAACTGATGACCTATTTTGCGGAAAATCGGGGACTGGCACTTTCAAGAGAGAAAATTTTGAATAATGTGTGGAATTATGACTATTTTGGCGATGCCAGAACCATTGATACGCATGTAAAGAAATTACGGAACAAACTGGGAGCAAAGGGCGACTATATTCGCACCATTTGGGGCATGGGATATAAATTCGAGGTAAATGGATGAAACGTTCAATCCGATGGAAATTTACGGTAACCTTTATCAGTCTGATGACTTTGACGATTGTGGCTACCTGGTGCATTAATACATTTTGGCTGGAAGACTATTATCTTTCTTACAAGATGGATGTTCTGGAACAGGCCTATAACTCTATTGATACGATTATGCAGCAGGAAGAGGCAAAAGGCGGGGATGCTCTGGGACAAGCTAAAGAAGCGGTGCCTGATGTATCTCAGAACCTGTCAGGCGTTATTACTCAATTGAGAGACACGTCAAATATCACATTACTGATCTATGACAGCATTAAGGATCAGACTCTGGTATCTTCTGCCGGAGATATTGAGGTATTGAAAGAACGGGTCAGCCGATACATTGTGGGTAAAAACACACCGGAGCATCAGATTCTGGAAGAGCACGATAATTACATGATTCAGAAAACATATGACCCCAGAACAAAGACCTTTTTTTTAGAGAGCTGGGGTTTCTTTTCTGACAATGGAACCATGTTTATTATGACAACGCCTCTGGCCAGTATTCAGGAAAGTGCGGCTATTTCAAACCGTTTTTTGATGTATGTGGGTATGGCGGTCATTTTGGCTGCCGGTGTTATCCTTTATTTTATAACGAAGAAAATCACGGCACCGATTCACAACTTATCGGAACTTTCAGAGAAGATGTCTAATTTGGATTTTGAAGCAAAATATCAAGAAGAAAAACATTCTGCCGAGGAGATCGATACCCTGGGAAATAGTATGAATGTACTGTCGGATAAGCTGAAAGATACAATTGGAGCATTAAAATCCGCGAATAATGAATTGCACAAAGATATAGAAGAAAAAATTCAAATCGATGAGATGCGCAAGGAGTTCATAGCCAATGTTTCACATGAACTCAAGACTCCGATTGCATTGGTACAGGGCTATGCAGAGGGCCTGACCGAGGGGATGGCAGAGGAAAAGGAAAGCCGGGATTATTATTGTGAAGTAATTATGGATGAAGCAAATAAGATGAATAAGATGGTGAAACAGCTCCTTACTCTGACCGCTCTGGAATTTGGCAGTGAGCAAACGTCGATGGAACGTTTTAACCTGACCGATCTGATTGACGGAGTACTTTCTTCTATGAAGCTTTTATTCGAGCAGAAAGAAATCACCGCAGTATTTGACTGCAGCAAGGAAGTGTATGTGTGGGCCGATGAGTTTAAGATTGAAGAGGTAGTGACCAACTATCTTAATAATGCGGTCAACCATGCCGATGGGCAGCGTGAAATCAGGGTTTTCATAGAACAAAAAGAACAGGAAGTAAAAGTGTCGGTGTTTAATACCGGGAATCAGATTCCGGAGAATGACATACCAAATCTGTGGACTAAATTTTATAAGGTGGATAAAGCGAGAACCAGAATTTACGGAGGCAGCGGAATCGGCCTGTCGATCGTGAAGGCAATTATGGAAGCACATCACAAAACATATGGGGTGGAAAATGTGGAGGACGGTGTGAAATTCTGGTTTATGCTGGACTGCAGTGACGTTTCTAAACGAACTGAAAATATTAAATAAGTATAAAAAATCGAAACGAACTTGACAAACGGGCGAAAAACAAATATAATCATCCCGTAACATATTTAACACTTATGTAACAATTTGAGACAGAAGTATAACAACTTGTAAGGGCTTCGTAAGAGATAAGTGAAAGTATTGTAAAGTCAGGAGATTTCGAATGAATTTAAATAAAAGCTTAAAACTTCTTGGTATGATATGTATGTGTGGAACGATTATGATCACGGCACCGGGCACGGTGAAAGCGGATGAAGTGGTACCGGCAACCGAAGTGGCACCGGCAGTGGCCGTGGTACCGGTAACCGAGGCGATACCGGCAGCGGAATTGGTACCGGCAGCGGGGAGCAGCACCGAGATGGTGGCAAAGATTGACGAAGCAGGTATTTCTGTTTATGCCGATCAAAGCGAAAACTCGGCGATTATCGCACAGGCAGAAAACGGCAGTACCTATGATGTTCTGACTCACGGACCCAATGGATGGGCGAAGGTGAATATGAACGGACAAGAAGGATACATAAAGGTTGATGAAGAGGAAGAAGAGGGCGACGAGGCAATCCTGCAAGCGGCTCCGGCAGCAGCAGAAACCGGTGACATCTCTGCGAGACAGCAGGTCGTAGATTATGCACTGCAGTTCGTGGGAGGACGCTATGTATATGGCGGAAATGATCCTCATTCAGGCGTAGACTGTTCTGGATTTACCAGATACGTGATGCAGCATGGTGCAGGTATTAGTTTGAACCGTTCTTCCGGTTCACAGGCATCTCAGGGCAGAAGTATCAGTGCCGAGGAGATTCAACCGGGTGATCTGGTATTTTACAGCAGTGGAAGACGTATTAATCATGTGGCACTTTATATAGGAAATGGACAGATTGTTCACGCATCTACCGCGCGTACCGGTATCAAGATTTCCAACTGGACTTATCGTTCCCCTGTAAAAATCGTAAGTGTATTTGGATAAGCTCAGGTGATTTATAATTGATTTGTATATTTCTTTCTTGTTGAGACATACTAGCTGTGTAGTTAAAAACAGTTAGGAGGTAATGAAGATGGCGAACAAGAATAATTATAGCGACACGGAGAATTGCAGAGACAAAGCACAGAACAGCAATCAAAATGCCAATCAGCACAAGGCACAGAACAGTTCAAAAGAAAAATCCAAGAACATTGTTCCGGATGCTCCGAAAATCATTGAACGAGATAATTACTAATATATAAAAGAAGAAGGTGTTCTAAACTGTGCGTTTATGCAACAGGAAAGGACACCTTCTTTTTTTTATGGAATATAGTAATAATAAAAAGGACAGAGGTTCTTTATGTATCAGACAATTCCGATCCAATATCTGGATCGTTATCTGGAACAGGGATTTAACGGACGAATCATTGACTTGCGGAATGCGTCTTCTTATCAATATTCCCATATTGATGGCGCTGATAATATTCCGTTTGATGAGCTTATGAGACAACCGTCGATGCTTACGACAAAAACTCCCATTTTATTTTATTGCGCCAGAGGCAGTGAAAGCATGTTGGCTTGCAATTATTTTTTTCAAAGAGGATATTCCGTGGTGAATGTTGCCAATGGCCTGAATTTGTATGCAGGAAAATACCTGGTAAGGGGGTAAGACTTGTAAAAGACATTGACAGGAGCAGATTGGTAAATTAAAATGAAACTATTGATAAAACGAAGCGGAAAGATAAGAGGTTGTCGATTGGAACGATTTGAATTAATTGCACCCTGCCATTTTGGGCTGGAGTCAGTTTTAAAGAAAGAAATTATTGATCTGGGGTATGAGATAACAGAAGTAGAGAATGGCCGGGTCACCTTTGAAGGAGATGTGGAAGCTATCTGCCGTGCGAATGTATTCCTTAGAACGGCAGAACGGGTTCTTTTAAAGGTGGGAAGCTTTAAAGCTGTCACTTTTGATGAACTGTTTGAAGCGACGAAAGCACTTCCTTGGGAGCATTATCTTCCGAAAGACGGAAAGTGCTGGGTAAAGAAAGCATCTTCTATTAATAGTAAGCTATTTAGCCCTTCTGATATTCAGAGTATTATGAAGAAGGCGATTGTACGCCGTATGCAGAGTGAATATGGTCTGGAACGACTGCCTGAAACAGGTACCGAATATCCACTTCGGGTATTTTTATATAAAGACCAGGTGACAGTGGCACTGGATACCAGTGGTGAATCGCTTCACCGGAGAGGTTACAGGCAGCTGACCAGTAAGGCGCCGATCACAGAGACCCTTGCGGCAGCACTGATTCTTCTGACTCCGTGGAATAAAGATCGGATTCTGGTGGATCCTTTCTGTGGAAGTGGAACCTTTGTTATTGAGGCTGCCATGATTGCAGCAAATATGGCTCCCGGCATGAATCGCTCTTTCTTATCGGAAGAATGGAGCAACCTGATTCCGAAGAAACATTGGTATGATGCCATGGATGAAGCAGATGAGATGGTAGATTGCAGTGTAGAAGTAGACATTCAGGGCTATGACATAGATGCTGAGATCATAAAGGCCGCCAGAGAAAATGCGAAGAAGGCCGGCGTGGATCATATGATTCATTTTCAGCAGAGGGAAGTGAAGGACTTAAGTCATCCGAAAAAGTACGGCTTTATTATAACTAATCCACCTTACGGGGAGAGGATTGAGGATAAAAAAGATCTTCCGGCACTTTATACGCAGATAGGAGAGCGGTTCCGTGCGTTGGATTCATGGTCGATGTATCTGATCACTTCTTATGAGGATACCGAAAGGTGCATTGGCAGGAAAGCTGATAAGAATAGAAAGATTTATAATGGTATGATGAAAACTTATTACTATCAGTTCATGGGACCGAAACCGCCCAGAAGAAAAGTAGGGGAAATGATTGAGGCGTAAGTATTTATATATTTTTTTATTGATAGGTCTGGTTTTGTTAGTGGGTGTAAAGCATAGAAATTTATTTACTTCAGAGACCGTGGAACCCGGCAGTGAGGCCGGTGACTATGGCGGCGACTGGTTTTCTATTATATCCCGGGAAGTAAATACTAAAAAAATCAGACTTCTTGTAGATGAAAAAGAAATAGCGATGCAGCAGAATCCGGTAGTGATGTCTGAGACCGGAGATTTTATGATACCGGTGTCGGCACTTACCGATGCCTTTTCATGTGTCGCGCATCTTTATGATCACACAAATCTGGTGATTGAAAAGAACATGGTTCGCGTAGAGATTTCCCCTACGGTAGTAGATGGGGCACTTTATATTCCGGTAACGGTGATAGAGGAGAATCTTTTGTATCAGGTTGATTGGAATGGAAAAGAACGAATACTGGAGATGCATTCTGGCGATGCAGGAGAAAAGATTCTTCCGGCTGCCTATGATTATCGGAATGAGGGGCGGGCACCAAAGGTCAAGAACCAGGGGGTATTGGGAACCTGTTGGTCTTTTGCTTCGCTGATGGCGCTGGAGAGCCGCTTGCTTCCGGAGGAGTCATTTGATTTTTCGGAGGATCATATGTCCAGACAGAATAGTTTTCATATGTCGCAGAATGATGGCGGCGAATACACGATGTCTATGGCATATCTGCTGGCATGGCAAGGCCCTATATTGGAATCGGATGATGTCTATGGTGATAACTATTCTCCAAGGGGACTGCCCCCGGTGAAACATGTTCAGAGTATTCAGGTGCTTCCGGAGAAGGACTATGAATCAATCAAGGAATCGGTTTATTTCTATGGTGGGGTTCAGAGCTCGCTCTATACGTCTATGGTGACAGCAGAGACCGATTCAGAGTACTATAATAAAGAAAAAAATGCTTATTACTATACCGGCACTACAAAGCCAAATCACGATGTGGTAATCGTTGGATGGGATGATAATTACGCAAAAGAAAACTTCAATCAGAAACCGGAAGGGGATGGTGCATTTATCTGTGCCAATAGCTGGGGTGGTGAATTTGGTGAAGAAGGATATTTTTACGTATCTTATTATGATACAAATATTGGGATTCACAATATTCTGTATAGGCGGGTGGATTCACCTGATAACTATGATAAGATTTATCAAAGTGACTTGTGCGGTTGGGTAGGACAACTGGGTTATGGTAAAGAAAATGCCTATTTTGCAAATGTCTATGAAGCGGATGCCGATGAAGAATTGATGGCAGCCGGTTTCTATGCCATAGGCGAGGATACCTCCTATGAGATATACACGGTCACCAATGTGGAGGGGAGTAACAGCTTCTCCGGCAGGGTTTTAGCTGCATCCGGTATGCTGAAGCATTCGGGTTATTATACGATTGACTTTGCTCAACCGGTGAAGTTGAATCAGGGCGAGCGCTTTGCTGTCATTGTAAATATCACGACACCGGGATCCGTGCATCCTGTAGCGATTGAATACAATGCCCCCGATAAGACCACCAAGGTCGATTTGAATGATGGAGAAGGCTATATCAGTTTTCGCGGCTCTTCCTGGGAACGGGTAGAAGACATGCAGAATTGTAATATATGTTTGAAAGCTTATACAAGAGAGGTTGGAAAAGATGGAGAATAGAATTATTTTTGCAACGGGAAATGCGGGAAAGATGAAGGAGATTCGCTTGATTTTGTCTGATCTGGGGATGGAAGTGCTCTCCATGGGAGAGGCAGGATTTGACGAAGATATCGTAGAAGATGGCAGCACGTTTGCTGCAAATGCAGAAATCAAGGCCAAAGCAGTATGGAAGAAAACCGGTGGCATTGTATTAGCGGATGATTCCGGTCTTGTGATTGATTATTTAGATGGAGAACCGGGGATTTATTCGGCCAGATATATGGGGGATGCGCCCTATTCCGAGAAAAACAAGGCACTTATTCAGCGGCTTGAGGGAACGAAAGAAGAGCAGCGCACCGCTCGCTTTGTATGCAGCATTGCAGCAATCTTGCCGAATGGAGAGATTCTGCACACAGAGGGTACTATGGATGGGGTTATTGCTTATAGACCTGCCGGAGAAGGAGGTTTTGGATATGATCCAATTCTGTATCTGCCTGAATACGGTAAAACATCGGCTGAATTAAGTATGGATGAAAAAAATCAAATCAGCCATAGAGGAAAAGCTTTAAAGTTGATGAAAAAAGAATTGCAGGAAACTTTCGGGAGAATGTAAAATGAAAATTTTAATTGTCAGTGACACGCATCGAAGAGATGGAAATTTACAGTCTGTGATTGAGAAAACAGCACCTTTTGACATGCTGATTCACTTGGGAGACGCCGAGGGAAGCGAAGAACAAATTGAATCTTGGTGTAAGGCTCAAAATGAAGCTTGCCAGGTTTATATGATTTTGGGAAATAATGATTTCTTTTCTAATTTAGACAGAGAAAAGGAGATTGCCATAGGACGATATAAGGCGTTTTTAACTCATGGACATTTTTACAGTGTATCGGTGGGAACGGAACGTCTAGCTGACGAGTGCAAAGACAGAAAAGCAGACATTGTTATGTTTGGCCATACACATAAGCCCTATTTAGACCATAGAGACGGTATTACCATATTGAATCCGGGCAGCTTGTCTTTTCCGCGTCAGGATGGCAGAAAACCCAGTTATATGCTTATGGAAATCGATAAAGAAGGGGAAGCACATTACACAATTAATTATATACAGTAGAACGTCTGCAATTTGAAATAAAAAAATACCATTTTTAAGGTGAAAATGATTGACAAGATTGGATAGCTAGTATATAATAATTTTTGCGTTGTGCATGGCATTCCAGAATATGGGAATGGTATTGTGAACACGGGGTGTGGCTCAGCTTGGCTAGAGCGCCTGGTTTGGGACCAGGAGGTCGCAGGTTCGAATCCTGTCACCCCGATTTGAAAGTTTGCAGATTAAAAACTTTCATGATGCGATTGCGGGTGTGGTTCAATGGTAGAACATCAGCCTTCCAAGCTGGATACGTGGGTTCGATTCCCATCACCCGCTCTCCTTATTGAAAATTTACTTGACAGTAAATCAACTTTAAGGTATACTACTTTTGCTGCTGATTTCAGGCAGTGAGAAAAGTTGGCGAATCGCCGGCAGTAATCAAAGTAGAAGTGTCAAACTTGTTTGGCCATGACGCAAAAGATATGAGTCTGTAGCTCAGTTGGATAGAGCAACGGCCTTCTAAGCCGTGGGTCGGGGGTTCAAATCCCTTCAGGCTCGTTGAATCTGAATTTTTTTCGGATTCGTCTTGTGGTGGGTATAGCGCAGTTGGTTAGCGCGCCAGATTGTGGCTCTGGAGGCCTAGGGTTCGAATCCCTATATCCACCCTCCCGTAAGGGGTTTGCCGGTGGGCTATCGCCAAGCGGTAAGGCACAGGACTTTGACTCCTGCATTCGCTGGTTCAAATCCAGCTAGCCCAGCTTACTAAGGGGTATTAGCTCAGTTGGTAGAGCACTTGACTTTTAATCAAGTTGTCCCGGGTTCGAATCCCGGATGCCTCATGATTTATAAAATAGCGATAAACCTTGTGAAATCAATGGTTTATCGCTATTTTTGTGTACCGTAGAATAAAGAGGCTGCTTTAACAGGTGCTTGCGCCGGGGGTACGGAGCGGCATCAATTTAATGTAATAAGAGCAAAATAAAATAAACCCAAAAGCAAAATTATGAGAAGTGCCTATTGTCAACCTTAAAAATATTAAAGTTGACAATAGGCACTTCTTGTGATATTTTATGTAATAGAAGTACTGTTTTGTGATACAAAATAGGTTTAAAATAACAAAATATGGAGGAGCATTGTTTGAGAAGAAGTAAAACAAATGATTTGATTCTATGTGCTATTTTTTCGGCACTGATTGTAGTGGGGGCATTTATTAAAATTCCTGTCCCAATAGTACCGTTTACACTACAATTTCTATTCACCATGCTGGCAGGGCTACTGCTAGGAGGGAAACTTGGATTTACCAGTGTTATGGTATACATTTTTATGGGTCTTTTAGGACTTCCGGTATTTGCTGAGGGGGGTGGATTAGCCTATATTCTAAAACCCAGTTTTGGCTATATCATTGGTTTTGCTATTGCATCGTATGTAACAGGTATTATTTCCAATCAAGTGTCCAGACCCGGGTATAAACGATTATTTGCAGCTAATTTTATTGGTTTGGGAATTGTCTACTTGTTTGGTATGATCTATTATTATTTAATTAGTTATTTTTACTTGGGTACACCTATTGGTTTGTGGCCATTATTCCTCTACTGCTTTATTCTTGCGGTGCCGGGGGACATTGTACTTTGTATTATAGGAGCCATGATTGCCAAAAGAACGATACCAATTATCCGCAGATAATATAACAGGAGGAATATCACATTGGGAAAAAAGCTATTTATTACCGGCACAGGAACGGATGTCGGAAAGACATTTGTTACGGGATTAATCGTTAAAAAATTAAAAGACAGTGATAAAAATAACAGTAAAAAAGCAGCTTATTATAAAGCAGCAATGAGTGGTAATGAACGCTGTGAAGATGGCAGCCTGATTCCGGGAGATGCACTGTATGTAAAGAAAATTTCAGACATTAAACAACCATTGGAAGAGATGTGTCCTTATATTTATGAAAGTGCAGTTTCTCCGCATTTGGCTTCCCGTATGGAAGGAAATCCGGTGAAGATGGATGTGGTTAAACGGGGATTTAAGGACGTCTGTGATCGATATGACTATATCACGATGGAAGGTTCCGGTGGAATCTTATGTCCCATCTGTTTTGACGAAGAGAAGATTCAATTGGAGGATGTAATAAAAACATTGAATCTCAGCTGTCTGATGATTGCAGATGCCGGTCTTGGCACCATTAATTCCGTGGTATTAACGGCAGCTTATATGCAGGAAAAGAAGATTCCGGTGAAAGGGATTATTTTTAATCATTTTCATCCCGGAAATGTCATGGAAGAAGATAATCTCAGAATGTGCGAGTTCATGACCGGATTAAAAGTACTGGCTTGTGTAAAAGACGGAGACCGTGAACTGGATATGCCGATTGATGTTTTGGAAGCGTTATATGAGGAGGATGATCAATGATCTGGTATCCATACGAGCAAATGAAAACAATGAAAGCACCCTATAAGATCATAGATGCGGAAGGCGTTTATCTCTATACAGAAGATCAAAAACTGATTGATTCGGTATCATCGTGGTGGAGCGTCATTCATGGCTATAAACACCCGGCGTTAAATGAAGCTCTCATTGCTCAGGCAGAGAAATTTTCTCATGTTATGCTAGGGGGGCTGACCCATGAACCGGTGCAGAAGCTTTCCAATCAGTTGCAGAGCTGGCTTCCGGGAGATCTGGATTATTGCTTTTTTTCTGATTCGGGAAGTGTCGCAGTGGAGGTCAGTCTGAAGATGGCATTGCAGTACTTTATGAATCGTGGAGAAACGAATCGAACAACGGTTTTAAGTCTTGCTCATGCCTATCATGGCGATACGTTTAAGGCGATGGAAGTTGGCGATGACGAGGATTATCACTTTGTGCTCAAGGCATTTGGGGAAAGTAAGCATGTCATTCATATTCCTACGGAAATTGAAGCTTTGGAGCAGGCATTTGAAACTTATCATGACCGATTAAATAGTTTCATTGTAGAACCGCTGTTGCAGGGAGCTGGTGGTATGCTGATGTACGACATTTCATTTTTGAAACGTGCGAGAGAACTTTGTGACCAATATGGTGTACTCCTTATTTTTGATGAAGTTGCAACCGGTTTTGGGCGTACCGGCAACCGTTTTGTGGCAGATCTTGTGCTGCCCGATATTCTGATACTGGGAAAGGCACTGACCGGCGGTTATATTGGACATGCAGTCACCGTGGCAAATCACAAGGTCTACAATGGATTTTATGACAATGATCCGACCCATGCGCTCATGCATGGACCTACATTCATGGGAAATGCATTGGCTTGCAGCGTGGCACTGAAATCCATCGAACTTTTTGAGCAGGAAGATTACATGTCTAAAATTCACAGAATCGCAGCGATTACAGAACGTGAAATGGCAGGTTTTTCTGATCCTCGGATTAAAGAGATTCGCATGATGGGAGGTTGCATCTGCATTGAAGTACATGATTCGGAAACAATAAAGGGGTATCAGCAATTTGCTTATGAACATGGTGTATTCAGTCGTCCATTTCTTAACTACATCTATGCGATGGTTCCCTACGTCATTACGGAATGTGAACTGATACAGGTGTTGGATACAATGAAAGCGTGGTTTGAACGCTAATCCTACTTCGGTTGTTCGTCAGGGCAATGATAGCGGAAGCCAGTATCAAACCGAGGCCAGAAGTAAAATTTGTAGTACAAAGAACAAATCGGGTAGATAATGGCTGCTCGCGGCAGGCTGTATCACCCGATTTGTCTTTCTATCTACTATATTTTCTCAATTAACTCTCTATTTTTTATCAATAATTTCCTTTGCCATCGCTACCAATTCTGTCTGACTAAGTACATCATCTCCCATAGTATATAGCAGGTAATGGGCACCTTCCTGATTCCAGGATACAGAGTTGAAATCTGACAATTCGATTTTATCAGTTCCATAGGATATCGATAATTCTCCCGCATCCATAGCAGCCTGTTCTGCTTTGGTTATCTGATAATCTTCCGGAACAAACTTATAATGATCATTATTAAAGGCTATGTCAATATCGCCATACGGGATTTTGACTTCATGTTTCCCTTCACTTTGTTCTGTCAGATTTTGTGCATTTTGAATCGTGAGACTTGCCATGAGGTTTCCTTTTTTATATTCTAAGGTAGCTTCTGGGTAGGTGGCTAAAACATGCTGTTCACTATCTACGCCCTGTACATCAAGCAAGTACCCTCGGTCAAACTGATATCCGTTGACGAATTGATCGACGGTATTAATTGGGCACCCTAATTTTTTTTCTACTATTTCCATTTGTTCATAAGAGGTGATATCCGGTCGGTTATTATACGTTGATGATATATATCCCGTGATTTTTCCGGCACCTATGGCTACAATACTTCCGGCCAGACACATCACAGTGGCCAGTACCAACACCTTTTTCTTTGAAAAACGTCCCATTTTTAAATCCTCCTTATTTTCACCGTGAATTTCCTGTTTGATTCGTTGTTCCAGATTCGAAGTCATAGATATATAAGAAACACGATTTTTCAGTGTCTCCTCAATTAGTGAATCGATTTTTTCTTTTTTCATACAGACACCTCCTGCCCCAGTGAGTGCTCCAGATTTTTCCTTGCTGTATATAATCTGGACTTTACGGTTCCTTCCATACATCCCATCACGCGACTGATTTCTTTTGTTGATAGCTGATTAAAATAGTATAGGATAATAACGGTTCTCTGCTTTTGTTCCAGACATTGAATAGCGGAATAAATCTGTGACTGTTCTTCGTTTTTCAGAATCAGTTCCAGTGGAATTTCATTGCTTTCCGGTTCGCCATTCTCATACAAATTTTCCACCGGTTCTTCTCGCCGATGTTTTTTACCATACCGCCAGGCAATTCGGGTCAGTATGCGGTATAGCCAGGATGAAAAACTGCTGCAATCCTTTAGATTCTTGCAACTGCAGAAACATTTTACAAATGTTTCTTGAACAATATCTTCGCTGTCAGCATAATTTCCGGAAATCAAATATGCCATACGAAAAAGTTTGTTCTTATAAAGTTCAAAGATTTGGTCAAATGCATCGGTATTTCCTTGCTGCATTTGCCTTACCAGTTCAATCTCTGTTTCAGTCAAACTATATTCTCCTCTCCTTATTCGGTGCACCTACTTATAAGAGGCGGTAACTTCATAAATGGTTCATTTTTATATTCACAGTGGATGATCAAAACCGATGAAGGTCAGCGAAGTTCCCTTCGCTCTTAGCTATGATACAAACAACGTCGGATGTGTGTTAAGCATCCGACGCGTGTCGTTGTTCTTTTTCTGTTGTTATTCCATCGTAGGGGACTGCTGCGTTTCCTTCCCGTAACGATACTTTAGACACAGTATACCACAGTTTCATCCAATAGAAATCAGAAATTGCGTCCAATCTCTGCTGTTGTTGCAGCTTCTAAGGTTACTTACATTTTTTTGATGTCATGGGTATATAAAATAACTCAAAAACCTTTCGGCTTGTGTCATCATTTGGCAGATGTGGAGGAGCAAGCACAACAGAGGATAGATTTAGTCATTGAACAGATGAAAGAAGCGGAAAAGAACATTGATATTCTCGTTGCTATTATTCCGATAGTAGAATATAATATAGGGTATTAAGGAGGGCAGTAAAATGGAATACTTAACGACTACAGAAATGTCTGGAAAATGGAATATATCTTCCAGACGAATAGGAATTCTATGTACGGAAGGTCGTATTGATGGAGTGATAAAAAAAGGCAAAATGTGGCTGATTCCATCGAATGCTGTAAAACCTAATGATGCACGCTTAAAAAAGAAGATAGATTAGGAGATACAATATTGATAATACCTACAAAGGAGTGAACAAAGTGCATAATGATTTAACTTTTTTTACGAATGAACCTGATAGAGATTTATATAGCAGATTTAGTAAAATATTGCAGAGCAATACACAGTTTTTTGATATTTTAGTTGGATATTTTAGAACAAGTGGATTCTTTAAGATGTATGAAGCCATGGCGGATGTGGAGAAAATCAGAATCCTTGTTGGATTGAATGTTGACCGATATACAGTAAAAATTATTGACAGAGTCAATAATGAGGTGGCTTATGAAAAAATGACTACAAAGGAAGCAAAAGAGGCTTTTGATGATGATGTAATAAAAGAATTTGAAAAGTCAGATACTATTTCATCGGTTGAACAGGGCGTTAGAACTTTTGTGGATTGGTTGAAAAATGGAAAGCTTGAAATGCGTATGTATGTAGATGCACCTATTCATGCAAAAGTATATATTATGCGTAAAGATATGGAGAAGACACCTGATACATATGGCAGTGTTATTACAGGCTCTAGTAATTTTTCAGAAGCTGGATTACAGAATAATTTGGAATTTAATGTAGAGCTAAAGGATAGTCGTGATGTTCAGTTTGCACTTGATAAATTCGAGGAATTATGGAATAAATCTGTACCGATTACAGAACAGTATATTGATACTGTTGAAAAGAAAACATGGCTTAGAAACGACATTACCCCTTATGAAATTTATCTTAAGACATTGTATGAATTTTTTAAGGAAGAAATAAATGCAGATAAGGATTTGCTAGGAGAGGATTTATTACCTGACGGCTATATGAGATTGCAGTATCAGTTGGATGCAGTAGTTCAGGCACGAAAGATATTGGAATCTTATAATGGAGTATTTGTATCAGATGTAGTAGGTCTTGGTAAGACCTATATATGTGCTATGTTGGCTAAAAGTCTTTCAAAAGGAAGAAAATTGATTATTTGTCCGCCTGTTCTGGTTGATTACTGGAAAGAGGTATTGCAGGAGTTTGATGTTGCAGCGGAGGTACAGTCTCTTGGTAAATTAGAGAACATACTGGATAAAGGTGTAGATAGGTATAAATATATTTTTATTGATGAGGCTCATAGATTTAGGAATCAGGGAACTGAAAGTTTCGGTAATCTGCATAAAATCTGTTATGGAAAAAAGGTGATATTAATATCTGCAACACCCATCAATAACTATTCCAGCGATATAGAGAATCAGTTGTATTTATTCCAACCAAAACATGATAGTACAATTATTGGATTACGTGACCTTGAAGCATTTTTTAAGGAATTACATAGAAAAGAAAATAAATTTTCAAAAGGCTCACAGCAATATGTAGAACAGTTAAGAGCAAATTCTGAAGAAATCAGGGATAAGATACTTCGTCATGTTATGATTCGAAGAACACGTGGCGAAATTATGGAGTATTATGCGCATGATCTTGCAAAACAGGGATTATCATTTCCTAAATTAGGAAATCCCATACCGATTGCATATGAATTTGATGATGATACAAATATAGTGTTCAGTGAGACGATTGATGTAATAAAGAATTTTAAGTATTCCAGATATAAGCCATTGACATATCTGAAAGACACCAAAAATTTTGGATCATTATTGTCTGCTCAGCACAATATGGGAGGATTCATGAAATCCATATTGGTTAAGCGTTTGGAGAGCAGTTTTTTTGCTTTTAAAAATACACTGGGAAGATTCCAGTTATCTTATGAGAAATTCATTGCCATGTATGATGATGGAGAAGTATATATCAGTAAAAAAGTGGATGTCTACGACCTGTTAGATAGTGGCGATGATGATAAGCTAATGAAACTTGTAGAAGATGAAACAGTGATGCACTTTAAGTCGGAAGAGTTTCAAGACCAGTTTATTAAGGATTTGAAGTGGGATTTGAACAAACTGAAATATCTTAGCCAAATGTGGGAAACAATCACCAATGATCCCAAATTGAACCAATTTAAAGAAGATTTACAGAAGAATAAAAAACTTATAGGAAATAAGAAAATTATATTTACTGAATCAAAGGAAACTGCTGAATATCTGGAAAGAGAACTGGAATCACTATTTGGAGATAGAGTTATTGCATATACAGGGGCAAGCAGTATGATTTTAAAAACAGCGGTTGAGGATAGCTTTAATCCTAAGATGAGAGAAAAGGATAACGACCAATATGATGTACTCGTAACAACAGATGTTCTTGCTGAAGGTATAAATTTGCATAGAGCAAATGCCTTGGTAAATTATGATCTTCCGTGGAATCCGACCAGAATCATGCAGCGTGTCGGTCGTATCAATCGCGTTGGTACAGAATTTGATGAAATATATGTATTCAATTTCTTCCCAACGGCCCAGAGCAGTAAACATCTGCAATTAAAAGATCGTATTATCGAAAAGTTGCAAGCTTTCCATGATACGTTAGGAGAAGATTTTAAATATCTGTCAGATGAAGAACAGGTTAGTTCGCAGAAATTGTTCCAAGATCTAAATGGAGATTTGGATGGGGATGAGGAAAGCTCTAATCCAGAATTAGCTTACTTAGCCATCATAAGGCAGATTCGTGATAATGATATTAATTTATTTGATAAAATAAAAAAATTACCACGGAAAGCAAAGACAGGAAGAAAATCAGAAAAAGTGTGTGATGAAGCAACTATGACTTTCATAAGAAAGGGCTACATGAAGACCTTCTATATGACGGAATCATATGATACAAAGCAGATATCCTTTATGGATGCAGTATCGTACTTAAAATGTGAACCAGATGAACCAAGAATCAGTGTAGGAAATAGTTATTTTGAACATTACGATTTCAATAATAAGGCTTTTGATGAATCGCTCACAGTAGAAGAAGTTATAACTGCTTCAAGACCAGCCGTTGCAGCAAATGATCAGAAAATGATTCGATATTTGCGTGGCTTGTTGAGTATTAAATCTTTCACGGATGAGCAGGAAGACAATATCAAACGTATGATAGAAATCTGGGAAAATGGAGATATACCAGCAAATGATACAAAAAATATTGTAAAGAGCATAAAAAACATCGAAGATGGCGTAGAGGCTTACTATAAGATTGTATCACAGGTTGATGACAAATATTTTGCTGGTAGAAAACAGATGGCAAGTCGTGCAGAAGGGGAAGAAAAACAGGTGATCTTATCCTGCTACATGAAAGGAGTAGAGACGAATGAGTAGAAAATCAGATGTCTTTGAATCGGTCTTAACAAATCCGTATAAACATGAATCCTTCATTGATTTCGTTAGGGAGTTTTTAAATGACGTTACGTTGGTAGCACCGACACAATATAAGAAGGTATTCAACAATTTTTCTTACTATGTAGATGGTTATTATCATATTGGTAATTATCAAGGTGACGATGAAAAGATTGCTATATTTACAGTTGCACTTAAAAAAGGTGATTCTGTTGAGCGAGCAAGAACCATGCAGAGAAATTTTATTAAACCATTGATTGAAAATGGTAATTGTGCAGGTGCTTTGGTTGCCTTTTACACACCAGAAGAAGCAGAAAAATGGAGACTTTCCTTTATTCGTCTGGATTATGAATTTTCTAAAGGCAAGGTAACAGAGAAACTGACACCAGCCAGAAGATATTCCTATCTGGTAGGTAAAGGTGAACCATGTAATACAGCGAAACAGAGATTGTTTCCTATATTTAATGATGATAAAAATAATCCCGGGTTGGATGACCTTGAAGAAGCATTTAGTGTAGAGAAGGTTACAAATGAGTTCTTTCAGCTTTATTGTGAGAAGTTCCATGAGCTAAGAGAGTATTTGGAATCTAATGATGAGTTTATGCAGGAGGCTCAAATCAGGAATTTTACCAGTGAACAGTTCGTAAAGAAATTAATGGGTCAGATTGTATTCCTTTATTTTATTCAGAAAAAAGGCTGGCTTGGTGTAGACGCAATTCCTGTAATAATGACTGAAAAAGAATATAATAAGGCATACTGGGCAAGAGGTGAAAAGTCGAGAGATATTGTAAGCAGGGTATATGAAGTTCAGACGGATAGTACATACCGAATTATTTTTGATAAATTGAAACAATTATCCGATGAAGATGAAGCGTTTTTAGCAGGAATCGTTAAAGGAAAGCCATGGAGAACAGGACCAAAGGATTTCATGCGAAAAATATTTGAAGGATGTAAATTAGCAGGAAAGAATTATTTTGATGATTATCTGGAACCATTATTCTATACAGGTCTTAATAAAAATCGTGGTGAAAATGGATTTTTTCCTCCGTTACATCGTCGTATTCCATTTTTAAATGGTGGATTATTTGAACAACTTGATAATTATGAATGGGAAAATAACAATTTTAATATCCCGAATTATATATTTTCTAATAAAGATGAGAAGGGATTGAGGGATGCGGATGGTATTCTGGATATTTTTGACAGATACAACTTTACGATGAATGAAGATGAGCCAATGGAGCGTGAAGTGGCAATTGACCCTGAAATGCTTGGAAAGGTTTTTGAAAATCTGTTGGATGTAAAGGACAGAAAATCAAAAGGTGCGTTCTATACGCCACGTGAAATTGTCCATTACATGTGCCAAGAAACACTTATCAATTATTTGGTAGGTAAAACAGGTGTTGCGGAACAAGCAATACGTGATCTGATTCTTTATGGTGAATACATGCGCGATGAGGATACCGTAAAAACATTAAAGGTAGCAGATGATAATGGAAAAGTTCATTATGAAATAGATAAGAGTAAAGATATGCTAATATCTGAGGAGATATTTAGCTTTAAGAAAGATGTCAATCGGCTGAAAGAAATAGACGATTTAATATCAAATGTTAAGGTTGCAGATTTGGCGGTTGGATCTGGTGCATTTCCGTTGGGGATGCTAAATGAAATCGTAAAGACACGTGAAGTAATTACAGAATATCTTGCAGTTGAAATGAATGGATTCCAGAAAAAAAGTTTTTATGCATATGAGAGAAAACCTTATGATTTGAAAGTTAACACAATCAAAAATTGTATCTTCGCATGTGATATTGAACCAAGTGCAGTAGATATTGCAAAACTTCGATTATGGCTATCAATCGTTATTGACGATGAAATTACGGATGATGCCGGTAATGGGGAATTTGATGCACATACGAAACCAAGACAGTTGCCAAATTTAGAGTGTAATATTATCTGTGGAAATAGCTTGGTGGATACATTTAAGGGAAATAAGATTATTACAGAGATTATGCTTTCGAATAATGTATCGGTAAATAGTCAGGTTTCTGTTTTTCAAAGTGGGGTAGATGGATTAATTGGCAAACTTATTGAATTACAGGACAAGTTATTTTTTACTAAAGAGCATAGTGACAAAGAGGAAATCAAGAACAATATTCAGCAAATATATAGTGATATTGTTATGGAGCAGATACAAGGAAATCCTGCTTTGGTTGAAGAATATTATGGAAGCTTATCGGAACCCTCTAGACCATTTGTACTATGGCAAATATATTTTCCAAAAGTATTTAGGGATAATGGTGGCTTTGATATAGTTATTGGAAATCCACCTTACATAGGCTTTCATAATGTGCCAGATAAGGAATACTACAAAGAACATTATTATACCGCAAACGGAAAATACGATTTTTATGTATTATTTATTGAAAAGGGGGTTCAATTACTTACCAAAGGTGGTTTGGTATCATTTATTTGTCCATCATACTTTTATAAAAGAAATTATGGTAAGAACACCAGAGAATTACTCTTGAAAAATACAAATATTCGATATATTGCAGATTTTGCAGATTATCAAATATTTGATACTGCATTGACATATACTTGTATTTTCGGAGCACAGAAGGGATTATGTGAAAATGCAAAGATAAAGATATTAGAAGAAAATTTATCTGACAGTTCGGTACATTATATTGAACAGAAGGATTTAAAAGAGCCAAATTGGAATATTGAGAAGGAAGAGGATAATTCTGTATTAAATAAGCTTCTACAATATTCAACCAAAAAATTAGGAGATATAACATTATCTATTTCACAAGGCATTGTTACTGGTTTTAATAATATTTATCTGATTTCTCAAAAAATTATATCTGATAATTCTCTCGAATTATTATATTTGGAGGCTGCATATAAAGGAAAGGACATTCGAAATGGAAAGCTGATTGACACAGGAATGTATGTGTTTTATCCATATGTCATAGAAAATGGAAAAACAGTGGCAATTTCAGAAGAAAACTTTAAACAGACATCACCTAATCTGTATAAATATCTATTAGAGAAGAAAGATGAATTACTACAGAGAGATTATTTTAACAAGAGTTCTAAACAATGGTTTGAATTGTGGAATTCAAGAAAAAAGGAGCATTTTTTTAGTAAAAAATTTGTTTTTGCGGAAATAAATATGTTTAATGATTTTGCACTTGTTGAAACTTGTTTTTATACAGATAGCGCCTGTGGTGCTGAGCTGAAACAAGACTATAAAAAATTTTATCCATATTTGTTACTGTACTTAAATTCTGATGTAGTAACGTATGTCTATAAGAAGGTTTCAGTTCCGAAGGCAAATGGATATTCAATATATAAAAATGCATTCCTGAAGGAATTGCCAGTCATTTTGATTGAAGACACTGAACAAGTTTTTGAGAGAATGTCACAGGAAAACTTTAACAATTATATACGTGAATATTTACATATAACAGATGAGGAGAATAATTTGATAAATAGTACACTTATCTCATATAAGAAAGGATGATTTTTATGGAAATTGATAAAATTATGTCAGGGATTGATTATAAAATTATAGACGAGAATGATGACTTTCGAATCTATAAGGTGGCTGGAAAAAAACATATATTATATATGGATAGTAAAGATGGGAGTTTTATAATGGAACGTGATATTTTCGAATATCTTGATGGCAATAAATTACCATATAGTATAGTAATGTGCAACACATCAAAGGCACAATTTTATTGTATAGATTTACCCAAAGAAAATAGCTGGGTAAAGTCTTGCTTTATGAGCTGTGATAAAGAAAAAATTTTTTTGGGAAAACAAGTGCTTAACAATAGAATAGATAAACAAGAGTTAGTGACTAAAATTAAAAAAATATAGAAGGGGATAAAATGGCCGATATTAAATACGAGATTAAAGAAGCGCTAGGAGTATTATCAGAAAGTGATAAAGGTTGGCAGAAAGAATTGAATCTTGTTTCGTGGAACGGGGCAGAACCCAAGTATGATTTGCGAGATTGGGCACCTGACCATGAGAAGATGGGAAAAGGTATTACGCTAAGTGCAGATGAGGCACAGGAATTATATAAGATTCTTGGAAAGATTGTAGATGCATAATGTGATTTTGTGATAATGCCTTATAAATTGTTGCGACAGTGTCACAACAAATTATAAGATATATTTTTCAAGGATTGAGTATGAAACATGATAGTATATTTTGGAAGAGGGTGTATTGGTGGTTGACAAAGAATATTTTGGAGAAAATAAGACAATAGAATTTAAACGAGAAATTCCAAAGAAACATGAGAAGTTCCTTAAAGATATCATTGCATTTTCTAATTGTAGTGGTGGAAAAGTGATTTTAGGAATTGATGATATGGCAAATGTCGTGTATGGAATTGGAGATGAGAATCCTTTTAAATTGTCAGATGACATTTCCAATATGGTATCAGATGCTTGCACACCGCAGATAGAACCTGATATTTCAATGGAAACAATCGAAGATAAAACAGTACTTGTAATTGATATTGCACCTGGTAAGTTTAGACCATATTTTTTGAAATCGCAGGGAAAGGAAATCAGTTCATATATAAGAATTAATGGGACAAGTAGACCGGCGGATCAAAGAAAATTACAGGAGCTGGAACTGGAAGGCCAAAAAGTGTCCTATGATTCTTTACAAGATATAGGTCAGGAATATAATGAAGAAAAGGCAATTAATCTGTGCAGGACAATGGGAGAGATTGCAATAGAATCTTGTCAAACAGAAGAAGAAAAAGAATCCATAAAGAAAATGACAACTGAGAAACTGGAAGATTTTGGATTGCTTTGCAGAGTGGGAAGCGACTTATATCCAACACATGCATTTATGCTTATGACTGATAATAGATTTAAATATGCAAAAATACAGTGTGCATTATTTAAGGGAACTACAAGAGATGTTTTTATCGATAAAAGAGAATTTGATGGACCAATTTATGCACAGATAGAAGAAGCATACCAATTTGTTCTAAAGCATATTAACCTTGGAGCAGAGATTGATGGTGTGCTTAGAAGAGATACCTTTGAGCTTCCCATACATGCAATAAGGGAGATGATTGCAAATGCAGTTGCGCACAGAAGCTATTTGGATGATTCTGCAATTCAAGTATCAATCTATGATGATAAAGTAGAAGTTTCTTCTCCAGGAATGCTTTATGGTGGAATGGATCTCGAAACAGCCAAGACAGGTAAATCCAGATGCCGAAATGCAGCAATAGCGGAAGCATTTCATTATATGCACATTATCGAGGCTTGGGGAACTGGAATACCGAGAATTATAAATAGGTGTAAAGAGTATGGATTAAAAGAACCATTGTTTGAAGAATTTGGAGATGGATTTAAGGTTACATTGTTTAGAAAAGTAATCAATGGTGTGGTAAAAGTAAGCAATGCGGTTGAAAATATAAGCAATGGTCTATTGGAACTAGGCAATGCATTAAAAATAGTAGGCAATGATGCACAGAAAAAAGGCAATGATTTTGCTGTATATTTGGGTTCCTGTGAAAAGGTGGAAATAACACCAACGTTTGTCTCTAACATTGAAATAGTATTTAGAAAGACTGGAACGGAGCAGATATTTAGTCAGAGCGATATTCAAGTACTGCTGGTTTGTTCTAAATCAAAAGCTACGAATGTAATTAATGCAATGAAAAAAGCAGAGATTGTCACAAAAGTTAAAGGGTTTGGACCGGGAAAATATAAGTTCGTAAAGACAATATAAGTGTTATACAGTAAAAGTAAACGATTCGATACCGATGTGTTATAAAATTAACAGGAAGTAAAACCGCACACGGATGAATTTCTGCAAAGCATTTGAAAAATGACACTGGATCATTTGTCGGAGCAACAGTTCAAAATGCTGACACAGGGGTATGGAGATGAAAA
>JAVWRQ010000023.1:0-8389 GCA_036634775.1 Clostridium sp.
AAGAATTAATAGAATAGCCGGGCTGCTTTCTCTGCTCGGTGCTTCCATCCTCATGGGCGCGTGCTCTTTTACGCCTCCCCAGACCACTGTCCTGACCATTGGTACAGCAGACAGTGGCGGAACGATGTATCCGGTCGGCAGTGCCATCGCCCGAGTCATCAGTGATTATGATAATCATATTAAAGTGAATATAAGCGCCTCCAATGGCTCCCTTACGAATGTTGAGGGGATACGGGACGGTCAGATTGATCTGGCTCTCGTCAGTGGAGACGTTGCTTTTTGTGCGTATAACGGCACCGAAGAATTTTCGCAGAAGCCCGCTAAGGGATTGAGGACGATAGCTGCCGTATATTCCAGTCTCTCCAACTGGATGGCTCCGGACTCTACCGAACTGTTCTATGTTCATGATTTGTCCGGCAGGCGGATTTCCGTAGGACCCAAAGATTCCACCACCGAATTATCAGCACGCACCGCCCTTTCCATCGTTGGTCTGAATAACGCCAATACCGTATTAAAGAACTATGGTCTGGGAGCCGGAAGCCGGGAAATTGAGAATGGCAATGTGGATGCACTCCATGGTTTTGCGGGTATTCCAATCAACGGACTGACGGAGCTGGCAAAAGCCGTCCCTTCCCACCTGTTAAAATACACAGACGAAGAACTGGAACGACTTCTCTCGGAAAACCTATATTATTACAAAACTTCAATTCCCGCCGGTACTTATGCCGGGCAGGATGAAGAAGTGAAAACGTTTGGTGTCAAATGCCTGATCTGTGTCAGTGAGAACATGAGTGAGGAACTGGTCTATCGCCTGACGCAGATATTAGATGAATCCAGACCTGAGTTAATCACCTCTCATGAGGCTTTATCTTCTTTGGAACAGAATGGTTTTATGTGTCAGGATCTTCCGATCCCACTGCATCCCGGTGCTAAGAAGTATTACATCGAAGCCGGTTATTTAAGTGAATAACCGCTTCTACATCTCATCTTTTACATATCCTGCCAGATTATAAGCATGGTCGGATATACGTTCTAAATTACTGATCATATCAAAAAATACGATTCCCGAAGCGTGGTTGCATTCCCCCTGGGAAAGACGCTCGATATGTTTATCGCGCAGCTCTTCTTCCAGGTAGTCCACCTCATCTTCATACTTGGCGACTTTTCGCACATCGTCCATGTTCTTGGTGCGCCGCGCCTCGATCGCATGGGAAAATGACTGAATCACTTTCTCACCGATCATATGTAGGTCTCCTAATCCGGTCTTAGAGAAACTCATCTCATGCTCTGCCATATAGTCTGCCTGTTCGGCCAGATTCTCACAGTGGTCTCCCACCCGTTCGATATCACTGATACTGTAGAACAGGTCGTTGACCGTCAGCTTCTGCTGTTCAGTCAATGACAGATTGTTGACTTTAATCAAATACTCGGTCAGTATTGCATCCATCTCATCGATGGTCTTTTCATTTCGATATACTTCTGATATCTCTTCTTTGTCCTTACTTAAAATCGAAGCTACGGCCAGTTTGACATTATTGAGTGCCATCTCGCCCATATGTACGATTTCCATCTGCACGACTTCTAATGCCAGCACCGGTGACTCAAAAATACGCTGATCTAAATGCTTTAATGCAACCGTTGTCTCGTTGCCATTTTCCCCATTCTCCATGCCATCGTCTTTTACTAATATCCCGGATATCTTAACCAATTGTTTGGCAAATGGAAATAGTATAATCGTATTGGTCACGTTAAAGAACGTGTGGAACATGGAAATCTGCACCGAGTTGATGCCCGATCCGGCCAGTGCCGGACGAAGCAGGGACAGCAGATACATGCCCACGCCGAATACCACCGCTCCCAAGGTGTTAAAAATCAGATGAATGGCCGCTGCGCGCTTCGCCGTACGGTTTGCACCGGCACTGGAGAGCATCGCTGTCAGGCAGGTTCCGATATTCTGTCCAAGAGTAATATAAATAGCGGCTCCCGTCGTCACCACCCCGTTCATCGCCAGTGTCTGCAGGATACCTACCGATGCTGTGGAGCTCTGTAAAAGTGCCGTTACGAGAGCACCGGCCAGAATCCCCAGAAGCGGATTATTACCCATCATCGCGAATACTTTAGGGAATATCGGCAGACAGGTATAGGGTTCGATCGCATTGCCCATAAAATCCAAGCCAATAAATAGAAGGCCAACACCAATTACGATCTCACCGATCAGATTCATCTTTTGTTTTTTGGAGAATATAATAAGAAACGTACCGATTCCTATGAATAAAGGAGCAAAGAATACCGGCTGAAATACTGCAAACGCATCTCCCAGCTGATTTAAAGAAACAAGCCATGCAGTAATCGTCGTACCGATATTTGCACCCATGATGACGCCGACTGCCTGAGTCAAATTAAGAATACCGGCATTGACAAAACCAACCACCATAACGGTCGTAGCTGCACTGCTATGTAGAATTGCTGTAATTAACGCTCCCAGAGCTACGCCCAGAAAGCGATTATCTGTGACCATGCTAAGAAAATGACTCATCTTACTGCCGGCTGTTTTTTGCATTCCATCGCCCATGATCCGCATCCCATAAAGGAACATGCCCAGGCCGCCGGCAAATGTAAATAGATTACTGACATCATTAATCGCCATCTAATAAATCCTCCCATACTCGCTTCTTGTTAAGAAGCCGATATTTCTATCATAGCATAGGCTTTTTATGAATTTCAATGCTTTTTAAAAAATATGTAAACTTTAGGTAATTTTAATGTAAAATCCGGCTTTTATCGTTATATCTTGTCGTTTTTTTGTGGCTTTTGTCTTTTATTATAATTCTCCGCACTCGCGCCGCTTCAAAACTTTCTTAATTGTGAACAAATAGACCACGACACTGAGCAAAGTGCCCACAAAATCAGAGATCATCTCTGTATAAAAGATTGCCGTAACCCCGAACAGAACCGGAAGGATGAGGACACCCGCCAGATATAATATCTTTCGAAACATGGATAAAAAGATCGCAATATGCGCAATTCCCATTCCGGTAAATCCATCTACTACCACGTATTGTAGCGACAATGGGATAATTCCCATCGTGAACATACGAATCGCCCATACACTCAGTTTGATATACTCTTCATCGCGTGTAAATATCTCTACAAAGTAACGAGGCATCGTCTGTGAAATCAAGAACATGATGATGGTAAATGAAAGACTTAATATCGCGATGTATTTCTGTGCTTCCAGCACTCGCTTCGTCTTTCTGGCTCCAAAATTATACCCCAGGATTGGTTCTGTACCACCTGATATTCCACCCAGAGGCATGGTCACCATCAGCATGAAGCTCTGCACAATCGTAGCACAGGTCAGGAGTTTATCCCCTTCTGAACCGCCAAAATGCTGAATAGCCGTATTCATGGCAATGACCAGAACATTATCAAATGCAATGATCAAAAATGGTGTCATACCCAGTAGGATGACCTTTTTCATGATTCGCCACTCGTACCCGCCAAATGTGATGCGAATCGGAACCTTCTTTCCAAATAAGAACTGCAGCACAAAGAAGCAAGAGACAAACTGGGAAAGAATCGTAGCCAGTGCCGCTCCCTGTACGCCCATGTGAAATACAAAGATAAAGATGGGATCCAGTACGATGTTGATCACGGCTCCCAGCATAACGGATATCATCGCCACTTTGGCATATCCCTGACATATGATAAATTGATTCATGCCAATTGCCAGAAGCGCAAAGAACGTTCCCATCAGGTAGATGGTTATGTAAGCATCGGCATAGGGTAGAATCGCCTTACTGGCGCCAAACCACACCAGAAGATTGTCCTTGATGCACAGTGCTGCAATGGTAATGACAACCGAGATAATGGACAGCATAAAAAAGCAGTTAGCCAGAATCTGCTTCGCTGCTTTTTCATTGCCTTCTCCCATCTTGATGCTCATCAGCGGTGAACCGCCGATTCCCACCATGGAAGCAAACGCGGTGATCATCGTCACGATAGGGCCGCAGACGCCCACGCCTGCCAGTGCAATCTCACCAATTCCTTCTATATTACCTATATACATACGGTCAACAACGCTATACAACACATTCACGAACTGTGCCAGCATCGATGGTATCGCAATGCGGAATACCAGATTCTTTACGTTGTCTTTCCCCAGATCATTCTCTATTCTCATGGATGTTCTTCCCCCTTGTGCCACACATTTATACCCTGTTTTTTCGCAAAAGTCAACCATTATCGCGATAATTACAGTCATTTTTGCGATAATTACAACTATAAAAAAGCAGTAAAAAAGACCGGTACCGAAAATATTCAGTCCTAGTCTTTTTTATTCGATTACAAACTCTAATTGCCATTCGCTTGTAATTGAAAATATTCTGTTCAAATAACACGGAGCCAGCCCTGTAACGGAGTGTAATGCATCAAGGAATTTCGAAGTTACTTGATAGTTTGGGTTGTTATGGAACTGTCTTTTGTGCTTTGAACAGAAATCATTTTCATCCGTTCACTTAGTTAATGCAGTACTTACGCATTTTATTGCATATATTTCAAAAAAAGTTTTTTTGAAATCAAATTAGGAATTATGGGATCAGTGCGCCATCTGCACCTACCCTGTATCCGTCCGGCGTGGTTGTATTAACAAGCAGCCGTCCTTCAATTGTTTTGGAGTTGGGATTAAAGTAATACATCTTCCCATCGATCATCTGCCAACCGATACGCATCGCTCCATAAGTTCCGTCATCTACCGGGTTTAGATAATATTTATAACCGGCACCGTCTGCATACCATCCGGTAAGTGCCAAGCCCTTCGCCCCAAATCGGTACCAGCGCCCGTCGATGAATCTCCAATCGTTCTCCGGCCAGGAACCGTCGCTATATTGGAACCACCAGCCATTGGGGTTATAGCGCCACCCCATCGTATAATCATCATCGGTATCATCATCGGGACCATCACTATCATCTATATGATCCCATCCATACTCATAATGTCCGGAGGGCGTTCCCTCGTAACCGGCTCCGTTCACCCCGGGCCAGTCCCAGACTCCATCTTTATCCGATGCTGCATAAACCTGTAATCCAGTGACCAGTATGAGAGCCGCTGCGAATGATAAAATCAATTTTCTCTTTTGCATAATTATCTCCCCTTATACCTACTATTCTATTATGAAATGACGGTTCCGTCAAGTAAAAACAGACTATTGTCTTGTTTTTAGGGGATTTATGACACATTATGGAAATAAATTTCAGATGTTACCGCGGCATCTTAAAGAGGTTTTGTTCCTTGGAAAAACCGGGAATCTGGTACAGCACCAATACATCGGTAATCCCCTGTGACCGAATAAAATCCGATGGCTTCATATTAAAATACCGCAAATCAATCATGTGGACTTCTTCAAAATGATTTACCACAAATGGAGCGAATGAATGGGCATAGGAATCTTTAACGATGAGAAGACGGCGTTTTAGTGGTGCTTTATCGTTCACGATCTTCGTCCAGCCATGATTTCCGTCTAAGAATACGGAGTACTTATCTTTCCCATTCAGCGCTTCCCGATTATAGAGTGTGTTATATTCCTTCGACAGTCCATCGTAGAAGACCCGATTGGTCTGCGGTTCTTTTGGAAGATAGAGCGATATATCGTCCGATTTCATCGGAACTTTTACTTTGGATTCGATCGTGCCAAAAAAGTCAGAAGTAACGGTTTCTTTTACAAAACGCTCTTCCTCCCATGGTTCAAATCCCATGCTTTCTCCATAGAGTCGATACCCGTAGTACGCCCCTTTTACCGTCCAGTGATGATCGGTTCTGTAATAAATCGATTCATCCTTATGTTGCCCCAGTTCTTCTTCTATAGGCAAAAGCATATCCGGATTGCTCAGCTCTGTTTTCAGGATCCGAGTTACATTCCCTTGGTCTGCCGGTGCCGCAAACAGAGGCAGTTTATTGGTCAAAATCTGCGATGCAGAAGGTACCAGCATGATCTTGACATGGTCCTCACCCACCTGTTTGGCAAATTGATCAGCTGCCTGAGTGAGATAATCCAGATTTTTAGTAAGCTGTTCTGTAAATAGCATCTCAGGGTCGAACTTCTCTATATAATAGTCATCTGCTCCAAAATACACCCCATTCACATCTTGTTCAAGCATGAGACGCTCGGTTTCGGCCTTGACCGCTACAAACTGATCCCTCATGGGAAACTGATCCGACAAGTATGTCTCATATTCGGTTCCAAAGCTTCCGTCCATCAATTTTTCCACTGTAAACTTTGGCATACCCGCCAGATAGCGGTTCTCAGAAGGTGAAAACGATTTCTTCGGCATCACAATTCCAAGAATAAAGAATAAAAACAGAACCCCTAAAAATAGTCCAACCGTTACATTCTTATGTTTCATATCGTTTTCCTCCATCAGAACCGAAAATAAAGAAATGGATTATATCCGGCATTTACTAGAAATGCGGTGGACAGAAGTAGGATAATCAGTAGGAAAGCAGGTTCGCATACTGCTGCCTTCTTATCTTTTATATAGGTTCCGCAAAGGCGAGCCGGCAGGGAGGTAGCTCCCACCCCCGCCATCACCAGTAATACAATATTGGTACGGAACAGATAAAGAGTTCTTTCATTTAAGAATGCAATCGTTCCATCACCTGCCATGCCAAACATCTGACGCAGATATAACATCCCCTGTCCCATGTCATCAAAGGCAAAAAGCACCCAACCAAGGAACACCAGAAGCAGGGCATAGACGGATTGCAGAGCCGTTGGTAATTTAATCAGATATTTCTGAAGAAATATTTTCTCAACAAACAGGATCACGCCAAAATAGAGACCCCATAACAGGAAATTCCACCCGGCACCATGCCAAATTCCGGTGAGCAGCCATACGATCAGTATGTTCCTCACCTGACAAAGTTTTCCCTTCCGACTGCCTCCCAGAGGGATATATACATATTCCCTAAACCATGTTCCCAGTGTAATATGCCATCTTCTCCAAAATTCCGTAATACTTTTCGACTCATAAGGATAGCGAAAATTAGCCGGAAAGTGAAAACCGAACATACGCCCCAGGCCGGATGCCATATCGGAATAGCCCGAAAAATCAAAATAGAGCTGCATGCCAAAAGCAAAAATCCCCAGCCATGCCATGAGCACACTGCGGTCACCGGCGGCAATGCCCATAATCTCGCTCCACACGGCTCCTATTCGATTGGCAATCAAGAGCTTCTTACCCCACCCAATTACGAAATAGCGGATACCCAAATAAAATTCTGCCACGGTTTCTTTTCGACTATTCAATTCTTTCTCGATAGTACTGTATCGAACGATCGGTCCCGCGATCAGTTGGGGAAACATAGACACATAGGCACCAAATGCCACCATGCTCTTCTGCACCTTAGCATCGCCCCGATATACATCGATGGTGTAGGACATGGTCTGAAATGTATAGAATGAAATTCCGATAGGCAGAGTCAGATGAAAAAGTGCAATCTCGCTGCCTGTCACTGCATTCACGGAACCAATCAGGAAATCAGCATACTTGAAGAAGCACAGCAGTGCCAGATTAATCACGACCGAAGAAGCTACCGCCATCTTGGCCGCAGCTATATTTCCCTTATTTTTATAGTGATCCACCATCTTTCCATGGATAAAATCCACGACAGTGGAAAACAGAAGAAGTACGATGTATACCGGCTCTCCCCACCCGTAAAAAACAAGACTCCCAATGAACAAAATGCCATTACGGAGTCTTGTAGGTGCCACAAAGTACAGAAGGAGCATCACCGGCAGAAAACGGAATAGAAATAACAGGCTAGAAAATACCATCTGTCATAACTCCTTACTTATTATTTTTTAAAAAATTCATCAATCGCATCAATTGCGATCTGATTGTTCTTCTTCGCCGATGCAAGTGCTGCTTCTTCGCCTTTGGCTTCTTCTGCTTCATCCGCAGATCCTAACATAACAAAGAACACATAATTGCCCTGGGTAACTACCTGTGAAGCTTCTAACTTCACCATGTTCATCGGATACTGCATCGCGTTCTCAATCTGGTCTTTTCTGTATGCTTCCAGAGCGGCTGCCACATCTTTTACCTTGTCCGGTTTTGCTTTGATGCCTACAAAAGTCTCTACCTGAACGGAAATCATCGGTCCTTCTGCAATCACCGCATCGTACCAGCCTGCATCTACGCCAAAGACTTCTTCCAGTGCCGTTGTGTCATAAGGCATATTCGGAATATAGTTCTCACCATATGCTGTCTGTACTGCATCATGAATGCGGTCTAAGGCTTCATCGGTTGGAACGGTACATGCCGCATCGGTCTCACCTGCTATATCACCGGTCTCTGCCGGCACGGTCGTCTCTACTGCTGTAGTCTCCGC
>JAVWRQ010000023.1:8489-38000 GCA_036634775.1 Clostridium sp.
CTGTAGTCTCCGCCGCGGTGGTCGCTGCTCCGGCATCTGTCTTAGGTGCACAGGCCGTCGCCATGATTCCTGTCATCAGTACCACAGCGGTCAATGCATATATCTTCTTTCTCATCGTTAAATTCTCCCTTATTTTCTTATTCTTTTCATTTGATTGTTTCCCTTCTATTGCCGAATCGGGATTTCTATATTATAATGGACGCACTTGTAAATTGCAATTGAGTTTTAATTACGAATAACTTACGATTTGAGGAGGAAGAAACATGGGATTTGAATATGTCAGTGAACTACCTACACCGGATGAGATCCGGGCAAGGTTTCCGTTAGCACCAAAACTGGCGGCATTAAAAGCAACGAAGGATATGGAAATCCGCGATGTCTTTACGGGAAAGAGCGATAAGTTTCTGGTTATCATCGGCCCCTGTTCCGCCGATCGAGAGGACTCAGTATGTGATTATGTAAACCGATTAGCCAAAGTTCAGGAAAAGGTTAAAGATAAATTAGTGCTGGTACCCCGGATTTATACGAATAAACCCCGCACCACCGGCGATGGTTATAAGGGATTGCTTCATCAACCCAACCCCGATAAAAAACCGGATTTATTTGAAGGCCTGATTGCGATTCGTAAACTGCATATGCGCGTCATCGAAGAGACCGGATTTTCCACCGCAGATGAGATGCTCTATCCGGAGAACCTTACCTACCTCTCCGATGTTATGTCCTACATAGCCGTAGGTGCCCGTTCCGTGGAGAATCAGCAGCACCGTCTGGTATCTAGCGGTATCGATGTGCCGGTTGGCATGAAGAACCCCACCAGCGGTGCACTGTCTGTGATGCTGAACGCCGTTTATGCCGGTCAGCACGGTCACGAATTTATCTATCGAAACCATGAAGTAAGGACCGAAGGGAATCCTCTTACTCACACGATTTTACGCGGTGCCGTCAACAAACACGACCAGTGCCTTCCAAACTACCATTACGAGGATCTGAAACTGCTCTACGAGCTTTATATGGAGCGAGAACTGGAGAATCCGGCCTGTATCGTAGATGCGAATCACTCCAACTCCAACAAACAGTATATGGAGCAGATTCGTATCGTCAAAGAAGTACTTCACAGCCGCCGCCATTCTCCTGAGATCAGCGGTTTTGTCAAAGGTGTCATGATTGAGAGTTATCTGGAAGCCGGAAGTCAGAAGATCGGCGAGCACTGCTATGGCAAGTCCATTACCGATCCCTGTCTGGGATGGGATGATTCCGAACGGCTGCTCTACGAGATTGCAGATGGTCTCTAATTAATAAAACGGGCAGTATCCCGGTTCGCGTGAACCACCGATACTGCCCTGATTTATTTTATTGGTTATCGGATATGTAAATCTCCGTCTCCGTTCCTGCGGTCATACCGAAGAGAATCATACCGGTCATTTGATTGCCGGGAAGTGCTTTCTCACCATATACGGCTGCATTGATCATCGATCCGGCTGCATAAAGTCCGGGCACGGATTCTCCGCTTGTACCCACGACTTCCGCACAGTTGTTGACTAGGACTCCGGTCTCTTTTCCTTCTGCATTCGTAGTAAAGGTGACCGGTGCTGTCTTTAATAACGGCAAAAGTTCTGTATCAGTTGTCAACAGTGCAATACAGTGAATGGTCTCATCCCCATCTTTACCGGCTACTTTCACGCCGGTCACTCTGCCGTCTTCCTGGCTGAACATCACTTCTTTAATCTCTGTATTCTTGCGAATCTGAATCTTCAGTTTCTCTGCTTCTTTTAAAAGATGATCGGAAAGTAATTCGGTCAGTTTTGCATCGCCTGCTGCTGTAAAGCTTCTGGCCATGGACGAACCTTCTTTCTTCACGACACCCTCCATCTCAATGCCCGCATCGCGAAGCCATGTCAAAGCCAGTTCTCCGCTTTCTGCCACAAATTCCGCTAGATCCTGATTATTCTTTTCATTTCCCGCCTTCTTAATATCAGCTAGAAATGTCTCAAACGAATCATCGATTTCCTGGTCATACTGTTCATCGGTATTAACTGCATTCACGAAATCTTCCATAGAAGCAATATCGCTTCCCACTTCTCCTGATTTCTCCAAAATAACTATCTTGGATGGGTCTGCGCCCTCTTTTACTGCCTGGACCGCAGCCAGTAGACCGGCTCCATCTCCGCCTGCTACTACTAAATCCATCTTCTCTTCTACCGGCTTTGGTGCCTCGGTAACTGCCTCCGTAACCGCGGTAGTCGGCGCTGTCGTTTCCGACGCCTTTTTATTACCGCACCCTGCCAGAACAGTAGCTGCCAGTGCTGCGGCAGACAATACGACTAATGTTTTTCTCTTCATAGTATCCTCTCCTTTTTTTAAACATATGATAAAAAGCTCAATTAATTTGCTTTCTGTGCTAAGGTTACAGTCTATCACAGATTTCTTTGCGAATCAATTGAGCTTTTTATTAATTTTTTCTAAATATTTTCATTATTTACACAAGTCTGCAATGACCTGAGCGAATATCTTGGCACTGGTGAGAAGCTCATCAATTACAGCAAATTCATCTGCACCATGCATCTTATTATCGGTTCCCGGCATCGAAGCACCAAATGCCACACCGTTCTTTAAGTCGTGAACATAGGTACCGCCACCCATGGATAAACAGCTTCCCTTTTTCCCCGTGTAGGTCTCATATGCCTTTAAAAGAGTTTTTACAAAGTCGGAATCACCCGATACGTGATGAGATGGTCTCATGGACTTGTTCTCCAGGGTAAATCCCGCTTCAGCCATCTTCTTCTTCGTAGGAATCAGCACATTTTCTTCATTGGAACAGATCGGACAACGGCTGTCGAAGCTTCCATCAAGAGAATCCTCTGTAACTTCCAGAAGGTCAAATGCCAGAGTCAAATCACCGGACAGTTCATCTGCCATCGCTATGCCCAGTGCTCTGCCCGATGTGTCATTCCATGGGAACAAAGCTTCCAGGTTATGAAGTGCGGCGATTTGCTCACATGCGGCAAATGGCAGTTTTTTAATAAGAAGTAGGAGAGCCGTAATGGCGTTCTTGCCTTCCTGCGGTGTTGACGCATGCGCTCCTTGACCAATGGCGGTGATTTCCAACGTGTTGTTCATTCCTTTAATTTCAAATGATACTCCGGTCTCTTCCGTCACGGTCATGCCAACTTCGCGAATCAAGTTGTCATCCAGACCTTCAAATACGGCATAAGCCTTACCGGGAACTACATTGATCTTAGTTCCTGCATGGATGGATATCACTCGTGGTAGTTCCTGTGAAGGTGCAAATGATGCAGTAAAATGTCCGGGAAGTGCGCCTTTTTCAATATTAACTACAGGAAATTCACCATCCGGTGAAAATGTCATAGGTGCTTCCGGCTCTGTATCGTAATAATGAGCAATGTCGGAGCTTCCGCATTCTTCATCTGTACCCATGATCAAGCGGACATTCTTAGACAGGGGAATGCCCAGTTCTTTTACTGCACGCATCGCATAGAGAACTGCAACTGCCGGTCCTTTATCATCGGCTGTGCCACGGCCATAAATCTTACCATCTTTTTCCAATGGTTCGAATGGGCCGGTAACCGTCCATCCCTCTCCTGCCGGAACAACGTCCAAATGTGCCAGAATATCCAGTTGAGGTTCTTTGTCGTTCAAATCAGCAGTACCCACATAATTATCATAATTACGAATACCAAAGCCATACCGTTCTGCACGGGACAGTGCCAGCGCCAAAGCACGGCTGGGGCCCTCCCCATAAGGTTTTCCTGCTTGGTAGGAGGATTTCTCACTATTAATTCTACAGAGCAGACCAATATCGTCCAGCATCTGCTGTCTGTGGGAATCAATATACGCTTCTATCTCTTTCTTATACATGGTAACCCCTTTCTTGTATACATTGATCATTCTTACATGACAGTCATCGTTGTATCTTATTCTGTTTTAGACCATTAATTATTACGGCCAAACTCACTTAATTTAAGTCCCGGATTTCGATCGAGAACCATGCCGATACTCCACTGATGCATAAAAATCAGCAGTGGGTTGCCTTTCAGATCCTTGATTCGCTTCATATCCGATGTGCCTTGAATCTTCGCTGCATCCACGCTGTCCTTGTTCTCGATCCAGCGGATATATTCATATGGAAGCTGCTCTAACTTTACTTCTACGTTGTATTCATTCGCCAGACGATAGGTCAGTACTTCAAACTGCAGTTCTCCTACCACTCCTACGATGATTTCTTCCATCCCAGTATTAAATTCCTGGAAAATCTGAATCGCACCTTCTTGAGCGATCTGGTCAATTCCCTTGATGAACTGTTTTCTCTTCATGGTGTCCATCTGACGAACTCTTGCAAAATGCTCCGGTGCAAATGTGGGAATTCCCTCAAACTCAATATTATCTCCTGAGGAACACAAGGTATCACCGATCGAGAAGATGCCCGGATCGAACACTCCGATAATATCACCGGCATAAGCCTCTTCCACAATCTTTCGATCTTGAGCCATCATCTGCTGTGGCTGAGACAGACGAAGTTTTCTGCCACCCTGAATGTGCATCACTTCCATCCCCGCTTCGAACTTACCGGAACAGATTCTCATAAATGCAATACGGTCCCGATGTGCCTTGTTCATATTCGCCTGAATCTTGAATACAAATGCGGTAAAATTCGGATCAAAGGGATCTACGATTCCCGTCGTGGTCTTTCGAGAAAGCGGCGGTGTCGTCATCTTCAAAAAGTGTTCCAAAAATGTCTCCACGCCGAAATTCGTCAATGCCGAACCGAAGAATACCGGTGACAAATTGCCCTGACTCACCTCTGACATATCGAATTCTTCACTGGCTCCATCTAAAAGTTCCAGGTCTTCGAGTAACTGATCTCGATAAGAAAAGCCCAATATAGATTCCAAATCGCTGCTCTCCAAATCATATTCTTTGGATGCCACTTCTTTCTGCCCTCCTAAGGCAGCCGTAAAAGTCGTGATTTTCTTTGTATTTCTGTCATATACGCCTTTAAAATTCTTTCCGCAGCCAATCGGCCAATTGACAGGGCATGTCCTGATTCCCAATACATTCTCAATCTCGTCCAACAGTTCAAAAGGATCTCTGGCCTCCCGATCCATCTTATTAATAAAGGTAAAAATCGGGATGTTGCGCAACAGACAGACTTTAAATAACTTGATGGTCTGCGCCTCTACGCCCTTGGATGCATCGATGACCATAACCGCGGAATCAGCCGCCATCAAGGTTCGATACGTATCTTCCGAGAAATCCTGATGCCCCGGTGTATCCAAAATATTAATGCAGTATCCCTCATAATTAAACTGCAAAACCGAAGAAGTAACTGAAATACCTCTTTCTTTTTCAATCTCCATCCAGTCAGAAACAGCGTGTTTTGATGCTTTTCTTCCCTTAACGGTGCCGGCCAGATTAATCGCTCCTCCGTACAGCAAAAACTTCTCGGTCAGAGTCGTCTTACCCGCATCAGGGTGAGAAATAATGGCAAACGTACGCCGTTTTTTAATTTGTTCACTTATATTTTCCAAAGGTATTCCTCCAATTGTCTATAAAATAAGACACCTATCCACAATATCCATTTCATTCTATTATGATTTTTTATGAAAGTCAACAAAAAGGTGCGTACACCGTACTATTTTAACGTCAATCATGATTTTAGATTTACTTTTTTTTAATTCGTGTTATAATGTTCATATATTGTTTTTAATATCTATTTTTGAACATTTGAGGAGGCACGTATGGATCGCTATGGTTTGATATGCAGAAATATAGATGAGAATTCAAGTATCACACAGAGGGAATTGGCGCTAGAGATGGACATTTCCTTAGGAACTGTGAATCGACTGGTGAATGAGTGTGCCGAGCGTGGATTGATTGAGAACTATTCAGAGCCGGGAAAGTACCACATAACCGCCCAAGGACTGGAATACTTGGAACCATACCGCGTGGATTGTGCCGTAATCACTGCCGCCGGATTCGGTTCACGTTTTGTGCCGCTTACTTTTGAAACTCCAAAAGGACTGTTAGAGGTATTCGGTGAGCGGATGATCGAACGACAGATTAGACAGCTCCATGAAGCCGGCATTACCGATATCACAATTGTGGTAGGGTATTTAAAAGAAAAGTTTGAATATCTCATCGACAAGTATAACGTAAAGCTTCTATATAATGCTGAGTACTCTACAAAGAATACTTTGGCGACCATTTACCATGCCAGAGAACTGTTTCGTGGAAAAAATACTTATCTTCTGGTTTCAGACAACTGGCTGCGGGAGAATATGTACCACAAGTACGAGTGCGGTTCTTGGTATTCGGCGGTTTATATGGAGGGTGAAACTTCTGAATGGTGTCTTTCAGCTAATAAGAAGGGACGAATTACTTCGGTTTCGATCGGTGGACGAGATGCGTGGGCGATGTACGGTCCGGCTTTTCTGTCAAAGTCATGCTCCCAATCCTTTATTCCACTGATTGAGGAATACTATAACCGACCGGGAACAGAGCAGTTTTACTGGGAACATGTAATAAAAGATCAGATCGGCAGTCTGGAACTTTATCTCAATTGCCGTCCCGAAGGTCAGGTATATGAATTTGAGAATTTGGAAGAACTGCGGGAATTTGACCCTAAATATCAGAACCGCTCAGATAATGAAGCGATGCGTCTGGTATCACAGGTATTCCACATAAAAGAATCGGATATTCGCAATATCCGCTGCCTGAAAGCAGGAATGACAAATCAATCTTTTTTATTTGAGGTAAATGGTGCCCATTATATTTGCCGTATTCCCGGACCGGGAACCGACCGCCTAATTGACCGAAGACAAGAACAAGATGTTTACCATTTGGTGGAACCACTGGGAATCACCGAACAAATCGTCTACTTTGACGGTGATACGGGATATAAAATCGCAAAATATTATGAAGGTGCACGCAATTCCAATGCCAGGGACTGGGCCGATGTAGAGGCATGCATGGAACTGCTGAAAAAACTTCACCATGCCAATCTTATCGCTGACCATTCGTTTGACATGCGGGAACGCATTCATTTTTATGAAACGTTGTGCAAAAATCACCAGTTCATCTTATTTGACGATTATAGTCAGGTGCGGGCATGGATGGATGTGTTACTGGATCGGTTAGATACGTTAAAGCGCCCACAATGTCTGTCCCATATCGATTCTGTGGCAGATAATTTCTTGTTTCTGCCGGATGGCTCAATCAAACTCATCGATTGGGAATATGCCGGTATGCAAGATCCACTGATTGATATCGCCATGTGCGGCATTTATTCTTATTATGATGAAGCAGAGCTGGATCGGCTTCTGACCATTTACCTGGGATGCGCGCCATCAGACGAAGAACGTCTGGTCACCTATGCCTACTCAGCTCTCGGCGGCTTTCTCTGGTGCCTGTGGGCGATATTTAAAAGTATCGAAGGAGAGGAATTCGGGGAATATACGATCGTTATGTACCGCTATGCAAAACAATATTATAAAAAAATAATAGAAGATGGTCTGATTTAACTATCTGTCTTTTTTTCCAATACTTAGTATATTTAAATAAAGTTCAAATAACTGTCTGTGCTTCTTTCCGATGACTTCTAAAAGCACACCGCACATCCACAGCAGGAAGGAAACCACATACATGGCCGAGCAGGCAATCAGTGTTGGGAATTTAGGAACCAGTCCAATCACCAGATAATCTCTAAAAATCGGTATAAAAAAGAAGGTTGCCGCTAAGAAACAGGCAAGTCCAAACCAGCCAAAAAAGGCAAATGGCTTATAGTCCCGAAAGAGTCTTATGATGGTTTTGAGCACCCGCCATCCATCTTTATAGGTGTTGAGTTTTGATACACTTCCTTCCGGACGGTCCCGATAAGTAACCGGGACCTCCAGAAGTTTAAAGTTCTTATCCAACGCGTGAATACTCATCTCTGTTTCAATCTCAAATCCTTTTGAAAGGATAGGAAAACTCTTCACAAATTCATAAGTAAAGGCGCGGTACCCTGTCATAATATCTGTAATATCACTGCTGAATATGGTATTAATCAGTCCTCTCACCAGACGGTTTCCCGTGTTGTGGAACGGTCTTTTATTCTCCGTAAAATAAGTAGAAGACAGGCGATCCCCAATTACCATATCGGCGCGGTGAGACAAAATATGTTCCACCATCGTTTTGGCATTCTCTGCCGGATAGGTATCGTCTCCGTCCGTCATCAGATAGCATTCTGCGTCGATATCGCGGAACATGCTTCGAATGACATTTCCCTTGCCCTGGCGATATTCATAGCGCACCACGGCTCCTGCCTCTTTTGCCGCAATATCCGTATGATCCGATGAATTATTATCATATACATAGATGACCGCCTCAGGCAGTGCTTCTTTATAGTCCTTTACCACTTGGGCTATGGTCTGGCTCTCATTGTAACATGGAATTAATACCGCTATCTTATCCATCTATTTGTCCCCCTTGTTCCATCTATATGCAAATAATTTTCTCCATTGTACCATGGGGCATATAACTTTGCAATGTCACGCTTGAAGTCCTGCGTTATCCCGCGTTATGTGCAGAAATAAAATAGTTTTTTCCATCCAAAGCTTACAATCGTTTACAATATCTTACAATATAGGACATTATATTGATATTATACCCTCTATTTGCTATACTTAGAATAATACAATGATTGAATATCGACATATGGGGAGGGGTTTTATGATACATAAAAAGCAATTTCAGGCATTCAGTCTAGCGTGTTTAATCGGAGTGATGTCTCTGGCTCCGGCTACAAGCAGTCTGGCCGCCATCTCATGGACGAAACAAAATGGAGTATATACCGGGAGCGACGGGATTGCCATATCGGGAGTTGTCGCCAGAGGAATCGATGTCTCACACTGGAAAGAGAGCATTAACTGGTCAGCAGTAGCCAGTGACGATGTCCAGTTCGTTATGCTGGGAACTCGTTATGATAATGGAGTGGATCCCTACTTTTCAGCAAATGCTCAAGGTGCTTCTAATGTCGGTCTAAAGGTAGGCGCTTATATTTATTCTTATGCTACTACCACGGAGATGGCCTCTCAGGAAGCCGATTTTGTCCTTAATTTAATCAAGGATTATCCGATTTCATATCCTGTCGTTTTTGATGTAGAAGCTTCGGTCATGAGTACGCTGTCGCCTACACAACTCAGCGATATTATCAATACATTTTGTGGCAAGGTCAAGGCGGCCGGCTATTATCCCATGCTTTATGCAAATGATCACTGGCTGACGACTAAGATTGATATGTCAAAGGTGAAGTATGATGTGTGGGTCGCCAGATATGAGATGAAGCACACTTATGATAAAGCTTCGATGTGGCAGGCTACGAATAAAGGTGCCATTGCAGGAATTAATGGAAATGTAGACATTAACTTTGCCTACAAGGATTTTTCTGCATTAATTCCGGCGAAACTATGGAGACAAATTGGCGGAAAGTGGTACTACTATTCGAATCATACGCTGCAAAAAGGCTGGATTAATGATGGAAATGGCTGGTACTATATGAACAGCGATGGAACACAGTATAAAGGCTGGCTCCACGCTGATAACAAATACTATTATTTAAGTGAAAACACCGGAAAGATGACGACCGGATGGTTGCAGATGCCTTCTAATTCCAAATGGTATTATTTTAACCCCGACGGTGTGATGGCAACCGGTTGGACGAAAGTAAATGACAAATGGTTCTATCTGAATACGGATGGCACCATGGCAGTAAACTGGCTGAAAATCGATGACAATACTTACTATTACCTAAAGAGCGACGGTTCTATGGCCGCCGGATGGTATCAGATGGACAATGCCTGGTATTATTTCAAACCGTCCGGTGAATTAGTCCGCGGCTGGGCTGATATCGATGGTGGCAAATACCTTCTGGGCAATGATGGCAAGATGTATTCCGGATGGCATAAGATTGACAACATCTGGTATTATTTTGGAAATGACGGCAAGATGCGTACCGACTGGCAGCAAATCGACGGTGTCTGGTACTACATGGATGCTAATGGCAAGATGCTCACCGGATGGCAGCAGATCAAAGGTGAATATTACTATTTACACGAGGGTAAGATGCTCACCGGATGGCTCAGTGACAACACAGGTGCTAAATATTACATGAGCACAAATTCCGGCCGTATGACCAAGGGCTGGAGAAATATCGATAACGCCTGGTACTATTTTGACCAATATGGTCACATGATGACCGGTTGGATTACCATCGCAGGCAAATACTACTACCTCGATCCATCCACAGGCAAAACTGCACTGAATGGCTCACTCTCTATTAATAATGTCAGCTATACATTTGATAAAGATGGCGTGTGTCTCAACGAAGCAAGCAGCATGAGTGGTGTTGCCAGTGTTACCCCACAGACCGGTGCCTCACTTGGTACCGGAAATAATAACAATAATTCAGCAGCTTCCCCGGGTGGTTCCAACACCGGTACACCAAACGGCTCAACCGGCAGCAGTGCCCCCGGCGGTTCCACCGGCAACTCAACAAACGGTTCCATGGGCAGCAGCAACGCTCCCGGCGTCAGTTCCAATAACAGCAGCAACTCCATGAGCAGCTCGCCGAATGGTTCCATGGGCAGCAGCAACGCCCCCAGCGGCAGTTCCAACAGCGGCAACGGGCCTACCGGCGGTTCCTCCATCAGCAACTCCAATCAAGCTCCTACTACCGGTTCTTCCGGTAGCGGCAGCTCCAACAATAACCCCTCCTTTAACGGAACACCTTCCGGAAAAGGAGACTTACAAGCCGGTCTGACTAGCGGTCCCGGTAAGAAATAAACGGCACACTAATATATACTCTATTTTATATGGTGAATTTCACAAGTTATAGTTTCCATTACTATCAGAACAACATGGTAGGTAGAAAAGAAAATCGGGTTGTTCAAGCTCTGGGAGCAGCAAAACTCACTATGATGTCTGGCGACATAGCGACGAAATAGAGCACTTTTTAAAGAAATAGAGACGAAATATGCGGGTAGAATTTGCTTCTCAAAAGCAAATTCTATAGGGGGACAAGCGGAAAATCCTTTCAGGATTTATGCGCGTTTTCCCCGGTACCACATATTTCGTCTCTATTTCTTTTAGAAGTGCCTTTTGAGGAGCTTGGAGCCGGACATCATAGTGAATTTTGCTGCTCCTGCAATAATTGATATCCACCGATTTGCTTTTCGTACCAAGTTTTTCGCACCGGCCTTTAGTAATTCACTTTCCACTTTCCAAATAGGTTTTTCTTAAAATGAGCAAATCTTCGTCCCGCACTTTCATTTCCCATCTCGATTGCATCCTGGTAGCACTCGGCCGCCCGATCCAGATCATCCGGAGAGGAATTGCGCCGCTCATATAAATAGCCCAATTCATAGCTGGTGTCGCCATCACATTCCATCTCGGTAGCCTTCTCAAACAATTCAATCGCTTTTTCTTCATCCGCCTCGCAGCCCTGACCTCTCATGTAAAGAAAAGCCAAGGTCGAATACGACTGTAGCGTCCCTGCCTGCAATGCCTTGTTAAGCCAGTCAAAGGACTTCTGATAATCGATTTCGACGCCTTCCCCGTGAAAATACATATTGCCTAATAGTTCCATGCATTCAGGATTATTCTTCTCACATCCTGCTGTATAAAACTTAATTGCCTGCTCCACATCGGGAGTTCCCAGAGTACCGTCACGATACATATTACCAAGGATCAAACTGGCCGAACCATCGGTCTCCGTCTGCTCTGCTTCTCTTAAGAATTTCTCTGATTTTTTATAATCCTGATTTTCTCCGGCACTGCGGTAAAGGTGCCCCAATGGAAGTGCCACCCGGCTTTCTCCGATCGCATAAGCACTGTTGTACCAGTAGAACGCTCTCTCGTCGTCGCGTTCAACCACTTCATCCCGATAGAATATATCGCCCAGTGTCGCCAAACATTTGGTATCTCCTCTGGATACCGCTGTCTCCAGTGCTTCTACGGCTTTCTTAATGTCCCGCTCGGTTCCTGTTCCGGTCAGGTACATCTGTCCCAGGCAGGATGCTGCCGTTTTATCACCTTGGCAGGACGCCGCCTGAAAATATTCAAAAGCAGCTTCCGGATTATCATGTTCTTGATAATAAAGACCCATGCGGCACAGACCCCAGGCGTCGCCCCTAGAAGCTGCCTGATCGGCATAATATATACCTCTTTCTCTATCTTTCTCTGTCCGTTCTCCATTCAGATAGCATTTTCCGGACTTCACCATCGCGGGCACAATACCGCCCTCAGCCGCCTTCTCATACCATTTCAAGCAGTTGTTTTGCTGTCTCTCTTCTTCCGGAAGAAATTCAAACAGATTCTCCCATTCAAAGGCAGAACCAATCTGATAGGCAGCAAAAGCATCTCCCTTTTCAGCGGCCTCTCTCACCTTTTTATAGCTCTCCTCCAGCGTATACTGTGATATCGCTTGGAGTTCCTCATCATATTGACCTGCGCGAACCGCACCAATGGCGCAGCGGTAACTGCCGGCTCTGATTCCTTCTTTATAGCACTCATAGGCTTTCTTATCATTAAATCCGACACCGCCGTCTGCCCAACTATAACAGTATCCGATAAAAAACAGAGCCTCCGGATCTCCGGCTCTCACTGCCTCCTCTAAATACTCAAGTCCCTGAGCAAACTGTTCCTCATCACATTGTTTCCAGATAAGATCGACACCTTTTTCGCACAGTCCCGTCATTAGTATTGCCATACGCTTCATTCCTCTTTCCAAATTTTAATTCTTTAAAAACCTCTTCCGCCGCCACCGTGAGTTCTGCCACCACTACTTTGATGCGTTGTACTTCGTCCCACAGAAGAACCACCCATACCACCAGGACCTCTTCCATTCATATTCTGTCCGATTCGACGTTGGGATACCATCTTATTAATAAACATATCATTTGCCAGGCTAAACGCAAATGCACTGGCACCGCGGTAAGCCAGATGATAATTAAGCGCCTGTTTTCTCTCATCCTGCATCTTATACTTCTTGATTGTAGAAAGACACGGCATAATTGCCACCGCTCCCGATACAATCATCGCAATAAGAATCTCATACCAAGCTAACGAACGTTTGTGATACGCATCTACTTTGCCCGTATCCCGGTCATAATTATACTGATCGGAGACGATTCCCTGATCTACGTATTGACCGATATCCGACAGCATCGTGTCGATTGCCTCTGCATAGGAACCATCTCCCATATATCCGATTGCATCGTCCATAATGCTGCTGATCCGGTCATCGGTCAGATATCGAATCATCTGTCCTGCTGTAGATATATAAATCTGGCGATTATCCATATCAATCAGGCACAATGCACCACTTCGATCGTTCCCGGTTCCCAGTTCATGCTCATCATAATAGTCGTCTGCATATTCTTCTGTCGTCTTTCCCATGGCATCATTTATGGTAAGTACCGCTAAATCCATGTGAATCTTCTCTTTTGCAGAGCTCAAATTTGTTTCCAGTTCTTCGATTTCCTGCTCTGTCAGCAGACCGGCTTCATCAAATACACGATTTTCCGATGCAAATGCCGATGAGATGCCAACCATGGGCAAGATACAAAAAGCACATATCATAATCATGCACAACCACGTCTTTTTTAGCAAGGTCTCTTTTATTTTCATATAAAATACCCCCCAATCAGACATAAAATAAACAGTGGAAAGAAAACAGCAGAAAATAGAACCGCCAGCCGTTTGTAGTCCACCGGCAGAACACCGCAGATTTTTCCACTCTGTCCATTCATCGCAAAATAATACAATTTATCGCCATGCCCTTTGTCTTTATAAGTCAGTACCCATACCGGAAACATGCCATACTTCCACTCGGAAGAAAGGATCTTCTCCTCATGCTCCTGTACCGTGACGTGATCATAGCCGGCAGCGATGCCATTCTGTAGTTCAGTTACGGCAAATTCTTTGACCTCCGCCTGCACTTCCCCGTCAAATTCTTCTTTTTCCCGATCTCTGCGCTCCGCTTTGAACCCGGACAGATAACCGGCCTCAAAAGAGTGAATCTTCTCCATGTCAAAAGGCAGCACGCCCTCAGCCAACTGATGGTCTGCCTTCTTTAATGCGTTTCTGGTGACATTCTTCACATCCATCGTACCTTGGCGTTCTATCTTGAACCGACTGGTTTCCGTATACTCGATGGCTCCGGTCTGGGTAATATTTCGTTTGGTGGCATCCGCCGCAATCGTGCCATCTACCTTGCAGTCATAGAGCCAATAAGGATAATAAATTCCCTCTAACCGTTCCATCTGCTTTGGTGAATAGAAATCTTTGGGAACATATTTTTTCTTGCTGATCCAGCTCTTAAATATCTCTTCTGCCTTCTTTTTATCCATCTCAAATGGAATGACACAATCAGGACGGTACGCTCCTTCCAGCTTACCGGAAAGTACCACCGGGTTATGGCAGTAGTAACAGAACGTAGATGCGGTTGTATCATCGGTCACCAATTCTGCCCCACAACTGGGGCAGGTGTAGACCATCATGGGCGTCTCCGTCTGACTCGCCTCCGAAGTTGTCTGTGCTTCCGACGCCGTCTGTGTTTCCGACGCCGTCTGTGTTTCCGGAGTTGTCTGTGCCTCCGACGCCGACTGTGAATCCGGTGTCATCTTCTTTAGTTCTTTTTCTGTAAATACGGACAGGCAGTAACCGCATTTGAACTTCTGAGTTTCCGGTTCAAATACCAGTCCTCCCCCGCAGTTGGGACATTTGTATGTGATACTATCCATCTTTTTCACCTGTTTTCGCTTTTGTTATCCACAGATAATGGGTTTATGGTCTCGGTTTTCCACATTCGGAGCAGAATTTCCCTGTATTGACAGCTCCGCATCCGCAAGTCCAGTCAGCCGATGGTCTGGCGACTCCGCATTCTGAACAGAACTTTCCGGTATTAACCGCTCCACATGCGCAAGTCCATGAATTCGCAGCAGCACCTGCTGCCGGATTTGCCTGTGCCGGATTCACCGGATTTGCCTGTACCGGATTTCCCTGTGCTTGATTTGCCTGATTCGCCTGTGCCTGATTCATCTGCATCTGCTGCATATTGGCACCGGAAGCAGCGCCCACAAATCCACCGCCTGCATTCATCCCCATGCCCATGCCCATGAATCCCGCCACCGAACCGGCTGCATTCGAACCGGCCGCCTCCATGCCTCTGGCCATCGCGCCTTGTACATAACCTTCACGGACGGTCGGGTCACTTAACATCGCACCCTGGTTCCTCATATTGATCAATTTCTGTGATTCTTCATCATAGGTCAGACTGGCGATGCCCACCGCCTGAACCTCCATGCCGCGTGCCTGTTTCCAATCGCTGTCCAACACATTCGCCATGTATTTGCCCAATTCCACGCTCTTAGAGCTAACGAAGGAAATGCGCGTTCCATCTGCAGACATCTGATTGATTGCCGCCTGAAGTGCCGCTAAGAACTCCGACAAATACTGCTCATTAATGATATCGATATCCACATGTGTTTCATTTTTCGGAATGACTTCTGCGTAAAATTTTAACGGATCTGTAATCTTAATCGAGTAGGTACCATGCGCACGCAAAAATAATTCCGAATTATAGAAATTATCAAAATAATTAACTGCATTCTGTGTACCAAAACGGATTCCCTTGATTTCTTGCAGATTGATAAAGAATACTTCCTGCTTTTGAGAAGTCTCACCGCCAAATTTGATTCTACTGAAAGTCTCTTTTAGCGCATCGCCGAACGTTCCGTTAAACAGGGAGGGCATCGAAGAGTCATCTACTTTGTAATATCCCTCTTCTGCTGTATAGTCCACTACTTTACCGCCATCTACCAGCATCATGAACTGATTTGGATATACATGTACTATCGATCCGTTCGATATGACATCTGAAAGTCCTTTTTTATTCTGCCCGGTTCTGACTTTTGTGCCCTTTACAAAAACAGTCTGATCGCCCATATCCTCTGCTTCAATGACTTCCAGCCACTGATCCGCCAGCGATTTCCCTACTGCTTCTGCTGTTGCTCTGATAATTCCCATCTTTCTTCCTCCCGTTCTGTACGTTTTATAGGTTCATCAATCATTCACTGTATTTGTATTTATTTTACTATATATGTCCGGATTTTAACAGAGTTATTTCTGTAACATAACTCTGTAAGCCGTTATTTTTGTTTCCAGTGGTGCACTCTCTTTTTTTGAACCTTTTCTTTCTTCAGATGTACCGCTCCCCGTCTTTGTCTCACTGAAGTAATGACATAGACCGCGCCCGCGATCAGAAGAACGGCCAGTACCAGCTGGCAGAGCAAACTAATCAGCATCCAGTGATTCATGACGAAACTGTCCCCATGAGCACCGAACCAGGTCTCCAAAATCTTTCGAATGCTGCCGCTGCCTGCCTGTTCATTGATCATCGTATAGAACGTAACAGCCGGATTTAATAGAAGCAGATAAATAAATCCACCGGAAGTGGCCTGTCTCGCTACGGTATTAAGCGAGGACATATACGTGTTCATCTCATTTTGAGACATTTTAAATGAAAATATATTGATGGCATATGTGCCTGCCACCACGATTATAATCGTCGCATACGTGCAGACTGTGGCTACTGTAGATTTTTTTAGGAGAGAGGAGAAAAATATACCGACGCCTCCGGCCAACAGTGCCACCGTGCCATAGCAAGCCAAGAGAAACATCATATCGGGCACTGTAATTCCACCATAGACAAATACCAGTGACTGCACCGGTATCCCGGAGAGCACCAGAAGTAAGAGCGTGGTAATGGCCGAAGAGAGTTTGCCAAATATAATTTCTCTGGGTTTCATGGTAGTTGTCAGCATGAGATCCAAAGTCTGCCGCTCCCGTTCTCCACTGATGCTGCCGGCGGTAAGAGCCGGCATAATAAACATAAGCATAATAAATTCCACGGTGGAAACAAATACGTATAACTCTAAGAACCGCGAATATTGAATCTCTGCGGTTACTTTTACCTGCTCTACGACAGAAAACATATTAAATAATGCTACAATAGCCAGTATCCCATTAAATGCCATAAAAATAAGGGCAATGCGGATACTTCGGCTGGCTACTGTCATCTCTCTTTTATAAACCGGATTCAACTTCATGTTTCAGCACCGCCTTTTCTCCATCGTGATCCGTAATCTGCATAAATAAGGATTCCAAACTGCCTTTTTGCCTCATAAAACCACTAATCATAACATCCGCATCCAACAGGCGCTGCAGCAGCATCGCCTCATCCTGCCGATCCCCTATAAATCCCACTTTTATCTCGTCTTTACTCACTGAAATCGTCTGAACACATGGATGACTTTTTAAAATGTTCAGTGCCGTCTCCCGGTTACTGAATACAGAGATAAGCAGCGGATTAGAGGCATTTACCCGATCAAAAATCTGCTCCATATTACCTTGCAGCACAATTTTTCCCTGTTCGATAATTCCGATGCTTGTGCAAAGTTCGGATAGTTCTGACAATATATGAGAGCTGACAAACAGTGTTTTCCCCTGTTCTCTTAAATCCCTCAGCGTGTCCATATACTCAATTCTGGTTCTGGGATCCAGTCCGGATGCCGGTTCATCCAATACGATCAGTTCCGGATCATGAATCAGTGCCCTGGCCAGGCAGAGTCTCTGCTTCATGCCTCTGGACAGACCGTCCACAAAAAAATCAACTTTATCTTCTAGCTTCATCTGCTCTAAAAGCAGTGAAATCCGTGTTCTCGCCTGAAGTCCCTCGATTCCATAGCAAGAAGCAAAAAATTCCATATATTCCGAAACTTTTAGATTGTCATAGACACCGAAGAAATCCGGTACGTAGCCAATTTTCTTTTTTAAATTTTGATTGTCCTTCAAAACATTCTCACCATCGATCAGAACCGTTCCCTCATCGGGAATGAGCAGTCCGCTGATGATCTTGATTGTCGTAGTTTTACCGGCTCCGTTTGGTCCTACAAAACCGAACAGTTCCCCTTTTTTTATCTCCAGGTTCACTCCGTCTAAGGCCGAAAAGTTACCAAATTTTTTTCTTAAATTTTTAATTTCCAGCATTATTTCCGCCTCCCTACGGCATAAATCATCGGAAGCAGCTGATCACCGCCATACTCACCGGTTCCTTCGCTTATATATTTGATTGTAATAGTATTGCTGGGCGACAGATACGGCCGCAGTTCCCATGAGGTGTATTCGAGCTGTTCTGCCTTCATCAGGTCATTGTGTCCCGTGTCATAGTTATAAAAGTACATCTTGCCTTTAAACGCAGACAGATAGGGGTACTTGGGATTCCCCTGAAATACAGAAGATAAAGGTTCAAAGGTTAATTTTTCCACTTCTAAATCATTTCCCAGAGAATATTCAACCACCACCGATTCCGATGGTTCACCCGCATACATACTGTTATACCGCGGCTGGTAATTGCCCGATATCGAACGGGGTTCCTGTTCCAGAGCGGAATGGTAGATACGACCATTCTGTTCCCGTTCCAGATCGATGGCTGCCGTCACCAGAGTAATTCCTTCTGTGACAAAATCGCCTTCCTGAAGAAATTCCCGTTGATTTTTATCGGGACTAAATGCGACAAATCGAGCCTCCGGTGTGTACACATTCATATTCCCGTCCATGTAAAATGCCAACAGTCTGGTTCGTTCCTGTGCCAACATGTATGTTTCATTACTTATATCGGCCTTTTCATACTGATCGGCTCCCGTAACTGCCTGGGCAAATGCATTAGTATAGTTGAGCGGATAGTTGAGAACCTCCTTCCCTTCCAGTTTTATCTCCTGTCCGGGTTCCATATTTCCCAAAATCACTGCCTTTCCATAGAGAAGCAGCGCAGCATTCTCCAATCTGTAATCGAAGTGGTTGACCACCGTTCCGCTGAGCTCGCCATCAAAAAAGCAAACGGAACCTTGAATTCCCGATTCTTTATCCTTGGAAATACTTTTACTCATCGTAAACATCTTTGGTGTAAATGCTGCGGTATCCCGTACATGCAATTCCGTGCGATCGGTCTTTGTAACAATTGCCGCCTTGTATCCTTCTTCCCCTGTGAATTTAGGAATAGAAACAGAGTCATAATAATAACTTCTTGTAATCGGTCTCACCACATATTCAGGATTCAGTGTGACGGTATATGGTTTGTTAAATGGACTGCGTACATTGATAAATGTCTCTTCCTCCGTCTCTGTCTCCGATGTATCTAAGATGGTCGCATAGGTAAAGAACGGTCCGCGGAATCTGGTTTTAATACCCATAATATAAATAATCGCTGTAAACAGAAGGGCACAAACGGCTACGCCCCCTATGTAATAACGCTGTAAGGACTTCTTTTTTAAAAATAAGTAAAGTCCCGGTCCAATTAATAAAATATATAAGATAATAATCAGTGTATATAGAAACACATTGGGTAGCCGATTGGTATTACCCGTGTTAATCAGTCCCTGTGCCGAAAAGTACAGACTGGAGAAGCCATAGTAATCCATCTGTGACAATTCTTCGGTTCTGCTTTCACCAAAAATCAATGTTATAAATTTTTCTATAAATCCGGGATGATTTCCGCAAAAATCTCCAATGTCCTGTAAGTCAAAGGCAACGACTGCAATTCTGCCTTTATTTCTATGGGAAAAAGATAACAGAGAAAATCCATCTCCGGAAATCAGTGTATTACCATCTTTTAAATTCAAATCGGCGCACATTAAATCCAACATCGCGTCCTGAGGCGCATTTTCTGAATACTCCGCCCCTAAATTCACTTGCTTGATCACCGGTGTCTCGTATGGCGGTTCCAGAAGGTCGGATGCCAGTTTCCCCATATTTTCTCTATACGCGACGCCTCCGCCAAATAAAAGGGTTCCACCATCTTCTACCCAACGCATCAGAGCATCACGCTGCTTATCTGAAAGTTCATCCAAATTGTAATTATTTACAATCATGAGATCCAACTGGTCAAATCCCCGATGATCTTCCGGAACCGTATCTTTGTTCAGTTCCACCAGCTTTGTCTTTATGGAGCCATAGCGTATACCCGCTTCGTTCAAATAGGAAAGTGCATCCGGTGTATTACAAAGTGTACCGATGAATACCTCAGAAACTTCGCTGCTGATATTCAGTTTTAAACGTTTTTTTATCACCTGACTGCCATCATTTTTCTTTAATGTAACAAAGATCTGGTCACTTTTCACCCCCAATGGGATGTAGCAAGTCTCCTGTACCGTTCCGGAAGCGTCAATGCTCACCGGATAATCATATTGATATACTTCCATACTGGATTCCGTAGTCAAAATATCTAAGGTACCCGAAAAATCCACCATCTCTTTATTTTCTAATGTAATCCGTACCGGCAGATAACGATCGCCTTTTGCTGTATCTCCAAATCCATAAGTGACATCCATGGTAATCGAAGTTTCAGATCCTGCCTGCACAGCGCCGGCATATGACATGCCGTTTCCTGTAATGCAGAGCACCGACAGGACAATTAAAAATACAAAAAGGACGGCCGGAAAAGCTCTGCCGCCCCCGGATCCGTCTCTTGTTCTGCTGTTCTTTATCAATTGTTTCATGTTCATCCATCCTCCGCTGTCTAATGAACGCCTACCCAAGTATGTCAAAATTTTCTTTATTTGCATCAAAATCCACTTTTAATTTTACGGTAAATATGGTTCCATTCAAATCACTGGTTACCTGAATCGTACCGCCATGCATATCCACGATGTTCTTTGCAATAGCCAGACCCAGTCCGGTTCCGCCCGTGTTCGTGGAGCGCGACTGCTCGACACGGTAGAACTTATTAAAAATCAGTGAAAGTTCATCCGGTGGGATGATATATCCGTAGTTGGTTACCGAGATCGTCACGATGGATTCCTCGGCAAAGATTCGTACCAATACTCTTTTTCCATCGGCACCGTACTTAATTGCATTATTGATCAGATTATCAAAAAGACGAGCCAGGAGATTTCCATCGGCGATAATTACCTTCGCCGGTACGTTGCTCTGCAGTTCATAGGACAAATTCTTATCCGCAAAACTGGGGTAAAATTCTTCCAGTAGTTGCCCCATCAGCTTGACCACATCCACCTTCGCTACGTGCATTGAGAGTTTTCCGCAGCTCATCTTGGTAAATCCAAATAAATCCTCGATCAGTTTCTCCAGGCGTTTGGACTTGGCATATGCGATATCGATATACTTTTTCTGCATATCCGATGACAGCTGCACATCCCCCGAAAGAAGCTCCAAGTATCCCAATACCGATGTCAATGGCGTTCTTAGGTCATGAGCTACATTCGTAATCAGTTCATTCTTCGTCTGCTCAGCCTCGCGCTCTTTATCCATCAATCTTCTGATGTCACCGGCCATCTTGTTCAGATTCACAGCCATCGCAGTGAATTCATCATCGCCCAACACTTCTACGGTGGTGTTTAAATCTCCCTCTGAAATATTCTGAATCGCAGAAGATATCTTGGCAATATAACGGAGCGACTTCTCCTGCAGCATAAAAAATACAAAGGAAAAAATCGCCATACCTACCAGCACATAGATGAGTGTCATCAGAGTATTCATCTCAGTAAGCTGCAATATAAACAAGTCCTCATATCTGGTTTCCCGTAGATAATCTACTATCATAGATACATTGGTAATCAAAAACACTTCAATGAGGCAGGTAATAATGGCACTGTAAATTACATTGGTCACCATGCGCGCCCGAAAGCGCTTACTCATATCACTATTTTTCAATTTTGTATCCTACTCCCCAGACAGTCGTAATGATCTTATTCTGTCTGGCATCTTCTTTCATCTTTCCCCGAAGGCGTCTGATATGTACCATAACGGTATTATTCGCTTCATAAACTTTCTCGTTCCACACTTTTTCGAATATCTCATCGGTGCTGAATACCCGACCGGGATTCGAAGCCAATAAGTAAAGAATATCAAATTCGATGGGTGTGAGCTTGATCTCTTCGCCATAGACCATAACTTTGTGATTGTCTTTGTTGATGATCAAACCTTTAATAGCAATCTCGTTCTGAACCGTGGAGCTTGTATCACTCTGTGGATTTAACTGTGTATAACGGCGCAGCTGAGATTTGACTCTGGCCGTCAGTTCTAATGGGTTGAATGGTTTTACCACGTAATCATCGGCACCGGTTCCCAGTCCCAAGATCTTATCTAAATCGGTAGAACGGGCACTGAGCATAATAATCGGGATGTTATTGGTCTCCCTAATTCGTTTGCACATCTCCAAGCCGTCCATCCCCGGCATCATAATGTCCAAAAGAACCATCTGGATACTCTCTTTCTCCAAAATCTCCAGTCCCTTCGCTGCACTGTCTGCTTTTAGTACTTTATATCCATCGCTGACCAGATAAATCTCCACCAGCTCTGCAATCTCTTTTTCATCATCTACTACCAGAATGTTGATATCTGCCATGAAAAAACCTCCCTCATTGGTAAACTATACTTTTATAGTATACCATAAGGAAGGCTTTTTTGCTTTAATTTTATCTTACATTTCTGGTATGTTTATCCTTTCTCCTCCGGTCATGTCCTACTGTTCCCGAGGAACGAACACCCTCACTTTTACCGGGTCTTTTGAATCTTCTTCCACCTGAACGGCCTCCATCGCCTCGCGGCAGAAAATCTCCTGTGAATTCACCAGAGTTTTTCCTCTCTTATCCAGTTTGATATAAGTTCCGTCAGGCTGCATAAAATGTGCTTTTACGTTATCATCCAGTTCCACTTCTAATATATGCATCAGACGATCCTTAAGCATTTCATCTTCTACCGGGAACATAATTTCCACACGGCGATCCAGATTTCGTGGCATCCAGTCAGCACTTCCCATAAAAATCTTCGGTTCTCCACCATTTTCAAAAAAGAAAATGCGGCTGTGTTCCAAAAAATTCCCCACAATCGAATGCACGGTTATATTCTCACTCAAATCGGGAATTCCTGCTTTGAGACTGCAGATTCCCCTGATGATCAAATCGATTTTCACGCCCGCGCAAGACGCCTCGTAAAGATTGGCAATAATCTCCTTGTCACAGAGTGAATTCATCTTCACTATAATACGAGCCTTTCGACCATTTTGGGCATTCTTGGTCTCCCTTTGAATCAGGCGCAGGCACTTTCCTCGAAGCCATAGAGGTGCCAGTGAAAGTTTATTCCAGCCAAGTGGTTCCGAATATCCGGACAGCATATTAAATACCGCCGTCGCGTCTTCTCCGATCTGGCGGTCACAGGTAAAGATACCGCAATCGGTATAGAGCTTTGCCGTGGAATCGTTATAATTACCGGTACCCAGATGCACATAGCGTCTGACTCCATCTTCTTCTTTTCTTACGATCAGCGTAATCTTACTGTGTGTTTTCAATCCCAAAAGTCCATAAATTACATGGCATCCGGCTTTTTCTAGCATCTTTGCCCAAATGATATTATTCTCCTCGTCAAACCGTGCTTTCAATTCTACCAACACAGACACCTGTTTGCCATTGTCCGCCGCTTCTGCCAATGCTGCAATAATCGGAGAATTGCCGCTGACCCGATACAGGGTCTGTTTAATTGCCAGTACATCCGGATCTTTCGCCGCTTTTTGTATGAAATTCACGACAGGAGCAAATGTCTCAAACGGATGACTGAGCAGAATATCCCCTTTTCTGATATTTGTAAAAATGTCATCATCATTCATCAATGCCGGTACCGGCTGCGGCGTATATTCCGGCACTTTTAACTCATCAAAGCCAGGCAGTCCGTACACTTTCATCAGTACCGTCAGATCTAGTGGTCCATTGATTTCATATATCTCGTCATTTGTGATCTGCAATTCTTTTTTAAGGATTTTCAACAGACGTTTATCCGCTTTTTCTTCAATGTCCAAACGGATAGCCTCACCCCAACGACGTTTCTTGAGCTGTTTTTCTATCTCTTTCAGTAAATCTTCGGCCTCATCCTCGTCAATGCTCAAATCGGCATTTCTCATGACGCGAAATGGGTGAGAGCAGACAATATCATAGTTTAAAAACAACTTGTCAATGTTGCGTTCAATCACTTCTTCCAGATAAATGATACCGGTTTGCGGAATCACGATTACCCGGGGCAGACCACTGGGCACGCGAACCATGGCAAAATCCAAATCACTGTCGCCTTTTTTGTTTTTTACCAATGCGGCAATATTCAGCGATTTGTTGTGAATCAGTGGGAATGGCCGAGACGAATCCACCGCCATCGGAGTCAGTACCGGATAAATCACCTCTTCAAAATATTGATCCACATAAGCAGCCTCTTGCTTGGTCAGATTTTCATGTGCCGTGATAATCTTTAATCCACTCTGTTTGAGCAGCGGTAAAAGAGAGCGATTATACGTGCTGTACTGCTGTTCCACCAGCTCATGTGTTTTTATACTGATGGCTTCCAACTGTTCCGCAGCAGACATCCCAGCGATATCCGGCTTCATATAATTGGCATGAATCATATCCTTTAGTGATGCTACCCGAACCATAAAGAACTCATCCAGGTTGGACGCCGTAATGCTTAAAAACTTTAATCGGTCAAACAAAGGCGTTGTTCGATCTCTGGCTTCGCCCAATACCCGATAGTTGAATTCCAGCCAGCTGATTTCTCGATTCACATAATTTTCAGGAGCTGTATATTTTCCAGTTAGTTCTGCCATGTCATACCCTCCTTTTCTGTTTCAGGATCGGACGAATTCCAAATATTTCTTCAAAAAAATCTGCCTTTTGTTCAAAAGAAGATTGCTCTAAAACCATATTTCCGATATATCCTGTCGTAATTACCAGATTTTTACCTTTGACCGCCATCTTACAATCTGATAATTTCTGATTGTGACTTCGATCCATAGAATTAGCTAATCTCAAAATTGCCGTAAGTTTTGCAATTAAAATCGTAATATCCCGTCCCGATGCATCGATCCCTTTATATTGAGACAGACCAGCGTTCAATGCCACCTGATTATATGCGTATTCCTGCATATTATATCGCACTACATTGGCTACAATTTCCCGTTCCAGATGTGAAATACCGATGATCTCCGTAGCCATGATGATCTGATAAGAGCTGTCGGTTCCTTTCATAATGCTGACAAATTTACCACTGGCATGAAGAATAGCGGATATCTGCAGCAAAAGCCGTTCTCTGTCTCCCAGTCCGTGAAATCGCTTCGTTGCATTGAAAATCATCACCACCAACCGTTCCATCTCCTGTGTATGGGCGGTATGACATTTATATCGCTTCGCAATGCTTCTGGCAGAAGAGAGGATATCTCCCGTAAAATCATGATAGAACTTTACCAAGTGATTCTCATCGGCATATTCGGCGGCAATGCCATCGCATAGGCGTATGCCCGGAATCCAGATTGATTCGGCGCCTGTCATATCCATCACTTTTTTGTATATAATTGCACTGGGAATCATCACCGATGCATAATCGTAATCCATCTCGTAATATTCCTCAATTTCATCTACGGACATCAATATGATTTCTTTATAAAATTCATTGAATTCATCTGCAGTAAAGTGATTTTGCATGACTGACCGTGTGCCTCTTTTAGCTAAGTACAGGATACTCTCTCCGGTCACAATTAGATTTTTAATCATCCGATCTTTTAAATACATCTTTTTAAATGTATGAAGTTCATTCTCTACCAGTTCTTCGATTACTCCCGGAACCTGGCTGTAATTAATCTGCCAGTGGGACGCCATCTCACTGATTCGCAATGACCCCAACAGGATATTCTGTGTGGATACCAGCACATCTTTGTCAAATAAAGAAATCTGTGAGCTGCCAAACCCCACCTCAATAATCGCCGTTCCCATCTGCACCGTCTGTTGAAATTCCTCCGTATGGGCAGCCACTGCTTTATAAGACATAAAACGCAGTTCCGAGTTATTGATCGGGCTGACCCGCAGACCGGTTCTGACGAAGATCTGATCCAGTACGATCTGGTTGTTCTTCGCCTCGCGCAAAGCACTGCTGGCGTAAGCTTTGTAGTTTGTTACTTTATATGCTTTCATCTCTTCGGTAAAATCCTGCAGCACTCCGCACATCTCTTCTACCAGCTCAAAGCTTATCTTTCCATCATTATACGTATCTCTGCCCAACGCCAATACATGCCGCAAATGTTGGATTTCCCGAATCCCAATCTTTTCCGACATCTCATAAATTCCCAATTCCAGTTCAAAAGAGCCTACATCAATAGCAGCAAATAACTCAATTGCCATACTCTCCCACCTCCAGTTTCAGCTTGCCAAGCAGATGAATCATAAACTGGGAAGCCGTTCGCCCGGACAGCCCGCCATGACTCAGTTCCCATTTGTTGGCTTCTAAATACAGTGTTTCTTCCGGCATCCTAATATCATATTTCTCTGCCAGGGTTTTTACGATCTTTTGAAATTCTTTCTTATCCGGTGAACCATAGTAAATGGTCACCCCAAACCGTGCCGCCAGTGACAGCTTCTCCTGAACCGTATCATTCACATGGAGATCGTCATCCAGTTCCTGCTTGTCGCTGAAACTTTCACGAATGAGATGACGCCGATTGGACGTTGCATAAATCAGTACATTCTTCGGTTTTTTCCCAAGTCCGCCTTCTATAATTGCTTTTAGATATTTATACTCTACTTCATGCTCTTCAAAAGACAGATCATCCATATAGATAATAAATTTATAGTTTCTGTCCTTGATCTGTTCTAAAATAGCCGACAGGCACTGAAACTGATGCTTATAGACCTCGATAATTCGAAGACCTCTGTCATAATATTGGTTCAAAATCCCCTTAATGCTGGAGGATTTACCGGTTCCGCTATCACCGAACAGAAGCACATTATTCGCCGCTCTGCCTTCTATAAATGCCTCTGTATTCTGAATCAGTTTTTCTTTCTGAAGTTCATAACCGACCAGATCTTCCAGATAAGTATGTTCTACATTCGTAATTGGAATGATAGCCATCTTACCATCTACACGGTCGATCCGAAATGCCTTGTTCAGGCCAAACTTGCCCACGCCAAATTCTTTATAGAATTCGGTCACGATTGCCTGAAAATCACTGACGCGGTCTGCCTGCTCCAGCGTAGTTGAAAGAACCACGATGCGGTCTCTGATTCTCTTGTTAAATACCCTGCTGCTGCCTGAAAAGCTCTTATAATTCTTAATCAGACCCCAAATTTTGTTTCCCTTACCATCCCCGTCCAAACCTTCGATATCTCGGGAGAACAGGTCTTTCATAATAGCAAAATCATGATATGCCAGTTCGCTGATTGTGCCCTCCACCGCTCCCACGATCTCGCAAGAAGTGCTATATGCATTTTCATGATTCGCCATGCAGAATGCCAAAAAACAGTGCCATAGATTTCCTTCAAACCCATAGGTCACTGCCAATTCGATCAGTTGATTCGCACATTTACAGGCATCGGGGCATAACTCCTCACGATTTTCCGACAAAAGCAGTTCGCATACATCGTCAAATAGATCCTGATATTTTAAATTGCGGTATATAATTAAATGATTCTGTCTCACTCCTTGTTTCTCATCCATCTTCTGTCCCACTTCCCACTCTCAGTTAATAATTGCCCAGAATCTTCATATGATTTGCTTCTTTTTCAATACCATGAATTGCATTAATCACGGCCGGATCTTCTAAATTTCCCTCGATATCTACGAAGAAACGATACTCCCAATTCCTGTCCGGAATCGGTCTGGACTCAATCATGCGCATATTGACGTGGTTGAAAATAAAATTGCCCAGCATGTTATACAGAGAACCGCTCTGATGCGGAAGTTCAAAACAGAGACTGATTTTCTCCGCTGCTGCCCGATATAAAGGCACCTTGGAAAGAATCAAAAAACGCGTTGTATTGGTTCGGCTGTGGTTGATTGGACCTGCCAACGCTTTCAGACCATAGATCTGACCTGCCTCGTCCCCGGCGATCGCCGCCTGAGTCCTGTCGTTCTCATCACGTACTTTTCTGGCTGCCACCGCATTATTCTCCAGACTGATCTGCTGCCATTCCGGCTTCGCATTTAAAAATTCCGCGCTCTGTAAAAGTGCCTGTGGATGTGCATATACCCGTCTGATCTCACTGATATCTGCATCCTGTGTTCCTAAGAGCATATGATTAATCGGCACAAATATCTCGGCTGCGATGTAATTATCGTATTTTAATAATAAATCATAATTGTCGGTCACCGCTCCGGCCGATGAGTTTTCAATCGGAAGCACGCCATAATCGGCATCGCCATCTCGAATCGCTATCATCAAGTCCTCAAAACGACGCACATGAGATAAATTCGCATCATGTCCAAAGTATTTCATCGCCGCTGCATGGCTATAAGCCCCAGGAAGCCCCTGATAAACGATTTTCTTATCTGCAACAGGAAGTTCTTCTACTCTTTGGAAACCCAGATTTGATCGGCTTAAACGTCCCGCCATCAACCGATATTGATACCTCCGGCTCAGAGTCATCATCTGTAAGAATAATTCCCCTACCGCCTGCTTATTAAAATCGCCTTCTGCCATATCGGTCACCGTCTGAATCTTCTGTTTTTCCCGTTCTGCATCGTAAACGGCCTTTCCGGTCGCTATCTTGAACTCTGCCACTTCACCGCAAAGTTTCATCCGTTCTTCAAACAAATGTTCCATCTCGCTGTCAATCTTGTCCAGATGTTTTCTGATCTCCTGTAAGTCCATGTTGTTCCCTCCAAAGCATCTCTATAATGATTTTTCGCGTATACGCTCCGGCAAATTTCTTCTCTTCCGGCTGCAGTTCCTTAACTATAAATGGAGTCCCAAACTCAATGGTGACATGGGACGGTCTGATCTTTGGAAAATGTTCTTCAAATGTCTCTGCGGTACCTGTAATTGCCACCGGCACCACCGGACATCCGGACTTCTCTGCAATCTTAAGACTGCCCTCCTTAAAAGGCAGCAGTTCCAGCAGATCTTTGTTCCGATTTCTCGTGCCTTCGGGGAAGATCCAGACTGACACGCCCCTCTTGATATTCTCGATTCCCTGGAGAATCGTCTTAAGTCCTTCTTTAAGGTTCTTTCTGTCCAGAAAAAGGCAGTTGACATTCGCCATCCAGTCCGACAGCAACGGGCAGTGTTCCATCTCTTTCTTAGCCACAAATCCGACGAGACCGGGCACCGTAGTATAGCCCACCAATATATCAAAATAACTCCTATGGTTTCCTACGTACAGCACCGAACGGTCTTTGGGAATGTTCTCCAGACCTTTAACGGTGACGGTAATACCGGCTATCTTTAATATAAATCGAAATACGTTTCTAACCGTAGCGATACTCTCCTGCTCCATCCGGTTTTGATCTGTTTTTCCTATCTTGTTCTGCTTCCAAAGAAGTCCCACCGAGAAAATAAGGAATCCAATGACAGTCGATGAAACAGCTATAAATCGCAACATAATGGTTTCACTCCTTTTAAAATATTATATTAAA
>JAVWRQ010000024.1:0-36309 GCA_036634775.1 Clostridium sp.
TATACACCCGAAAGTGTGTCGCAAAACGCTATCACGTTTTTACTTGGTTTTGTTCTGAATTTCTCTCGAAGTCCAAGGCTTATCCAAAAGCCTTATTTTTCTTTAGAATTTTCAGGGTTTTACATACTGTTTAATTTTCAAGGTTCTGTGTTGTTTTTGTGTTGTTGTCTCTCGACGGCAACTTATATAGAATAACATATATGCTGCATCTTGTCAACAACTTTTTTATTTTCTTTTTTTCATGTTTTGTTGCTGTTTTTTAGGCAACTTGGATATCTTATCACAACTTTCTGTCAGTGTCAACACTTTTTTAAAATTGTTTTTAAGAATCTTATTATGAAAGAAAGAACGGAGAAAGAGGGATTTGAACCCTCGCGCCGGTTGCCCAGCCTACACCCTTAGCAGGGGCGCCTCTTCGGCCTCTTGAGTATTTCTCCAAAGTTCTACTTGTATTTATTTTCTGTATATAATAGCGCTTAAGAATGCTTTTCTCAAGCGCATGGTTAATTATACTAGAGGAGGTTTATATTGTCAAGCCCGTTTTTTCACATATTTTCATTGATTTTTTCTTGTATTCGATTATGCACAACATCTGCTATTTCCATTGTCTTCATTCCCATATATTGATTATATGAGATAGGTTCCAAGTAATGAACCTGCACATTTACTTCTTTAATAGAAGAAACATCAAATGGTTGGAAGCTATTAATCAATGCCACCGGCACAATGGGGCACTTTGCATTTACTGCACTCTTAAAGGTACCTGCTTTAAAATTAAGGATTTGGTTCCCCTCACGGCTTCTGGTTCCCTCCGCAAATATGACATAGTTCTTTCCGGATTTCACTTCTTCCGACATCCGATGTATGATTTCCATGGAAGAGCGGATATCTTGCCGATCCATAAAGCTACCTCTTAGCAATTCTATGACTTGTTTTACCAATATAACATTGGCAACTTCTTTTTTGATTACTACACGAAGCGGATGAGGACAGGTTTCAATAAGTGCCAGCATATCGAACAATCCCTGGTGGTTGGGAAATAGTATAAAGCCTTCCTCTGTGGGAATATTATCAACCCCGGAACTTTTGATATTCACTCTTCCTGATTTGTTTATCTTTATTACAATATTACGCAGATAATCATATCGTTCTTTATCTGTATGCTTATCATTTTGTCGTCCTAATTTCCAAACTCCCCAAAACCATCTCGGGACATTTAATATGTTTCGAAATACCATATATGCAATTCGATTCATGATCTACCTCTATCATATGTATATTTCAATTACATTTCCTTATACTTTAAAAGAGCTGTTTCATAAAGATTATTTCCTTTGGAATCAATTACAACAACAACAGGAAAATTTTCCACAGTAAGTTTTCGAATTGCCTCTGTTCCTAAATCTTCATATGCTATCACTTCTGATGTCTTAATGCATTTAGATAAAAGGGCTCCTGCTCCGCCTACTGCAGCAAAATACACAGAACCATTCCTAACAATTGCATCAATTACTGCCTGGCTTCGTTTACCTTTTCCTATCATGGCACCCATGCCCAGGTCCAAAAGCTGTGGTGTATACTTATCCATACGACTGGCCGTCGTAGGTCCGGCAGAGCCAATAGGGCGTCCTTCTCTTGCTGGGGAGGGACCCATATAATAAATAATATTATCGTTTAGTTCTATGGGAAGATTCTTTCCTGCGTCTAAAGTTTCCTGCATTCTCTGATGAGCTGCATCCCGAGCTGTATAAATAATTCCCGTTATATAGACATAATCTCCCGCTTGCAAGTTTTCTGCTTCTTTTTTACTGATTGGTGCATGAATAATCTGTTCCATAGAAGCTCCTTCCATTAAATGATACGGTGAATATGACGATTTACATGACAACAGATATTAACTGCCATCGGAAGTCCTGCAATGTGTGTTGGATATGTTTCTATATTAACTGCCAATGCTGTTATTGTGCCGCCCAAGCCCCCGGGACCAATACCTAATTTATTGATCTTGGTAAGCATTTCATTTTCTAACTCTTTAACATAAGGAATTTGTGTTTCTTCTTCCAGGTTTCGTGTTAAAGCATGCTTTGCCATCAGAGCACATTTTTCAAATGTTCCTCCAATTCCCACACCGACCACCATAGGTGGACAGGCATTTGGACCGGCATCCTTTACTGCAGTTAATATAGAATCTTTCACTCCCTCTATACCATCTGCCGGTTTTAGCATAAAAACACGGCTCATATTCTCGCTTCCGAATCCTTTCGGTGCAACGGTAATATCGACTTTATCACCTTCGGTTATTTCATAATGAATGACTGCCGGCGTATTATCTTTTGTGTTTTCCCTATAAATAGGATCTTTCACTACGGATTTTCGAAGAAAACCTTCTATATATCCTTCTCTTACCCCTTGATTAATCGCATCGGTCAAACACCCACCTTCAAAATGTACCTCTTGCCCAACTTTTATAAATACAACCGCCATCCCCGTATCCTGACAAATTGGTATCATATCCGAACCGGCTATGGAAAGATTCTCTTTTAATTGCGTAAGAACTCTCTGCCCGAGAGGAGATTTCTCCTCCCGAACCGATTGCTCAAATACTTTTTTCATATCTTCTGAAAGAAAATAATTCGCTTCGATACACATTTCTTTAATATTTCTGGTTATTTCTTCTACAGAAACCGATTTCATAGATGCCTCCATTATTCGTTTTCGCTGTCATTTTCTTCCATATCTTCACCAATGTCTTCTGATTCTTCATCAAAATCCAATTCATCCCGGTTATCACTTTCTCTTACCTTTGCAATACTTGCAACCACAATATCCGATTCCTGATTAATGTTCATCATTTTTACACCTGATGTATTGCGGCCAATAATTGAAATATCATTGACTTCCATCTGAATAATTATGCCTTCTGTAGTAATCAGCATAATTTCCCGCTCATTATTAACCAGTTTTGCACCTACAAGGAATCCGGTCTTATCTATGATCTTATAACATCTTACACCCTTACCACCACGTTTTTGAGATGTGAATTCCTCTGTAAAGGTTCGCTTTCCAAACCCATTCTCAGATACGACAAGAAGACATTCACCCTGACTGGACATCTGCATCCCGATTACTTCATCATCTTTAGCAAACTTCATGCCAATCACGCCTATGGATACACGTCCTGTAATTCTCACATCTGTCTCATGGAATCGAATACACATTCCCTTCTTGGTCACTAAGAATATATCTTCTGTGTCATCCGTAGCCTTTACTTCTATCAATTCGTCATTTTCACGGAGCACAATTGCCTGAAGTCCGTTCTTTCTGACATTTTCATATTCTTTGATCGGAGTTTTCTTTACCATTCCCTTCTTGGTAGACATAAATAAGTATTTTTCCTCAGCAAACTCCTTTATAGTTATAATAGAAGTGATTTTTTCTCCCGGCATTAACTGAAGCAGGTTTACAATAGCTGTACCTCTGGCCGTTCTGCTGGCTTCCGGAATCTCGTATGCCTTTAAACGATAAACGCGTCCTGTATTAGTAAAGAACATGACATAGTGATGATTGGTTGTCATCAAAAGATCTTTGATAAAATCTTCTTCTATCGTTTGCATACCTTTAATTCCTCTGCCTCCACGATTCTGACTCTTAAAATTATCCCGGGACATACGTTTGATATATCCTAAATTTGTCATAGCCACAACCACATCATCATCCGGAATCAAATCTTCCATAGACATATCAAATTCATCATAACCGATCGACGTTCTTCTTTCGTCCCCGTATTTATCACTGATTGCCATAATTTCATCTTTTATAACACCTAATAATCTGTTTTCATCTGCCAAGATTTCTTTTAACTCCGCAATCTTTGTTTCCAGCTCTTTATATTCATTTTCAAGTTTTCCACGTTCCAGACCGGTTAATGCCCGCAGACGCATATCTACGATTGCCTGTGCCTGTGCATCTGATAACCCAAAGCGTTCCATCAACTGGAATTTTGCTTCTGCTACATTAGAAGAACCACGGATAATTTTAATTACCTCTTCTATATTATCCAATGCAATTAATAGACCTTCTAATATATGTGCTCTCTCTTCTGCTTTGTTCAGGTCATACTTTGTTCTTCTGGTAACTACATCTTTTTGATGTTCCAAATAATAAGTCAGCATCTGATGTAAATTAAGGATTCTCGGTTCGTTATTTACAAGAGACAGCATAATAACACCAAAGGTATCCTGAAGCTGTGTATGTTTAATCAACCGATTTAAAATTACATTGGCATTGACATCACGTCTCAGTTCAATACAGATTCTCATGCCTTCACGGTTGGATTCATCTCTTAAATCAGTAATTCCATCTACTCTTTTATCTTTTACCAATTCCGCTATTTTTTCAATCAAACGGGATTTATTGACCATATAAGGAAGTTCCGTTACAATAATACGATTTTTTCCATTTGGCAGAGTTTCTATGTTAGTAACCGCACGTACACGTACCTTACCCCGTCCGGTTCTATAAGCTTCTTCAATTCCGGTTCTTCCTAATATCGTAGCACCGGTAGGAAAATCAGGACCTTTTACAATCTCTAAAAGTTCATCTATTGTAGTTTCTCTATCCTCTTCTATCTTGTTGTCAATTATTTTAACAACAGCAGCGATTACTTCTTTTAAATTATGAGGAGGAATATTCGTTGCCATACCTACTGCGATACCGGAAGCACCATTTACAAGAAGATTTGGAAAACGTGCCGGAAGAACAACCGGTTCTCTCTCTGTCTCATCAAAGTTTGGTGCAAAATCTACCGTATCCTTATTAATATCCGCCAAAAGTTCTGCTGAAATCTTGCTGAGACGCGCTTCTGTATAACGCATAGCAGCAGCTCCATCACCATCTACCGATCCAAAGTTTCCGTGACCATCTACAAGTGGATATCTGGTAGACCATTTTTGAGCCATATTTACTAATGATCCATAGATTGAACTATCTCCATGAGGATGGTATTTACCCATGGTATCGCCGACGATACGGGCACACTTACGATGTGGCTTATCCGGACCGTTGTTTAATTCTACCATTGAAAACAGGACTCTTCTCTGTACCGGCTTTAAACCATCTTTTACATCAGGAAGGGCTCTGGCTGCAATAACACTCATCGCATAATCAATATATGATTTCTCCATGGTCTTTTTAAGATCTATCTCATGAACTTTATCAAATATATTTGGTTCCATTATTTCTCCTCTCACAATCTTTTTATCAAATATCCAGATGTTCTACATATTTTGCATTTGCTTCGATAAATTCACGTCTTGGTTCTACCTGATCACCCATAAGTGTTGAAAACGTCAAATCCACTTCTGAAGCTGTCTCATCATCAATCATAACTCTCAGCAGAATTCTTCTCTCCGGATCCATGGTCGTCTCCCAAAGCTGTTCTTCATCCATCTCACCAAGGCCTTTATAACGTTGAATCTTATTACTGTTATCACGCCCTATTTCCACCAATATATTATTTAACTCTTCATCATTGTAGGCATACCAGACCTTTTTATTTTTTTCGACCTTATAAAGAGGCGGCTGTGCCAGATATACATGTCCCTGTCGGATCAGTTCCGGCATGAACCGATAGAAAAAGGTAAGTAATAGAGTACTGATATGGGCACCGTCTACATCGGCATCTGTCATAATAATAATCTTATAATAACGAAGTTTTGAAATATCAAAATCCTCATGGATTCCCGTTCCAAAAGCGGTAATCATAGAACGAATTTCCAGATTTGAGAAAATCTTATCCAGTCTGGCCTTTTCTACATTCAGGATTTTTCCTCTTAGAGGAAGAATTGCCTGATTATTTTTATTTCTGGCTCCCTTTGCAGAACCTCCTGCAGAATCTCCTTCGACAATATAAATCTCACAATTTTCCGGATTTTTATCCGAACAATCTGAAAGTTTTCCCGGTAAAGCCATACCATCCAGAGCTGATTTTCTTCTGGTCATCTCTCTGGCTTTTCTGGCTGCATCTCTGGCTCTTTTTGCTAAAATAGATTTTTCACAGATAATTTTAGCAACCGTAGGATTTTGCTCCAGAAAATAAGTAAGTTGTTCGCTCATCACAGCATCTACTGCCGTTCTTGCTTCACTATTACCTAACTTCTGTTTTGTCTGCCCCTCAAATTGAGGATCTTCTACTTTTATACTGATAATTGCAGTCAGACCTTCTCTTATATCTTCACCGCTTAAAGCAGGTTCGCTGTCTTTCAGTAATTTATTTTTTCTTGCATAGTCATTAAATGTCTTTGTAAGTGCATTTTTAAATCCGGTCAGATGGGTACCACCCTCTGGTGTATTAATATTATTAACAAATGTATATATATTTTCGGTGTAGGAATCATTATGCTGCATTGCAACTTCTACATATACTTTTTCTTTTATCCCTTCACAATAAATAATATCATTGTAAAGCTTTCCATTACTTTTATTAAGATAAGCAACAAATTCCTTTATTCCGCCTTCATAGTGGAATATCTTTTCTTTTTCGCTGCCTTCTCTTACATCTCTAAGTACGATTCTTAGATTCTTAGTTAAAAATGCTGTTTCACGAAGTCTTACTTTTAAGATATCGTAATCATAAACTGTTTCTTCAAAAATATCTTTATCCGGTAAGAATATAACTCTTGTACCATGTTCTTCCGGATCGCAGGTTCCCTCTATCTTCAGTGGATACATTACTTTTCCACGTTCAAATCTCTGTTTGTATATCTTTCCTTCACTTTTTATCTCAACTTCCAGCCATTCAGAAAGAGCATTTACGACCGAAGCTCCTACGCCATGAAGACCACCTGAAACCTTATATCCTCCACCACCGAATTTACCACCGGCATGAAGAATCGTAAATACTACTTCTACAGCAGAAATTCCCGCCTTTTTTTGTATTCCAATAGGAATACCACGTCCATTATCAACTACCGTAATAGAATTATCTTCATTAATCTGGACATCTATCTCACTGCAATATCCGGCTAATGCTTCATCTACTGCATTATCCACAATTTCATATACCAGATGGTGGAGTCCTCTGGCAGATGTGGATCCTATATACATACCGGGACGTTTTCTAACTGCTTCCAGTCCCTCTAAAATTTGTATTTGATCTGCACTATATTCTGAGCTCATAAGTTCCTCCTTAAATTTCCGATTCACATGTAACAGTTCCGTTTACAACTTTATATATACTATCTATTTTAAAACAACGGCTTATAAAATCTTCCAGTCCTGTACACGTAATAATAGTCTGGATATGTTTAATGACAGAAAGAAGTTGTTCCTGACGACTTTTATCAAGTTCTGATAACACATCATCAAGAAGAAGAATTGGATAATCCTTCACTATTTTCTTTACAATTTCTATCTCTGCTAATTTAAGCGATAGAGCTGCCGTTCGTTGTTGTCCTTGAGAACCAAATTTCCTTATATCTATTTGGTTTACATAAAATGTCATATCGTCCCTATGAGGACCTGCCAATGTGGTTTTTTGTTTCATATCCTGAATTCTGTTTTTCTTTAAAATTCGTTCAAAATCCTCACTTGCCACATTAGCTTCATATTTTATAATAAGGTTTTCTTTTTCTCCGGAAAGAGTATAGTGTATGGTCTTAATAATATCATTTAACTGCATGATAAATTTTTCTCTGTAATTAATAATTTCACATCCATAAGAAACCAACTGCATATCCCATATATCCAGCATCTCTTCATATTCCGGTTTAAAAGAAATCTCTTTTAACAGTTTATTGCGCTGCATAATAATCTTATTATACTGCACTAAAGAATGAACGTACAATTTATTTAATTGACAAAGTTCCATATCGATAAAACGTCTTCTCTCGGAAGGTCCGTTTTTTATAATATTGAGATCTTCAGGAGAGAAAAAAACTACATTCACTACACCAAATAATTCACTGGCTTTATGAATCGGTATTCCATTGATGGCCACACCTTTTGTTTTATTCATTCTTAAATGCATATCAATTCGGTAAGGAACTCCCTCTTTTTTTATCTTTATTTTTATATGAGATTCTTCTTCACCAAATTCTATCATCTCTTTATCTTTACTTCCCCGATGGGACTTTGTAGTAGCACAAACGTAAATAGCTTCCAATATATTGGTTTTACCCTGAGCATTATTTCCATATAATATATTGGTTCCCTGATCAAAATCTATATGCAAGTCTTTATAATTACGATAATTTTTTAGTTCCAGTGATTCTATAATCATAAGGAATTCCTTTTATTATATAATTTTGACTGTATTTCCACTAAATAGAACTTCGTCTCCACTATGTAATTTTTTACCTCTCTGGTATTCAATTTGACCATTTACCTTAACAAGACCCTCTTGTATTACAATTTTAGCATCCACTCCGGATTCAACCAGACCGGCTGCTTTAATCGCCTGCCCTAATTTTATGTATTCTTCTCTCAATGTGATTGTTTCCATAAGAAAACTCCTTTAAACATCTAATGTATTGAAATTAACAGGAAGTATTAAATAAATATAATTTTCTTCATTATCTTTGATAAAGCATGGAGATTTTGGATTCATCAAATAAATAGTTATTTCTTCATCATCTATGATACGAACGGCATCAATTAAAAACTTTGGATTAAAACCGATCATAATATCCTTTCCTATTTTATTAATATTTATTTCTGAGTTCATCGTTCCGTAGGTGGAATTCAGTTTAAATTCCATACCTTCATCCTTAATATTAATAATAATTGGTTTTTTATCATTTTCACGAATTAAAATACTGGCTCTTTCTATCTCATCTAAAAATTCCTTTTTATTTACGACAACTTTTGTATCATAGTCACTGGAAAGCATCTGACTGATCTTAAAGTATTCTCCCTCTATAAGACGTGATACAACTACGGTATCGTCAAATTCAAACATGATGTGATTTAAACTAAAGAAAACTAAAACTTCCGATTCATTATCTCCGTTTAGAATCTTACTTATTTCACCCAGTGTTTTACCCGGAACAATTACTTTCATATCGTTATAATTATCTTTTAATATTACTTTACGAATGGACATACGATGACCATCCAGAGATACTACTTTTAATTCATTGCCCTGAACCTCTATTAATTCACCTGTCATCATCTTATTGCTGTCATTTGGAGAAATAGAAAACAAAGTCTGTCTTATTAATTCTTTTAATGTAAATTGAGAGATGCATATATAATTATCTCTTTCTATATGAGGGATATAAGAAAATTCATCCCCATCTTTTCCCTGAATCTTAAATATGGATTTTTCACACGTGATCGTCGTATTAAATTGATCATCGCATTCAATCGTAATAAGAGAATCCTGACCGGATAATTTTCTAATGATATCAGAAAAAAGTTTTGCATCGAGAGCAATTTTACCTTTTTCTAAAATCATACCTGTTACTTTTGTTTCAATTCCAAGTTCCATGTCGTTACCGGTAAGTTTTATTTCCGTAGAAGATGCATCTATTAAAATACATTCTAAAATAGGCATAGTTGTTTTAGAAGAAACAGCCTTTAAAACAATATTGATACCGTTTAACAAATTGTCTTTTTCAAATGAAAGTTTCATAATTGTTGATAACTCCTTTACTGATATTTGATGTTTTTTATAGATAGATATATAAGTAATTTTAGTAGCCTTAGTAGTAGGGGGTGTTAATATGTTAATAAGTCACAATTAGGCATATGGAAGAAGAAAAATGTCTGTTCACAGCCCTGTGTAAAAGTATCTGTTTTAAGAAGGATAACCTAAGACTTATCCACAAGCTAAAAATAGAAGTTAATTTAAAAAAGGTTATCCACAAGTTAAAACCTATTTATGAACGTTTCATTGTGGATTGATTTTCTTTTTAAGGATCTCCATGGTATTACGAAGGGTTTCATTCTTTTCTAATTCAGCCGCTATTTTTTCGGAACCGTGAATAATTGTAGTATGATCTCTTCCACCCAGGTATTTGCCGATCGCCTGCAGGGGAGCTTCTGTCATGTTACGACAGAGATACATCACAATTTGTCGTGGATAAACGATTTCTTTATTACGTTTCTGAGAAGAAATATCAAGGGAAGTAATTCCATAGTGATCTGATACAACTTGAATAATCAGTTCAGGTGTTACTTCTTTGGATTCATTTGGAGAAATAAGATCCTTAAGAGCCTCTTCTGCCAATTCAATCGTAATTTCCCTTTTATTAAGTTTGGAAAGAGCAACAATCTTAGTCAACGCACCTTCCAATTCACGAATATTGGATTTTACATTAGTAGCGATATATTTGATTACTTCATTATCAATATTATATCCTTCTAATTCTTCTTTTTTTCTTAAAATAGCCATTCTGGTTTCATAATCAGGAGATTGAATATCTACGGTCAAACCCCATTCAAAGCGGGATCTAAGGCGTTCTTCTAATGTTTCTATTTCCTTTGGAGGTTTATCCGAAGAAATAATAATCTGTTTCTTGGATTCATAAAGTGCATTAAAGGTGTGGAAAAATTCCTCCTGTGTACTTTCTTTACCAATGATAAACTGAATATCATCAATTAAAAGGACGTCATTGGTTCTATATTTCTCCCTGAATTCCGTAGTGGAAATATTATTTTTGTTACGAATGGCATCAATTAACTCGTTTGTAAATTTCTCACTGGTAACATACAAAATTTTGGCCTTCGGATTATTCTTTAAAATAAAATGAGCGATAGAATGCATGAGATGTGTTTTCCCAAGTCCTACTCCTCCATAAATAAAGAGGGGATTATAAATTTCACCAGGCGATTCAGCAACCGCTAAAGATGCTGCGTGAGCTAAATTGTTGTTTGCACCTACTACAAAGGTATCAAAAGTATAACGGGGATTTAAATTTGCATTTTGTAAAACCTGCTGATCTAATTCTGCCGTTTTCATAAGTAGTTGTTGCCGATTCGAATCATTTGACTCTTTGTTGACCTGCTCTATTGTTAAAAAATCTACTTCACATTCATAGCCCGTCAATTCTTCAATGGTAATTTGAAGTAAAAAACCATATTTTTTCTTGATGTATCCCAAGAAGTGAATATCCGGAACAAGAATAAAAAGTTTACTGCCCTTCATAGAATAAGGTTCGGTAGGAAGCAGCCATGTTTTAAATGAAACATCGGTAAGTTCATGCTCCTCCTTGATATGCAGTAAAATATCATCCCATTTTTCTTTGATTTTTTCGATCATCGTATGTCTCCTAAGTGTAATAAAAAAGCAAAACTGCAAATTTGCCCAATCTAATAAGTATTTTACCTTATTATTAAGTATTTTTCAATTGAAATATAAAATAAGATTGTTTGTGTATAAATCAAATAAAGTTATCCACTGCGAAAAAGGGTTGAAAAACATAGAAAGTTGAAAATGAATTGTGAATAGAAAATAGGTTATAAAGATATTATCCCTAGTGTTATGCACAAGTTATCCACAAATTGGGGATAAGTTATGTAAATTACAATAAAATCCTTATGGATTATAGATTCCAATAAGTGGAAAACCCACAAAATGTAGTGAGAATCGATAATATAAACACATGTTATTGTGAAGACAAAAATAGAGTTGCTATTTTATCATTTTTTTCTTGACGAAGTGCCACAACTTCTATATAATTGAGAGGATGTTTAATTTAGAATAGTCTAACTATGTGAAGATAATTTTCTATAATTTTCATGATAATAAAATTGCAAGGAGGTGTTTGCATTATGAAAATGACATTTCAGCCTAAAACAAGACAGAGAGCAAAAGTTCACGGTTTTAGAACCAGAATGAGCAGCGCAAGTGGAAGAAAAATTCTGACTGCCAGAAGAGCAAAAGGAAGAGCAAAATTATCTGCTTGATAAACTCAAGGCCGCAATTTTGATTGTGGCCTTTTCTTTTCCAAATAAAAGCGTGAGGAGAAGGAATGAAGCGTTTTAATTCAATTAAAAAAAACAATGATTTTCAGAAAGTTTATAAGACGGGAAAATCTTATGCAAACAAGCTTTTGGTTATGTATGTGATGAGTACGGAGAGTGATGACACAAGGATCGGAATATCGGTCAGTAAAAAAGTAGGCAACAGTATTGTACGCCATCACGTTACAAGGCTATTGAGAGAAAGCTACAGACTAAACAAAGACGTAGTGAAGACAGGGTTAGACATCGTAGTCGTAGCGAGAGTTACGACAAAAGAAGCAAGTTTTAAAAATATTGAAAGTGCATATTTGCACTTGTGCGGACTTCATAACATTTTAAAGAATCGAAGTGAGAATATTGGTTAAGAAAATCTTAATAAAGATGATCCGGGGATATCAAAAGTATATTTCCCCATTAACGGGACCTCACTGCAGATACACGCCGACTTGTTCTCAATACGCCATTGAGGCAATAAAAAAATACGGCGCGTTAAAAGGCACATTTTTGGCCTGCAAAAGGATATTGAGATGTCATCCGTTTGCAGAAGGCGGTTATGATCCAGTTCCGTAACAGATGAGGAGGTAGTTCGTTGGAATTTTTAGTTGCTACAAAAGCAGGTTCGATATTAGGACCGATTGCCAGTCTATTTGGACTGATTATGGACTTACTATTTAAATTTACCAACCAGTTCGGTGTTTTTAATATCGGTCTGTGTATTATCCTTTTTACAATTATTACAAAATTAATTTTATTTCCTATTACTATTAAACAGCAAAAATCATCTAAGCTGATGTCGCTTATGAATCCGGAGATTACGGCAATTCAGAAAAAATATAAGGGAAAGACTGATCAGAGTTCCATGGCAAAACAACAGGTGGAGATGCAGGCCGTATATGATAAATATGGTTCTAGCCCAACTGCAGGATGCCTTCCGATGGTAATTCAGCTTCCAATTATTTTAGCTCTGTATCGTGTAATTTATAATATTCCGGCATATGTACCTTCAGTGAGAGTGTTCTTTGATAATGTAGTGGAACCGTTAAAGACACAACCGGATTATATTAATAAGATAGCAGAGTTGGCTAGTTCTCATGCACTTGCTATTGATAAAATCGATTATACGAACGCAGATAAGATCGTAGACTTATTATATAAATTTACACCTGCCAACTGGAATCAGTTAGGAGATTTATTTCCACAGATTTCAAGCGCGATAACAGTAAATGCGGCAAAAATAGAAAGTATGAACTCCTTTTTTGGAATCAATCTGGCTACATCACCATTTACCGGATTTGATAATATTACCATTGCATGGCTCATTCCTATTTTAGCAGGTCTTACACAGTGGCTTTCCACAAAACTTATGAATACTACACAAACGATAGATAAAGATGCACCCGGTGCTCAGATGATGAACAGCATGATGGTTACGATGCCGCTCATGTCAGTATTTTTCTGCTTCTCCTTCCCGGCAGCAATCGGTATTTACTGGGTTATTCAGGCAGTGGTTCAGATCTTCCAGCAGATGGCTGTTAACAGCTACATGAAGAAGATTGATGTAGACGCGATGATTCAAAAGAACGTAGATAAGATGAATGCAAAGCGGGCAAAAAAAGGTCTTCCACCGGCTAAGGTAACGCAAAATGCAAATACCAGTTTAAAGAATATTCAATCGATAGAAGAAAAAGAAGAAGAAAAAAGAAGAGAAAAGATGATCAAGACAGAGCAACAGGTGAAAGAGTCCAGCGAATATTACAATTCAGAGACTCAGACCGGAAGTATTGCTTCAAAAGCCCGGATGGTACAGAAATATAACGATAAACACAGCAAATAGGGGAGGTGCAGTATGGATATGATTACAATTTCCGCTAAAACAGTTGAAGACGCAGTGACGAAAGCCAAGATCGAATTGGGAACTACCGGTGATAATATGGAATACGAGGTAGTTGAAAAGGGAAGTAATGGTTTTCTTGGACTGGGCGCAAAACCCGCAATTATTCGTGCAAAGAAGAAAGAAACGATGCAGGATAAGGCAATTTGTTTTTTAACTCAGGTATTTGAAGCTATGAATATGCAAGTGGATATTACGGAAGAGTTTAACGAAGAAGAAAAAGAATTAAGTATTAATCTGGTTGGAGAAGATATGGGAATATTGATTGGAAAAAGAGGACAAACTCTGGATTCCCTTCAGTATCTCGTGAGCCTTGTTGTTAACAAGAAAAAAGAAGACTATATTCGTGTGAAGCTGGATACAGAAAATTACCGCGAAAGACGAAAAGAAACGTTGGAAACACTTGCTAAAAACATTGCTTATAAAGTAAAGAGAACAAAACATTCTGTATCTTTAGAGCCAATGAATCCATACGAGAGACGAATTATTCATGCAGCACTTCAAAACGATAAGTATGTGGTTACAAGAAGTGATGGAGAAGAACCGTTTAGACATGTAATTATTTCTTTAAAAAGAGAAATTAAAAAAGATAGACCGGAAGCATAGTCTGACAGTCAATCGTTTATAGGAAAATGTTCAAATAGATCTCTTTTTAAGTAAAGTTCTGTTTGAACATTTTTTTATATAATAGGAAAGTGTGACTATTATAGAAAGAAAGACCGTGTGCTAGTTGAAAGAGGGTTAAAATTATGATGACAACAGATACAATTGCGGCAATTGCGACCGCGCTTACGAACTCCGGAATCGGTATTGTCAGAATTAGTGGAAGTGATGCTTTTTCGATTGCAGAAAAGATATTCAGACCAAAAAATAAAAATAAAAATTTAGCAAATGAAAACACTTACACGGCTCATTATGGACATATTTATGATGGAGATGAGCTGATTGATGAGGTACTTGTTTTAATTATGAAGGCGCCACATAGTTATACGGCAGAAGATACAGTGGAGATCGACTGCCATGGCGGTGTTCTGGTGATGAAACGAATATTGGAAACGGTAATCAAATACGGAGCTAGAATGGCAGAGCCGGGTGAGTTTACAAAACGTGCATTTTTAAATGGGCGCATTGATTTATCTCAGGCAGAAGCAGTAATTGATGTAATAAATGCAAAGAATACTTATGCACTTAAAAGCTCTATGGGGCAGTTACATGGTGCCATGTCTAAAAGAGTAAAGGATATGCGGGAAAAAGTTTTATATGAAATTGCCTTTATCGAATCGGCATTGGATGATCCGGAGCATATTTCTTTGGATGGATATGAGAAGAAACTCAAACATACGGTACAACTTCTCACAAAAGAGATGGAGGATATGATTTCTTCTTCTGATAATGGCAGGGTATTGACAGAGGGAATAAAAACGGTTATTCTGGGAAAACCAAATGCAGGAAAATCTTCACTGATGAATGTCCTGGTGGGAGAAGAACGGGCCATTGTTACCGAAATTGCCGGTACAACCAGGGATACGCTGGAAGAAAATATTCATTTGCATGGAATTAGTTTGAATATAATCGATACAGCAGGAATTCGGGATACAGAGGATATTGTAGAGAAAATTGGCGTTAACAAAGCAAAGACGATAGCAGATGAGGCAGATTTAATTATTTATGTAGTGGATGCTTCTTGTGATTTAGATGAAAATGATCAGCAAATTATGAAACTGATTGAAAATAGAAAATCCATTATTATTTTAAATAAAACCGATTTAGAGATGATTCTTACAAAGAGTGAATTAGAAAAAAAGACGGGTCAAAAAGTGATACCGGTTTCGATTAAAGAACAAGTGGGAATTGACGATTTGGAACAACAGATCAAAACGATGTTCTATAGTGGTGAGATTGATTTTAATGATGAAGTGATGATTACGAATGTCCGTCATAAAACAGCGATGAAAGAGGCACTTAACAGTCTGAAATTAGTGGAAAAAAGTATAGATGACCAAATGCCGGAGGATTTTTATTCGATTGATTTAATGAATGCTTATGAACAGTTGGGGACGATTGTGGGTGAGTCACTGGAAGATGACTTAGTGAATGAGATATTTGCGAAGTTTTGTATGGGCAAATAGAAAAAGATAAATTAACCATCGGAAAAGAGGAATTTTAATGCCGTATTTAGAAGAAAGCTATGATGTGGTCGTGGTTGGAGCCGGTCATGCGGGATGTGAAGCAGCCCTTGCAGCAGCGAGACTGGGGATGGAAACGATTATATTTACCGTCAGTGTGGACAGTATCGCTCTGATGCCTTGTAATCCTAATATAGGGGGAAGTTCTAAGGGACATCTTGTACGGGAACTGGATGCACTGGGCGGTGAAATGGGAAAAAATATAGATAAAACCTTTATTCAGTCCAAGATGTTAAATGAATCAAAAGGGCCGGCCGTGCATTCGCTTCGGGCACAGGCTGATAAACAGGCCTACACAAGAGAAATGAGAGATACCCTTGAGAATACACCTCATCTGACTATTAAACAGACAGAGGTGTGTGAAATCTTATCTGAGGATAAAAAAATAACAGGTGTAAAGACGCTTTCAGGTGCAATCTATTACTGTAAAGCCATTGTACTTGCCACAGGAACTTATCTGAGAGCCAGATGTATCTATGGAGAGGTAAGCAATCCGACTGGGCCAAATGGCTTACAGGCAGCAAACCATCTGACTGATTCGTTAAAGGCACTTGGTATCGAGATGTTCCGCTTTAAGACGGGAACTCCGGCGAGAGCAGATAAAAGAAGTATTGATTTTTCTAAGATGGAAGAACAATTTGGTGACGAAAGAGTCGTGCCATTTTCATTTTCAACGGATCCCGAATCGGTTCAAAAAGAACAGATTTCCTGTTGGCTGACCTATACAAATGAAGATACACATAAAATCATTCGGGCTAATCTAGACCGCTCCCCATTGTACTCCGGTGTAATAGAAGGAACCGGTCCCAGATATTGTCCGTCTATAGAGGACAAAGTGGTGAAATTTCCGGATAAGAATCGACATCAGGTATTTATAGAGCCGGAGGGTCTTTATACAAATGAAGTATATCTGGCCGGAATGTCCAGTTCTCTCCCTGAAGACGTTCAGGTTGCGATGTATCGCACGGTACCGGGTATGGAACATGTTGATATTGTGCGAAATGCCTATGCCATTGAGTATGATTGTATTAATTCAAGGCAGCTGAAGGCATCTTTAGAATTCAAAGAGCTGGATGGTTTATTTAGTGGTGGACAGTTTAACGGAAGTTCCGGTTATGAAGAAGCGGCCGTGCAGGGATTTATGGCAGGAGTGAATGCCGCCAGAAAAATACAAGGAAAAGAAGCGGTGGTCTTAGATCGATCTCAAGCTTACATCGGTGTATTAATTGACGATCTGGTTACAAAAGATAATCACGAGCCATATAGAATGATGACTTCCCGTGCAGAATATCGACTTCTTCTTAGGCAGGATAACGCAGATTTACGTCTTTCTGCTATTGGACATGAGATTGGATTGGTCAATGATCAGATTTATGATCGTGTTATGTGGAAAGAGCGGATGATTAAAGAAGAGATTGATCGTCTGGAACATATGACAATCGGTGCCAATAAAATAGTTCAGGAGTTTTTGGCAGAGCATGAGAGCACACTTTTAAAGACCGGAGCTACATTAGCAGAACTGGTTCGCCGGCCGGAGCTCAACTATGTTATGTTAACTAAATTAGACAAAGACAGGCCTGATTTACCAGATGATGTGGTAGAACAAATTAATATTAATATTAAATATGATGGATATATTCGCCGGCAAACACAGCAAGTTGTTCAGTTTAAAAAGGTAGAAGGAAAAAAACTGAAAGAAAACTTCGATTATATGGCGATCAAAGGACTTCGTAAAGAAGCAGCTCAGAAGTTAAATCTGTATAAACCGGCTAATATAGGGCAGGCCTCCAGAATTTCAGGTGTTTCTCCGGCGGACATTTCAGTACTTATGGTTTATTTGGAGCAGATGCGTTATCAGAATCAACATAATAAAGAAGACGAAAAATAGAGCATAAATAATACACCTATAAAAACGACAGAGAGATGGTGATAAAATGAATGAAGAATTTGCTAAGCAAATGCAGGATGAATTAGAAAAAATAGATATTTCTTTATCAGTACAACAAATGGAACAATTTTACAAATATTATGAGATGCTGGTTGAGTGGAATGATAAAGTCAATCTAACGGCAATTACACAGATGGATGAGGTAATCACTAAACATTTTGTGGATAGCTTGGCAATTAATAAAGTAATTGTGGATATCCGTGAAAAAGAATATAGTTTAATTGATGTAGGTACAGGAGCCGGATTTCCCGGAATCCCTCTTAAAATTGTTTTTCCTAATTTAAAGATAACACTTTTGGATTCCTTGAACAAACGGGTGAAATTTCTGGATGAAGTGATAAAAGAATTAAAGCTGACAGATATTTTTACAATTCATGGAAGGGCAGAAGACTTTGGTCATGATAATGTTTCACGTGAAACATTTGATTTTTCGGTATCTAGGGCAGTAGCTAATATTGCCACTTTATCAGAATACTGCATGCCGTTTGTAAAAGTAGGTGGCTACTTTATATCTTATAAATCCGGGAAAATAGAAGAAGAGTTAGAGGCTGGAAAAAAGGCAATTAAAAAATTAGGGGGAGAAGTTGAAACAGTTATTAATTTTGAACTTCCTAATGCCGATGAACGATCATTTGTAAAAATAAAAAAAATAAACAAACTTAATAAATTGTATCCAAGAAAAGCAGGTTTGCCATCAAAAGAACCATTGAAATAGAAAATAAAAATATTATGATATAAAGAGGGCGTAGAAAATGTTTCACGTGAAACATTTTCTACGCCCTCTTTATAAATATAGCTCATACTAAGAGAAAAACATGGTAATTAATTCCAAAACACATTCAGGCGATTCCAATTGTGGTAAATGTTTTGTCTTTGGGATTAAAGAAGATTCAATAGCCGAATTATTGGTTTTATATTCATTAATAATTGAATCAATCGATGTTTCTTCAGCACCCCCAACAATAAAAATACTGTTATCAATTTTCTTTAAAGCGTTCAAAATATTGCATTTTGTATAGTTACATTCTAAACTAGAAAAAATAGCTTTCGGGCAGTCCCCCAAGTGAGCAGATTCAAAATAATGATCAATATAAGCGGGCTTTGCAGAATATGGATTATAAAAATATGCTTCTCTGAACCGATTTTCAATAAAAGTTTTATTACTGGCAATATGATAGAGCAGTGTACCAATAATCGGAAGGTCCAATATCAATTTGTAAAGCTTGGCATTCTTCCCCGGAACCTGGCTGCAACCGGAAAAACTCTCCGGATTAATTAACATGAGTCGGTCAAAAAGCTCGGCATTATTATTACAAGCCATGATAGCCAATGCAGAGGATGCACCGGTAGCAATAATATCTGTACGATGTCCAATCTCGGACTTTATAAAATCACAGAGTAATTGAACGTATAAATAATTGGTATAGGTGAGATTCGGCTTTTCAGAGCGTCCACAGCCTAATAAATCAATCGTATATACCGTATAATAGGATTTTAACTTATAAACCAGTTGATTCCATTCATACCCACTAGAAGAAAAGGTTAAATCATGAATAAGAAGAATTGGCTTTCCTGTTCCACATTTGGTATAATGAATATTACCAAGGCGCCACTTGAAACATAAGGAACGAGGCTCTTCCATCAGTGCCCTTGACGTTGATGAAAACTTAATGTATTTATTGAGTAAAACAGTTGTAGCACCTGCACCGGCAGATAAGGTCAGGAATGTCATCACTTTGTTCTTTGTATTCATTAAGTACCTCCTTGGAGATAATGATTTGCGTTTGTGAGAGGACTCACTAAATGCATCGTGTTATTTACCTAGTATATCACAAAATATGAACTAAGAGAATTACAATATTCTTACATATAATATTAAGATATGTGCAATTTATACAAAACAGGGAATGTTTCACGTGAAACATCTAAAAAAATGTGAATTAAAAAAGTAGGAAAAAAAAAAGAGTTGTGCTATACTAGTAACGTGTAATTTGAAGAATTTGCGTATAGACGAAAGGAAATGGCATCATGGGACGTATTATTGCGATTGCGAATCAAAAAGGTGGCGTTGGAAAGACAACGACAGCAATTAATTTATCTGCTTGTCTGGCTGAAGCCGGTCAAAAAGTTCTGGCTATTGATTTCGATCCGCAAGGGAATGCTACGAGTGGCCTTGGGTTAGAAAAGGGTCATATAGAAGAAACTGTATATGAGATGATGCTGGGGGATTGTACTTTCGAGGATTGTATCCAACGGAATGTTCAGGAAAATCTGGACGTACTTCCATCGGATTCGAATTTATCAGGAGCAGAAATCGAACTTTTAGATATTGAAAATAAAGAACTTGCACTTAAAAGTAATTTAGGTGATGTAAAAGAATCCTATGATTTTATTATTATAGACTGTCCACCTTCATTAAGCCTGTTAACAATTAATGCACTTGTAGCAGCGGACACGGTTCTTGTTCCCATCCAGTGTGAATACTATGCATTGGAAGGACTGAGCCAGATCTTAAAAACGATAAATTTAGTCAAAAAGAAAATGAATCCAACATTGGAATTGGAAGGCGTTGTTTTTACGATGTATGACGCAAGAACAAATCTTTCATTGGAAGTAGTGGAAAACGTAAAATCAAATCTTAATGAAAATATTTACAAGACGATCATTCCGAGAAATGTGCGATTGGCAGAAGCTCCAAGTCATGGAATGCCAATTAACCTTTATGACAGTCGATCAACAGGTGCGGAAAGCTATCGTTTGTTGGCAGCGGAAGTGATTAGCAGAGAGGAAACATAATGTCGAAGAGAATGGGCCTTGGTAAAGGGTTGGGAGCTTTTTTTGGAGAAGATTATGAAATAACAACAGAAGGTATAACAGAAAATAAAGCAGATGCCCATGCAGAAATCAAGACGGGTAATAAGGAAAACAATAAGTCGGAATATAAGACAGTAGGAGAGAGAAAAAAAGCTGTAACAAAACCTACTGCAGCGAAAATGGAAACAAAACCGGTAGAAAAAATAGTGGAAAAGGTAGTAGAAAAGATAGTGGAAGTAGAAGTGGAAAAAGAAAAATTTCTGAATATTTCTTTGATTGAACCAAACCGAGAGCAGCCCAGAAAGAATTTTAATGAAGAGCAGCTGAAAGAATTGGCGGAGTCAATTAAGGAATATGGCATTTTGCAACCACTGTTAGTGCAGAAAAAAGGTGATTACTACGAGATCATAGCCGGAGAACGTCGCTGGAGAGCCGCTAAGCTAGCCGGGCTTAAGGAAATCCCCGTAGTTATTCGAGAGTACTCCAAACAACGTACCATGGAAATCGCTCTAATTGAAAATGTACAGCGAGCAGATTTAAATCCAATTGAAGAAGCGAAAGCATACCAAATCTTAGTTCAGGAATTCGGAATGAAACAGGAAGACGTGGCGGTCAGAGTTTCTAAAAACCGTGCGACCATTACAAATAGCCTGCGTTTATTAAAGTTAGATGAGCGAGTACAGGAGCTATTAATTGGGGAAGAGATTTCCGGAGGACATGCAAGAACACTTCTTTCATTAGAAGATAAAGAAAAACAGTATCAGGTGGCTAAACGAATCATTGAAAATCAGTTGAGTGTAAGAGAAACTGAAAAGTTGGTTAAATTATTAACGACTCCATCTAAAAAGGTCAGAGAACCAAAAGCAGAAGAGCGGGATATGAATATATTCTATCGTGACCTGGAAGATAAATTAAAATCGGCAATGGGAACGAAGGTTATTATTAATAAAAAAGATAAGAATAAAGGTAGAATTGAAATTGAATATTATTCGTCTGCGGAATTAGAGCGACTTGCTGAATTATTGCAGTCTATCAATAACTAGAATGCAGCACAGCAGGAATGTAGCACAGCAGAGTACAGAAATACGGAAGTGAGGAAATAAGATGGAGAACAGTATATTGAATCAATTGGGATTTGACCCCGCATATTTGATTATAGGACTGTCAATTTTTACATTAGTATCATTGATCGTTACTGTTGCCTGTTTTATACAATACAAGAAACTGTATCGCAGGTATGATATATTTATGAGGGGAAAAGATGCGGAAACATTAGAAGATACGATTCTGGATTTAATGGAGGAAGCTACATTCTTGAGAGCATCTGACCGCGAGAGCAAAGAATTAATTCAATCTATGCGAGACCAGGTGAAGGCGGGATATCAGAAGACAGGACTTGTTAAATACAATGCATTTAAAGGCATGGGTGGAAATCTAAGCTTTGCACTGGCTATCCTAGATGACAATAACACCGGATTTATCTTAAATGCGGTGCATAGTCGGGAAGGCTGCTACCTATATTTGAAGGATGTGCTGCAGGGCGGTACCGAAGTCCTTCTTGGCAGTGAGGAAAAAGAGGCATTAGAACAGGCATTGGGATATCATTAGACATTAAAATAATCAGACATATATTAATCTTATAGAAGAGTGAGAAGGTGAAGACGAATGCATAAATTTTTACGCGCTGCGGGTTTTAGCATGTATCAAAAGAAAAAAGATATAAATGCACTTTTAAAGTGTTTATCAAAGGATGTAAATGCATCAAGGTGTATTCAAACAGACAGAGATGTGAATTTTTGCGAAATACGCTCGGAAATTGCGCCCGGACTGGGCATTGCCATGTACGGAGAATTAGATGAGAAGGATGAATTAGAGGTTGAGTATTATTATCCATATCTAAGCAACGATACCGTGACTTCTGCGGCAGAGTGTTCCGTACAGCGGCACGCAGAGAAAGAAACATACGCCGGACTCTTGGATGAATATAAGGTGGGAATTTCACTTATCTTTTATTTGCTGAATTCAATGGAATTTAGAGAAGCAGCCATGAAGAAAAATCCATCCATAAAGGTGGAATCGGTCAATCTTTCTGCACTTTCTGTTCATGGAAAGGTTTTGCTGCCTATAAAAAAGACGGCGAATCAGATTGAAAAGGAAAAAGTAGCATCCAGAAATAGAGATAGTCTTATGGAAGCTGCTAAAAACGGTGACGAAGATGCCATGGAATCGTTGACAATCGAAGATATCGATTTGTATTCACAAGCTTCCAGACGAGCTATGAAAGAGGATATTTATTCGATTGTAGATACTTGTTTTATGCCAAGTGGAATTGAATGCGATCAGTATTCGGTCGTTGGTGAGATTAAGGGCTTTGAACTTAGGAAAAACAAGATAACAGGAGAGGAAATCTATGATCTGCAGTTGGACTGTAATGATCTCATGTTCCGTGTGGCCATTAATAAGATGGATTTACTGGGAGAACCGGAGGCAGGACGTCGTTTTAAAGGACGGATTTGGATGCAGGGAATAGCAAATTTAAAGAAATAACAGCAAAACTCTCCGAAACATGGATAGACGAAAGTCTATAGCTTGTATGGACGCTATCTATGTGATATTTTCGCTTGACTTTACAGCACTTTTTGAATTATAATTACTAACGTGCCTGCATGGGATGCAGGCACAAATAATGTGTTTCTGTAGCTCAGCAGGATAGAGCGTCCGCCTCCTAAGCGGAAGGCCAGCGGTTCAAATCCGCTCAGGAACGCTACAAACAAAGCCGAAAACCCTATAATTAAGGTTTTCGGCTTTTCTTATTTGTTTTGCTCACAGTTATTGTACCTTTGAATATCTTTCTGCTTCTTCATATAGTGAAATCAAAAATGGAAGTCATAATATGGTACTTTTCGATTGTAGATATGGTCGCTGTTCTAGCGGATAGCGTTGACCCAAAGCGTGTCGAAACAAATTGATATTGGAAAATGATGAAAAAATTCAGTTGAACAGGTGCCTATGCCAACAGGGCTGGTATGTGTATTGTACTGGCAGTTCCTGATTATGTTAAATACTGCTCTTTCCACAATTTCTTGATCTGATACACACGGGCATTTCTATCAAAGGATTCAGCAGCAAGTCTTACACCGTTTTTATCGACAATTAAAGTAAATATGTTGATTTTATTTTGCTTGTACTGTTCATCGCGCCGAATTAAATCAGCAATCCGTTCAAATGCACCATCCAACGCATTTTCATCAAGAGCGCCTTGCTCGGCCATTTGGAAACACTGTTGGTACTGTTTTGCATCTTGCAAAAGGGAGAAAAATTGTATCTCATAGCTTGTTTCTCCAACTTCTGCAAACAAAACTGTTTTCGTTGCATCTGCCGGGATAACACTCTTCAGAGCATCGTACAGCAAGGTTTCAATTTTCATGATTACTCCTTTCTTGGTGTAAAGCATCTATAATCCTTTACCCCTGTCGATTCATCAAGGGTGCCAACCGTTACTTTGATCGGGTTTCCAAATTCATCATATTCCGTTTTGATGGAAGTAATCGAAACGGCGATTCCGTCGGCAGTCATATCATCAATTTCCGCTTTTAGTCTGTCGTAGTCATCTTCTTCTATTTTTTCGCATAAGCCCTCCAAGAGATTCGTAGACTTTTCATCATTGTCAAACTCAACAATTACTTTTTGTTCATCAATCATATATTCTGCATGGATTTTAGATGGACGCTTTGAATTAGCATTGTAAACAAGGTCAATGTGAACCGTTACTTGCTTGTCTTCTTGCAGTGCTTTGGAGATTTCGTTTTCCATCTTCTTATAGTCGCCTCGATTGATGGTTCTTCGCATGGGAACAAGGTTTTCTGCACCTTCTGCGCCACCAAGAATTTTTGCGATAATATGACCGCCATCATCGTCCTCTTGCCGTTCGTCACCACCGGATTCTTTTTGTTCTTTTGTATTGCGCGAACCTTCCTCTGTATACTTTGGGGTTGCATTACAAGAAAATGGACGACCGCTTTCATCTGTGTTATAGGTGTTTCCACTTATAGTGTACTCCGTGTTGGAGAGGAGCTCACCATTTTTCTTGTATGTTCCTCCATAATCATCTGTTTCATAGATACTTTCGTCTAGCTCATATTCAGAATTGGCTTCTCTCAATTCACCGGAATTCTCATCCTTCTGTTCATTTTTCACTTTTTCATTTGAATTAGATGGTTGGACAGGTGCCGCTTGTTCCGCTTGGGGTTCGCCATCTTCGGCAGTAAACATACTTATAAATTTTGCCACGAACTCTGATTGAGTCGGTTTTTCTGCAGCTCCATCGGCTGATGCTTGATTGTCTGACGCCGTATCATCTCGCATTAGGGTATCAAACTTTTTACTTATCTCGGGACTGATGCCTGAAGAATTGCTTTCGGCAATCTCTCTTGCGTCAGCCTGTTCATTGAACCCTGCAAAAAAATCCATGGTGTCACCTCCTATATAAATTTCATGAGCCGCTCAAATAGTGCAATCGCGCGATTGTCATTCAAAGCATCCGCCTGTTCTTTTGCCAACATCGCAACAATTCTTTGTCGGTCAGCCGCTTCAAATACCGTGATGTCTGGCTCAAGTGATTTGCACATACTTTCGTACCAAATCGGTATATCTGCTTCGTAGCTCTTTGAACTGCGAAAGGCCGTCTCCGCATTAAACAGGCAGCTTGCAATGCGCCCCCGTAAACGCTGTATTTCAGCTTTTGCCGTTGCATGAAGAAACTCTAAATATGCAACCTTTGCTTCCGCCGGAATAGCGGCAGAAACGATTTCGCCGGTCAAGCGGTCAATATACTTTGCATCCAGATTATTTCTGTCATCCGGCGGAAGGAGTAGAAAACGAAGCAACTTTTCTTTCGTTTTTCCCGCATTCTCTATTTGTGGTGTTTTATTTTGGTATGAAGTGCTTGCCTTAAAGTTAGTTTCAATGTTGCAAAGTACAGGTTCAAGCCAATTATTTTGATAAACTGCGGCAACAAATGTTTTTAGGCGCGATAGTTCCAATATTTGTGCATCGTTCAAGCTGCCGGCTCGACCGACTAATTCTCGGTCTGCCAAATCGGGCAGTCGCAAAATGATTTTTGTGTTTGTATTTCGTATAACAGACAAGTCCATAAGCCCCGGGGCCTGGTCCGCAATGATAAAGCCCTCACCGTAGGTACGCATTTCAGCGATTGAGTTTGCTAACATTTCTACAGACTTTCCTGCCAAATTAGAAGCGTCGCTACTTTGTTCAGTTGATGTGCGCTTGAGCAAATTATGAGCTTCTTCAAGAACCGTGATATGTTTCAACGAGCTGTTTCCGCCACTGGCGTTAGCAATGCGATACTCCTGCATTTTCATAACTAGCAGGCCCATAATCAATGCCTTCGTTTCGCTGGAACCGGTTCTACTTAGGTCTACAATTACATTTTCATCAAATAGTTTCTTTGCCGGAATCTCTTCTCCCGCAAACATTTGCCCGTATAGTCCGTTTGTCAGCGATTTTAAGCGTGTACACAGAGCTCCTTTGTAATCTCCCTTGCTATCGGAAGAATACTGTGACTCATTCATAACCGCATTGATTTGATTGAGTACATCGGAAAAAGTCGGATACACTTTATTCCCATAGGTATCTGCGTATTTGCACTCAGAAATATCCAGTCCCCACCCTGCCACAATATAGGCACGCTCAATTGCATCTTTGAGTACAGCAGGCATCGCGGCATACATTGGCCAGCAAACATTAAAGATTTCAATGAGTCGGTCAATGTGTTCTAACACATGAATATCATCCGGGAAGCTAAAGGGATTAATTTTGAGAAGAGGCGTTTTTTTAAAATTGGTTCCATATACCGCCACATTTGTATATGAACCAAACCGTTCCTTATACTCGCCTTTGGCGGGCTCGATTACCATGAATTTAATTTTTTTATCGGATGCTTTCACATTAGTTACCATGAGTTTGTCTAACATAGCATAAATCGCTGTAGACTTCCCGGAACCCGTAGATCCTGTAATAAATGTGTGCATACTCAGACTTTCAATATCGACTTCAACTTTTCGGAACAATCCATTTATTCCATCATCATGTCCCATGTGATATAGGTTACCGAGCATTAGCCGTTCGCCCTGCGATGAATATGTATTCCGTCCAAATGGAGCCATGGGCACAACTGTAACGCCGGAAATCGATTTTTTGGGTAAGCCAATTTGAATTACAATCTCATTTCCACTTACAATGGATGCCGGCGTTACAATAACATTGTTTTCAGCATTTTGGCGAAATCTCGGGTGAACAAATGCACTTAGGTACCTCCCAACAACCTTTGCTTCCTCCGGCTTATACCAACTGTTGATATGCGATGCCTGAATGCTGGAATCATGTCCACGCATCAGTGCATTGTAATTGCTGGCTACGGCAAGCGCATCCTCGCGGCTATCTGCAATCACATAGGCAGCACAATCAAATGCACCAAAGCTCTCACATTCATCCAGGCGTTCAAGCTGCTTGTCAATTTTATCAAGAAGCGATTGCACACTTCTGTTTTCGTAAGTCAACTGAAGACTTTTTCCTGCTGATTTCCCAGATGAGGTGGTGTCGGTCACAGATAGATTTTGTTGATTAAGTTCGGTTGTGGTATCGGTACGCCCCTGCGTATTCGCCTCACTTTTGTTCACTCCTCCGGCAATGCCTACACTTGCGTTAACGCCTAGGTTAAAACCAAGGCTTGCATTTGCACCAGAGTAGCTTCCCCTAGAGCGGGTTTGGCTTTGCGTCATGGAAATGCCTCTTGAAATTCCCTCTGTAACCCCTTCCGTTCTTGCTTTTGCCAATGAGACTGTATCACTTTCATTGAATGTAACAGAGCTTTTCAAGAAGGTTGCAAGCTGTGTATAGAGCATTTCATAGCCTTGCTTTATCACTTGAAGTTCGCTTGTGCTTACAGGATCGGCAATCATCATAATGGTATACTGTTGACCGGTAAGCGAATCAACCAAGTTTTCAATTCCTTGCACATAACCTTCTGCGCTCTTCTCCTCATCATCACGCAATGCAACAATGCCGGATACCGACGAAAAGCAACGATTGGCACCGCCAAACACAGAGGTCTTAAACTCCGACACTTCTTCTTTGTTGATTTCAGCCAAATCAGAGCCAATCAGATTCCCGGACAGTGCGCCATAAAATGCCTTTGCATCTGCGGCACGGCGCTTTCTGCTTACTTCCTTGTCGTCTCGCGCATTTTTAGAAATCACGCCGAAGAAATACTCCACTTGGTTTCCGTTGCTGCGGATCACCGTGGCAAGACTGCAATCAATGGACGAGGCAACATTCACGATGGTTGTCAGCTTACTCAAAAAGTTTTCGTCTTTATTCACGACCAACTTTGTCAGTTTGTAAAACTTGCCACATTCCGCAATATCAATATCAATATCCTCCTCGGAGGGTGGAATTAAATCATAAACTTCCAGTCGATCCAAATAGTTTTTTGTTATAATGGAGGTTGCGCTGTCCAAGGAAGAACTCAAGGCTCTGTTCATAGATGTCTGCGTTACTTCAAGCTCATTTGCCATGGTAGAATCCTCCTTATAGTTTCTTTATTTCAAGGTTTAGCTGTGAAATGTATGTATTGTAGTCGCCAATCTCTTTTTCTTTATTTTCACATTGAGCAAGCAGTGTTTCAAACTCCGATGCGATATTCGCTAAAAGGTTGGCTTCTACTGTCTTGGAAATTTGGGACATAGATTCCTTAAACGCTTTCACAGTCGTAACCAGTTTATCGCTCAGCTCAGTGTAAATATGAGAAACGGCATCAGAAAGTGCTGTTGACAATTTTATTTTCTCTCCGGCTGATGTTAATTCGCCGGTAAATTTTGCAGCAATGCCATTCATGGTTGCGGAAATGTCAATACTAAACATTGGGAACTCAATTGCACTTACGGTTTCCTCTACCATAATTCTGAAAAGGGAAGAATCGTATTTTTCGCTTCCCATATCAAAGTTATTTACAATTACATCTAGTAGTTTTCGCTTAATTTCTCTGAGTTCCAGTGCTTCTGTGAATACTTCTTCAACTTGGTTGACCGCTTCAAGAGAATATTTTCTCAAATTTTCAACGGCATCTGATGCAATGCAATAGGAGTAGTGTTCTTCATAAGTGTAATAATTTGTCTTTTTCCACCAAAGATGTCCGGATGTGTATGAGCTTGTGTGTGTTGTTGTTCCGGTGCGCTCCTTGATTTCCAAATAGTCTTTGCCGGCTTCGCGGAGCTCTCGGACACCTCGCGCCCGCTCAGATTCCAACTTGGCGCTCAGCTCGCCAAAGACGCTGGCAATGTCCGCGCGAATGCTGCTTATTTGCCCTTCAATTAATTTTCGCTGTTCCGTAAGCTGCTCACGGTCATTGCCTTCCAAAACAGAAACACGCTTTGTCGCACGTTCCATAAAGGTCTCAAGCAACTGCCTCAGTTCGGATTCAGCCGTCGGAATAAAGCTTTTTGCTTTTTCCTCCAAAATCGCTTCTTTTTCAGCCACCACATCTTTAAAGATGCTTTTTACTTCATCGAAGTTTCCCAACAGGCGCAAATCAGATTCCATATCTGGGGAGAATTTATGTAAAGCGGCATAGACGTTTTTTTCTTCACTGCTGTACTCAGATGTTGGTTTGTTCACCATGTTATAGGCCAGCGCAGACACCATAATGGGTGTTGTGCATTGTTTAATAACCTCAATCAATTCAGCAGAGCTTCCTCTGGATTCTAGATCCTGAACAAATTCCTCCACCTTGTTTTTTGCCCGCTTCTTTAGCTTTTTCTTGATAATTTTGAATGCTGACGGAATTGTGCTTGCAATATTGTCATCTTCGCCAAAGACATCGTCATCTGTTTGCATACGCAGCACATCACGAATTCCACTATCAAATTTGCTGGCAATCAGTACCAATCTTTTTACGCCTTTTTGTGGTAACTGGCAGGAGAGCAAAGTCCAATCGCTCTTGTCCAAAAAGCTGCCAGACTGGCTCAAGAAAAACACCACGTCGCACACCTCCATAAATTCCTTGGTGCGGATGGTTCTTGATGCAATCGGATCGTTTAGTCCAGGCGTATCCACAATGGAAAGACCGTGAAATTCTTCCTTGTTTAGATACAGCGTTACCGCTTTAATAATCGGTGTGAATTTACCGTCTTCTCCAACATAATTGTTTAAACTTGCCGCCAGCTCGTCATAGGTTGCAAATTCAATATCGTCAATTCTTTTTTTTAGGTAAGGTGCGGGGTCAATACCGTTTTTGCGCACCATACCAATGATTTCTCTGGCAGATGCATACACTTCATCATCGGAATCAACCACAGCATTGTCTGCAAGAACCTCCCATTCCTCGGGTGCGTAATACTCGATATGGATGCTATTTTGTTCAGAATACTCCATTTTGGTAAGTGTCGCCGTTTTTGGGGTAGCTGCCTTTGGCAGGACATCCTGCCCGTTGAAAAGCAGGGTGTTTAAAAACGAAGATTTCCCGGATTTCACTTGACCTACAACGCCGATATTCAGCTTGCGGTTTTCCCGATAGAAATCCTCGGTTTTTATTTTAAAGTTTGCAATGAGCTTTTGAAGTGCAGAAATATCATCTGCTTTTGCCTGCGTCGAAAGATGCCCAATCATTGTATCAACATTTTCAGTAAACTGTTGGAACTGATCGCTGTCTGCTATAAATACGCCCATTTTTCCCACCTCAACTTTTCTTGTTTTTATATGTGATTTTCCAACAGCTCCGTCAGTTTATGCGAAATCTGCGCAATCTTCAAATGTGCAGTTCACTGCATTGGATCCAGCCGCAAACATCGTTCTCCGCGCATCTTCGGGGTCTGGCAGGCTATTCGCATTATAATGCCAACAGTTTTGAAAGCTGCTGCCGATTACATCGCTTTTACAATCACAAATGAACGCAGACGCAGACGCGAAGATAAAGAAATCGCTGCGCTCGTGCTTTCCGCCACAGGATTTAAATTTACACCGAACCAAGCTATGCTTCATATTTTTGCCTGGATTTTCCGAGTGAATGACACAGCCATAAGTCGTCCAACCAGTGTTAGAAGTACGTGAATGTTCGTAATAGCAATTTTCAAAGCACGTGTCTGTAAGCGTTACTACGTCAACACCGCTTTCAACTATCACCCTTGCGCTAAAATCTTTGAAGCTGCAATGAGACAGGTAAATGCTTTTGCAGTCAGTCATATAAACAGAAAACTTTCCGTTCTCAAATTCGCAGTTTTCTAATATCACTTTTTCAAAATTGCGGAATACCAATCCGCATTGCTGCATGCTAATTTTCATATTTGCCAGCTTGATTACCGGTGTTTTTACGGTGTTTGATAGGTCAATATTGCCGTCAACTGCTTTTCCGGGCAATAATACCGATGCAATGGTCATTCTCTGACCGCAAATCAAATTGCTATTTGCAAAATCTGTCAAATATTCTGAGGCGGTTATGAGGGAAATGGAGATAGGCTTGTTTTCTTCTAAATCCGCATAATCACAAGCACTTTGGCTCAAAATTGCCTTTGCAAGCTGAGCTAGATAGGCAATCTCGTCCTTGCTTATTTTTAAGGACTCCACAAAGTTTGCCGCCAATTTCAGTTGATCCTCATTCTTTTCTTCCACCGCGATCAGCAGCAGTGCGTCCAGAATAAACCGATATTTCATCGGCAGCTCTTTGCACTCTACAGCAAAGTTCAAATACTCCTCCACTTTAATTTCAAGCGCCTGCCGAAGGTAATCTTCCATCGCATGGTCACAATTCGCGCCTGTAATCATGCGTTGGAACAGGTTTCTCTGTGCCTGCGTGATTTCTGCGCCTTGCTGCAAAATCACCGCCAGCATTTTGACGTATGCGTTTTTGATGTAGTCTGTGGCATCTGCCAGCTGTGCGTTTCCAATCGGGTAGTTAGTTGCTTTGTTTTTGTCTATATAGGCGTACAGATTTTCAATTTGATTTTTGCTCATGGCTACTCCTCCTAATATCGATACATTGATATATTGATGCGATTAAACGCTTATATTCATCGTTGTTTTTGAAAACATCGTTGATATGAATATCCTCTGGTTTTACATCGCACAGCTCCCGCATTACATTCAACAGTTCATTGTGATATTCGCTTCCGCCGGCGTATTTGTTAATCACCGGTTCTATTCCGGAAAAGGTGGTTTGCAGCATATCCACAATCGCAGGGTTAGTTTTTATGCCCTTTGCCTTTTTGTAGTCCTCAATTAACTGTAATGGATTTTGAATTTTGTCTTGAAGTAAATCAATTTCAGACGGCTCCGGCATCGCAATTCCAACTACATCTGCAATAAACTTGATTTCAGTAAAGAATTCATTCTGCAATTCCTTCAAGTGCTTGCTAACTGCTTTCAGATCGTTCACATTTTTTTGCGCCTCTCGAACCATGAGTTGCAATGGTTCCAAAATTTCCGAATCAATATCTTCTGCCATCAACTTGGTAATTGAAATATTCAATCGGGTCAGCTGACGGCTTTCTTTCTCAATTTCATCCTCGTAGAACTCTTTGCAACGCACAAACAATACCTTGAAATTTCTTGCGAAGCCAGACTCATAGCTCTGGCTACTCCATGCTTCAATTTGATGTTTGATTTGTTCCGCGCTCGTGTTTATGAACTCACGTAGCTCTTGCGATTCAATTTGCTCACTTTTACATGTGAATGCCAAAACATCAAGATAGCGAACACCCTTTAAATCTAAAGTCGATTTGATTTTTGCTATAATATCCTTCAAATCTGACAAAGTCTTTTTATCTGCCTTGTTGAGAATAATGAGCTTCGGAATGTCGTCACGGAGAGTTTTGATAAACTTAATATCTTCTTCAGTAATGGTTCCAGCATCTGCTTGTACAAACCAAAGAATATAGTTGCTGGAGTTCAGCTGTCCTCGGGCAATCTGTTCATCGGTCTTTGCTGAATACTTCTCTGAATCCGGCTTTGAATATCCCGGTGTATCTAAAAATGCAATGCGACTGTATTGATGTAACGGAGTAGCGAAAAAAATGTTGTCCAGTACGTGACCGAGCGTGACCGCATCCGTCACTTTTTCATCATCATCATCCTCGACCTCTCCAAAGCCATGGGCGATTTTACGAATATCGCGGGGCTGCATTTGAACTTTGCTGTCAAACACATTGATGCCTGTTACATCATGTTCTTCACCGCTCACAATATAAGTCGGAACGGAGGTGGATGGGTCAATATCTGCTGGTAAAACTTGTTTGCCCATCAGCGCATTCAAGAAGCTGGACTTACCACTGGAAAAACCTCCACCCAAAGCTATAATATTTTTTCCAATCAGACGGTCGTACAGAATGAAGTCACGGAATTTTTCATATTCTGATTTGAAATCGGTATACAGCTCATAAAAGTCTTCCGGTGCATTCTTTTTCAGCGTATCAGGAATTTTTTTGTGAATAATGCTCTCGATTTTTGATAAATCCACCTTCAGCTGCGTTGCACCGGAAGGTTGGCGAATGATGTTGCAGAGTAAATTGAAATTGGCAAGCAATTTTTTATATGTCTCGTCATCATAGCTCATGATTATATCCCTCCTATACTATTATTTACAGTTCCTCTCTAATTACACTAATCCTTTCCAAGTCTGCTTTCATGTCTCTAGCAAGGTTTTCCTTGCTTTCTTTTTCATCCATCATTTGCTGTCGCACATCGCTCATGGCTTTTTCCAGTGCTGTGCGCTGAGTAGTAAGTTCATCTTCTATGGAAGTGTTAATCAACTTAATTTGTTTGGTGATTGCAACTTCAATTCCTTTCCCAACCTCACGCTGCACCTGTGGGTACACCTCGGAATGAAGTTGCATTCTGATTTTTTGCTTTGCCTCATCACGCTTTTTGTCACCTTTCCACATGCTTGCAAACGCAATAATTGCGGCGATTACTCCACCCAGCAAAGGTCCGGCAATCCATATTGCGGCTGCCGCAGCTACTGCCGTGGATACCATGCCTTTGCCCATATCCTCTGCGTTAAAGCTAAATGCAATATGAATATCTCCTACCGATTCTCCGTTGATACAGTTTGCGACACGCTTTAGGTATTTCTCAACCTTGGGGAGAAACCGCTTCTTCACGCTGATCGTGACTGCGCTGCGAATCACAGTGTTCATTTTTTCATTGAGGCTCTGACCGTTCATAGCCATCGTGACAAAAGTAGATTCTTCCCCCTCAAGAGCCGTTTGCACATCTGCTTTGATCTCTTCAACACACTCAGAAATCTGCAAATCAAAAGAGCCTTTTTCTTTTGAGAACTTGCTATTCAGTCCGTCCAACTGCTTATCTAGTTTTTCTTTCTGCGCATCAAGCTCAGATTCGGAAAGTGCGCTGTTTTTTAGTGCGGTTGTCAGATAAATTTCTGTTGCATCGACTGATGCCAAAACCGCATTTTTAAACTTGTTAGCCAAGATTTGTTGCGATTGTTCCTGTATTTTCTTCAGAAATTCTTGGGCTTCCTCCGCATCTCCGCTAAAGCTGCTGGTATGGCAGTATGTAATCTCTCGTTTTCCGACAAAGCGTTTCAAGCTCTCTTGCAGTGTTGCAAAGGTGCTTTCAAAATCATCGGTGCGTTTGTCATATTTTGTTATCACCACACAAATCGGCATATCGTGCAAACATAATTCTTTCAAGACATTTCCAACACTACTTCTCAAAATCATATCATCTGCCGGAAAAGTAATAATATATGCCAAGCTCTGCGGCAGGTAGTTGTCTATTGCACGGTTGTGAATTTCAAAACCAGATTCAAATCCGGGCATATCAACCAACATGACGTCAGGGATTTCTCTTAAAAAACTGTTTCTCAGTTTTAGCTGAGCGTTTTTTATCATAATGGCGTCAAATTCAAAAGAGCGGTAATCATCAACACTCATTTTTTCACATGTGCCATCATTGTGAACAATGGTAACCGTATCTTCCGAGTCGCAATATACAATTTCAGTTGGAACTGCCGTTTCCGGTGTAATATCTTCACGCAAAAGTTTCTTACTATAACCCAGGACTGTATTTACCAAAGCACTTTTCCCGGAACTAAACTTTCCGATAATCGGCGTACATACCTTTGCAGTCTCCGATTCTTGGAGGATGTTTTCTATTGCCTCGTTTGGTAAAGAATAAGCCGAATTGATTTTGTGCAGAGCATTCAATGCGTTTATGATCTTGTCCATTTTTAATCTCCATCTGTTGTTCTTTTACATGATTTTCTGTTTTGATGCGCAATCGTTAGATTTTTCAGCATCATTTGGAATGGCTCATGTATTTCCGAATTTGATTGCAGTTTCAACTACATTATAAGCGGATGTTCGTACTATATCAACATTTTTCGGTGAAATAGTCAGTATATTTCTGAAAATAATATTATTCTTAGTACATATTGTACATATTTGCTATTTCGGTTCTTATTTCATCCACAAACTTCTGCGGAGCAAGTGCTTTGACCATCTTTCCTTGCGAAAGCAAGAACATATTCACTCCTGTGCCAAATGTCTCCGCTTCAATAATCTTTGCGTTCCCGTTAATATCTACAATTTTTGCAGTTGGTATCTTATCCAATATGGCTTGGACAGATGGACCCGTATATTCAAACTTGATTTTTCTATTTTCCCCAGGGAACATAAATTGAATCTTGCTGCGCAATTCGCCCTCATCAAAGTCATGTTCTTTTGCAAGTTCGAAACGAGATCGGTGTTCTACAATATTTATAATGCGGTCAATTCGGAAATAAAGAGGCTTCCAATCATCTTCACCGCTGTGGTAGGCAATCAAATAAAAGTAGTAATCAGAAAATGTAATTGCAACAGGTAGTAATTTTCGTTCAACTAATTTTCGATCTGCCTTATAGTAAGTGACTGACAACGCTATTTTTTCTTTGATGCAGCGTGTCAGCTGCCAAATGTTATCAATCACGCTCTCACAATCATGATTCACTTCATTATAGTGGTACATTTCTTTGGACATCATGCTCTCGATGACGCTGCGGTCATTATATGATGTGAAGCATTTCAACTTTGAAATCAACTCGAAAACTTCCATTTTGCTAAATCCACGACACCCGACCATCATTTTAATAATCGCAATTAGTTCCTTACTAAGCAAGAAATTTTCAAACTCAAGATAATAACATTTTGAGCTGGAAGTGTATTTCAATTCAGTGTTTCCTACTAACTCTCTGTTATCACTCAAGAAGTTCTTTATTTCATTAATGTCACGAGAAATACTTTTGGTGGAGACATTGTATTCGGCTGCAATTTTACCGACAGCAAGACTTTCGCCCTTCATAGCACGATAGAAGATGTCCAAAACACGATTCTTTTTCTGCGTTGCGTTCCCCATATATATGTCCTCCTTCAGCTATATGAGCATATTGTACCAAGTCGCTAGCGCGACGGCTAGCCCCAGTTACAATGTTTCCACCA
>JAVWRQ010000025.1:0-35360 GCA_036634775.1 Clostridium sp.
GCAGATGTACGCAGCTTATGCAGGACAAAAAGTATAAATCAGCGGAGTAAAATTTATGGTACGAAATTCAAATCGGGCGATAGGATAGTCGCGATGTGAACTTCGTACTACAAATTTTACTCCGTTCATTCCTTATTCTTTAACGAAAGATACAAAACTTTTCTGTAATGTCTTGACTGCTTCTTTACATGACTGATATTCAGCTGAAGCGGTATTTTTGTATGTCTTGATATAGTTATTATCCAGAACATAAGTTGTGTTTCCACGAAAACCCAGAATCGTGTAGTGGGCGAGATCCTGATAATCGGAATTATCATAAGCTGTAATGGTAAATAACAGCCCGGAACCATCTAAATCATAGGAACATTTGTTGTAGAGATTCAGTGATGTTCCACACTGGACAACGGAACAATAATCGACCCATCCTTCCGGTATCTTAAAAGAAAAATCATCAGTAATAATTTTAGCATCAGTAACATCTATTGCCTCTTGGGAAGGCGCTTCAGAAGTGATTTTAATGGTCTGTGCCGTATAGGTCGCGCCATATGCAGTAGCAGCAACGGTCAGTGAAAAAAGTATGGTACATAGCAAAAAAATTGCACGCATTATAACATTCCCCCATTCTTTTTACATTCTATCATTTTTTCTCAAACTTGTCAGTAAAAAAAAGTCGTAATATGCGTCGAAAATATAACAAAATGGTAAGAATCGACAAGAAGCATGGAAAAACGTGGAAAAATGCCAGTAAATGTCAGTAAATGCTAGGAAACTTCTTCACTCGAGGCAATATTCTTCTGCGCGGTGGAGAGCATCAGTTTAATACGATTCAGCTGATTTACTTCGCTGGCGCCGGGATCATAATCAATCGCGATGATATTGGCACCCGGATTGCTCTTTCTCAGTTCTTTAATTACACCTTTGCCTACAATGTGATTAGGGAGGCAACCAAATGGCTGGGTACAGATAATATTCGTCGTACCGCTATGTATTAACTCTAACATCTCACCGGTCAAGAACCAGCCCTCACCGGTCTGATTTCCAATCGATACATAATGTTCTGCCATCTTCGCCAGATCACTGATCTTGGCAGGAGGGAGAAAATGAGTGCTTTTACGGAGTTCTTTTCGGGATGTCCTTCTAAAATATTCTAAAAGAGCAATTCCCATATTACATAAATAGGCGGTGGAGCGTTTGGCTCCCAGGTGATCTGCTTTAAAGTTAGTATTGTAGAAACAGTAAAGAAGAAAATCCATAAGATCCGGCATCACGGCTTCGGCACCTTCTGATTCCAATAATTCGACGACGTGATTATTGGCTAACGGAGAAAACTTGACTAGGATTTCTCCTACAACCCCTACCTTAGGTTTTACCACATTCTTTCTGGGAAGATTGTCGAAATCAGCAATGATACCACGAATATTTTTGTTAAATTCCTGCATGGATGGAGCGCGTTTGGATAAAGATTTTGTACAGCGGTCCTTCCAGACACGGTGCAGCTCATTTGCAGCTCCCGGTTTGGCTTCGTAAGGGCGAGTCGCGTAGAGGACGCGCATAAATATATCGCCATATACAACGGCCTGCATTGCTTTTGTAAGAAGCGGAAGGGTCATGGAAAATCCGGGATTTGTCTCCATACCGTTGGCATTTAAAGAAATGACAGGTATCTGGGACATACCGGCACGTTCCAGCGCACGGCGAATGAATCCAATGTAATTCGATGCACGGCAGCCCCCGCCGGTCTGGCTCATAATAATAGCGGTGTGATCCAAATCGTATTTGCCGGAGAGCAAGGCCTCCATAATCTGGCCAACTACGATAAGAGATGGATAACAAGCGTCATTATTGACATACTTGAGTCCGGTATCAATGGCAGTGCGGTTCGTATTCTGCAGGACCTCTAACTTATACCCAAAACTTTGTATGGCTGCTTCAATGAGGTCAAAGTGAATCGGTGACATCTGTGGACAGAGAATCGTATAAGTTTTTTTCATTTCTTTTGTAAAAATAATACGGTCGTAGGCTCCGGAGATAATCGGTTTCTTGTAATGCCTCATCTCACGTACCCGGATGGCTGAAATCAGCGAGCGAATCCGGATTCTGGCAGCACCTAAGTTACTTACTTCATCGATTTTAAGAAGGGTGTAGATCTTTCCGGAACGTGTTAAAAGGTCATTGACCTGGTCTGTTGTCACGGCATCCAGTCCGCACCCAAATGAATTGAGCTGAATCAGATCCAGATTGGGCTGTGTCTTTACAAAACAGGCGGCCGCGTAAAGACGGGAGTGGTACATCCATTGGTCAGTGACGATTAATGGTCGATCCACATGCCCCAAATGGGAGACAGAATCTTCTGTCAATACTGCAAACCCATACGAAGTGATAAGCTCCGGAATACCGTGGTTAATCTCAGAATCCGCATGATAGGGGCGGCCTGCTAGGACGATGCCATGGTGACCGGTTTTTTCCATCCATTTAAGTGTATCTTCCCCTTTTTTCTGGATATCTGTGCGGGAAGTCAGCAGTTCTGCCCAACCCTTGTGAGCGGCAGCTTTTATCTCTGCTTCCGGGATAGAAAACTCACTGACAAATTCTTCAATCAGTCGTTTGGTAAGGACTTCTTCATTGGTAAAAGCCATGAAAGGGTTGCTGAACTTTATGTTGTGGTCAACCAGAGACTCCACATTATTCTTGATATTCTCTGCATAAGAAGTAACCATCGGGCAGTTATAATGATTACCGGCACCGGGATCTTCGTTGCGTTCGTAGGGAATGCAAGGATAAAATATGTACTCAATTCCCTGTTTAATCAGCCACTCGATATGTCCGTGAACTAATTTGGCAGGGTAGCACTCGGATTCACTGGGGATCGATTCGATGCCCAATTCGTAAATATTGCGGCTGGACTGAGGCGAAAGTATGGTCCGAAAACCCAGCTCTTTAAAAAATACAGCCCAGAAGGGGTAATTCTCAAACATATTTAAAACTCTGGGAATGCCTACAACGCCGCGAGGAGCCATATCGGCGGTCAGTGGTTCGTAATCCAGCATTCGGTGATACTTGTAATCAAAAAGATTGGGGATGTCTTTTTTCGCTTTTGTACTACCCATTCCTCGTTCACAACGGTTTCCGGTGACAAACTGCCGCCCACCATCAAAACGATTAATCGTCAGAACACAGTGGTTGATGCATCCCTGACACCTGGCCATATTGGTCTGGTAAGTCAGATTTAGAATTTTCTCCATGGGAAGCATCGTTGTGGTCTTGGAGTTATCATACCGTTCTTTGGCGATAAGAGCAGCGCCAAATGCCCCCATGATACCGGCAATGTCGGGGCGCACAGCCTCGCATCCGGATATCTTCTCAAAACTTCTAAGAACGGCGTCATTATAGAACGTGCCGCCCTGAACTACGACATGACGTCCTAAGTCGGCAGCACTGGTGATCTTTATAACTTTAAATAAAGCATTTTTGATAACCGAGTAAGCCAGACCGGCAGAGATATCGGCAACCGATGCCCCCTCTTTCTGCGCTTGTTTTACATTGGAATTCATAAATACAGTGCAGCGTGTGCCTAAATCGGTTGGATTTTTTGCAAAAATGGCTTCTTTGGCAAAATCCTCCACACTGTAATTCAACGATTTGGCAAATGTTTCTATAAAAGAACCGCAGCCGGATGAACAGGCTTCGTTAAGCTGCACACTGTCCACGGTACCATCTTTGATTTTGATACATTTCATGTCCTGACCACCAATGTCCAGAATACAGTCTACGTTAGGTTCGAAGGCTGCGGCGGCATAGTAGTGGGAGATGGTTTCTACTTCTCCTTCATCCAGCATCAAAGCGGATTTAAGAAGTGCTTCTCCATATCCGGTGGAACAAGAATATACAATATGGGCTTCTTTGGGCAGTAATTCATGAATCTCACCCATGGCACGTATGGTGGTCGCCAAAGGGCTGCCATTATTATTACTGTAAAAATGGTATAAGAGAGCTCCGCTTTCGCTGACAAGTGCGACTTTGGTAGTGGTAGAACCGGCATCGATGCCCAGGTAACAATTGCCTTTGTAAGAGGACAGGTCTTCTTTGCGGACATCGTGACTCTGATGATGTGCTATAAATTCGTCATAGGCTGCCTGATCTTCAAATAAAGGTTCCATACGTTTGACTTCAAAATCCATCTTGATTCCCTGCGTCAATTGTTTCATTAAGTCATCTAAAGGCATAAGTGTCTCGCCTTCAGAGTTCATAGCGGCACCAACTGCAGCAAATAGGTGGGAGTGCTCCGGAGCGATGATCTGAGATTCGCTTAGATTGAGGGTGCGCACAAATGCGGCACGAAGCTCCGGCATAAAGTGGAGTGGTCCGCCTAAGAAAGCGACATTGCCACGAATCGGTTTGCCGCAGGCCAGGCCACTGATGGTTTGGTTGACAACCGCTTGGAAAATCGAAGCAGATAAGTCTTCTTTTGTGGCGCCTTCGTTAATGAGCGGTTGTATATCCGATTTAGCAAAAACACCACAACGAGCGGCAATTGGATAGATCGCTTCATAATTTTTTGCATAGTTATTAAGCCCTTCTGCATCGGTCTGCAACAGAACAGCCATCTGATCAATGAAAGAGCCGGTGCCGCCTGCGCAGATACCATTCATTCGTTGGTCAATGCCACCCGTAAAGTAGATAATTTTAGCATCTTCTCCTCCTAATTCAATGGCCACATCGGTTTGAGGCGCAAAGTCTTTAAGTGAAGTAGCTACTGCCACGACCTCCTGAACAAAAGGAATTTTCATGTATTTTGCTAATGTTAATCCGCCGGAACCGGTAATCATAGGATATACATCCATCGGCCCCAGTTTTTCAATACCTTTTTCCAGAAGTGAAGCAAGTGTCTCCTGAATATTGGCGAAGTGACGCTCGTAGTCAGAAAATAGTATCTGTCCTTCATCGTCGATGATTGCAATTTTAACGGTAGTGGAACCAATATCGATACCCAGTCTTTTACGATTATTCATATTAGGCGGGGATAATCCCCTTCCCTCCTTTGTATTGCATATATGTACTACACATATATTCGAGCATAGTGTAACATAGAATAGGTAAGAATTCAATTGTTCACATGCGTTAAGAAGTCGTAAGAAATGGATTGGAAAGAGATTAGAAAGAGATTAGAAAGAGATTTCTTTAAATCATTTGACAAAAAAGGCGGTCATACATATAATTAGTATTCAAAGGCTAAAAAGCAGAAAAGGATGTGTAGAATGAACTTTTTTAAAAAATTAGAGTACAAGTTTAGCAAATATGCAATTCGCAATTTGATGTATTATATCGTTATTTTATATGGTATGGGAATTGTAGTAAATGTTATAAATCCGGGATTTTATGGGATGTATCTGGCATTGGATGCTCGTGCGATTCTTCATGGCCAAGTCTGGCGACTTGTAACATTTCTGATTTGTCAGCCGGCATCGGGGATTTTCTTTAATTTAATTGCTATGTATCTGTACTATTCGCTGGGAACGACATTAGAACGATCATGGGGAGCCTTTCGTTTTAACGTGTATTTTTTTATGGGAGTAATCGGCCATATTTTGGCGGCCTTTATTATTTACTTTATGACAGGGATTTCTTATCCACTGACTACGTTTTATTTGAACAACTCATTGCTTTTTGCTTTTACGGCGATGTTCCCGGATATGCAGTTTTATCTGATGGGAATTCTTCCAATTAAAGCCAAATGGCTGGGCATCTTCATTGGAGCTGGATTCTTATATGAATTTGTATTTGGCGGTACGGCTTCCCGAATCGAGATCGGGATGTCACTTTTGAACTTTGTAGTATTTTTCTTTATGACAAAAGGGCAAAAGATAAATCCCAAAGAGATTAAACGCAAACAGGAATTTAAGACCGATATGAAAAAAGCAGAAGTGCAGAAGATTCTGCTGAACCATCACAAGTGCGCGATATGCGGGCGAACCGAGAAAGATAATCCGGATTTGGAATTCCGATATTGTTCCAAGTGCGAAGGAAATCCGGAATACTGCATGGATCATTTGTATACGCATAAACATATAAGCAAAGATGACTTGTAAAAAGAACACTAAGATGACAAATTTCAAAATAGAAAGAGAGATATATACTAACTTATGAAGAGAACAAAAATTATCTGCACCATGGGACCGAATACGAATGACAGAGAAGTGATGAAACAGTTGGTTTTAAATGGAATGGACGTAGCACGTTTTAATTTTTCCCACGGTGATTATGAAGAACATATGGAACGTATGAAAATCTTAGACAGCATCCGCACGGAACTGGATATTCCGATTGCTACGCTATTAGATACCAAAGGTCCGGAGATTCGCACCGGATTGCTAAAAGATGGAAAAAAGATCGTGCTGCAGGAGGGTGATACCTATATTCTGACAACTGAAAAAATCGTGGGAGACGAAAAAAGAGGGTCAATTAATTATGTGGGACTGGCAGAAGATGTACAGGCCGGTAACAAGATATTAATTGATGATGGCCTTTTGGAATTGGATGTCACAGAGGTAAAAGGACAGGAAATTATCTGCCGCGTAGCGAATGGCGGAGAACTGGGAGAACAAAAGGGCGTAAACGTGCCCAATGTCAAGATAAAACTTCCTGCTTTGACGGATAAAGATAAGGAAGATATCCGTTTTGGTATGGGAGCGGGATTTGATTTTATTGCCGCTTCATTTGTCCGCAATGCAGATGCTATTCTGGAGATTAAGAAGATACTGGAAGAAGGCGGTTCTACGATGGCGGTCATAGCTAAAATCGAGAATGCCGAAGGAATTGAGAATATCGATTCTATAATAGAAGCTAGCGATGGAATTATGGTAGCCAGAGGTGACATGGGAGTAGAAATCCCACCGGAGAAGGTGCCATACATACAGAAGATGATTATCCGCAAATGCAACGAAGCATGCAGAGTGGTTATTACAGCAACACAGATGTTAGATTCTATGATTCGAAATCCTCGCCCGACCCGAGCCGAAGTGACCGATGTGGCCAATGCAGTTTATGATGGTACCGATGCAGTCATGCTTTCAGGCGAGACCGCCATGGGGCGTTATCCGGTGGAAGCGGTAAAGATGATGTCTCAGATCGTAGAAGATTCCGAAAAACATCTGAACTATAGTTCTTATCAGAAGAGAACGGTAAACGAAGAAAACGTGCGAAATATTTCTAATGCAGTCTGCTACTCATCGGTGGCTACGGCTCATGACTTAGGCGCACCGGTGATCGTAGCACCCAGCATCAGCGGATTTACGGCACGGATGCTCTCAAAATGGCGTCCCAGTGCATTGATTGCAGGACTTTCCCCTAGCATGTCGGCCGTGCGTCAGATGCAGCTCTATTGGGGGGTAAAGCCTTTCCATGCAAAACGTGCAGAGTCTACCGACGTTTTGATCTATTCTTCGTTGGAACTGCTGAAAGAGAAAAATATTCTAAAGACAGGTGATGTTGTGGTAGCTACGGCAGGAGTCGTGACTTATGCCAATCGTCATTCACCGGCCACGGATACCAATATCATGCGTGTGGTGGTAGTGGACTGAGAACTTGGAGGAGATGATGGAAAAGAAACCGTTTGTGACACTGGAACAGCTGGAGAAAATCACAGAGACCTATCCAACCCCTTTTCATCTATATGATGAAAGAGGGATTCGCAAAAATGCAGAGCGTTTGAACCAGGCGTTTTCCTGGAATAAAGGATTTAGAGAATACTTTGCTGTTAAAGCGACACCCAATCCATTTATTATGGATATTTTGAAAAAACAGGGCTGTGGAGTAGACTGTTCTTCTCTGACGGAACTTATGATGGCAAAGGGGATGAACTTTGAAGGCGATAAGATTATGTTTTCATCGAATGATACGCCGCCGGAAGAATTTGAACTGGCAGATCAGCTGGGAGCGATTGTGAATCTGGACGATTTTACCCATATTGATTTTCTGGAAAAAACCATTGGGCATATTCCGGAGACGATCAGCTGCCGCTTTAACCCGGGAGGACTATTTAAAATAAGTAATGATATTATGGATAATCCCGGTGATTCTAAGTACGGTATGACCTTGGAACAGCTTTTTGAAGCCTTTAAGATATTGAAATCCAAAGGCGCAAAGCATTTTGGAATCCACGCATTCCTGGCCAGTAATACGGTTACTAATGAGTATTATCCTATGCTTGCCAAGATTCTATTCGAAGTGGCAGTAAAACTGAGAGATGAGACAGGAGCCGATATTCGATTTATCAATTTGTCCGGTGGCGTGGGGATTCCTTACCGTCCGGATCAGGAACCTAATGATATTTTTGCTATTGGCGAAGGGGTAAGACAGGTCTACGATGAAGTGCTGGGCGCTGCCGGGATGGGCGATGTAGCGATTTACACAGAACTGGGACGTTTTATGCTGGGACCGTACGGCTGTCTGGTGACGAAAGCCGTACATGAAAAACACACTTATAAAGAATACGTGGGAGTAGATGCCTGCGCGGTCAATCTTATGCGCCCGGCTATGTACGGCGCTTACCATCATATTACGGTGATGGGAAAAGAAACAGTGCCATGCAGTCGTAAATACGACATAGTCGGTTCTCTCTGTGAGAATAATGACAAGTTTGCCATTGACCGGATGCTGCCAAAGATTGATAAAGGAGATTTTTTGGTTATTCACGATACCGGTGCACATGGATTTTCTATGGGATATAACTACAATGGAAAACTTCGTTCGGCAGAATTGCTTTTAAAGGAAGATGGATCGGTTCAGATGATCAGACGGGAAGAAACACCGAAAGATTATTTTGCAACATTTGATTTCTTGTATAATGCAGAATAAGACATTTTTATTGCAGGGTAATGTAACGAATTAAGAAAAACTTCATAATTTATTCAAAGACTATACAAACATTTTTCGAAAAAGCGTGCTATACTTTAAACATAATAAATGCATGATACAAATGAATCGAAATCCTAAACCTTTTTGAAATTCGAAATCCTAATGTTGATACCCTGCGCCGAAAGGCATAGGGTATTTTCATGTTTATAAGGGGAAGACGTTTTGTAAAAGGGCAAAAAGGGCAAAAAGAGCATATTACAGATTTGCAGATTGTATAATAGAATTCCCTCTGCTATAATTGTAATACAATTTGTAATCACGATTCGCAAATATGTAAAAATAAGGGAGGTATTGTATGTTCGATATAGGGAAATGTATTTTGGTCACGAATAATGACAGGGCAGCAGAAAAATTCAAAAACTCAATTCAGGAGATATACTTGCTAGACAGTTATGATGAGGTCTTAAAAAAATCCAGAGATTTAATCCATACCCATCATAAACTACTGACTCATCCACAGGCATCCAGTCTGAAACCAAATCAGACGCCTTACAGAACCATCCTGCTTTATAGCGAGGGAAACAAAGATAATACGGACGATGTCCTTCTGATCGAAGAGGCCATAGCAGCCTATGAGAAGTGGACTGCCATTAAAAAAGTACCTAAATATGATGAGAAAATCGCATTTGATTATAAGACCATTGATCTTTCGATGATTGAAAATGTGATTCCAAAACTATAAGAAAAAAGCGAGGTATCTATGAGAAGAAAAGCCGGGTCGCCTTATTTTAAAGAATTAAGCAGAAAAGATTATGTGGTTAAGGCCAGCGAAATCATAAATAATGAAGGGATTGGGGCAATTAGCATCCGACGAATTGCCAGAGAACTGGATTGTTCTTCAGCCAGCTTGTATCGTTACTTTGAAAATTTAGATGAGCTTCTTTTTTATGCCCAGCTAAATACGCTCAATGACTATATTCTGGATCTGTCTAAAAGAGAAAAAACATGGAAAAACACTTGGGATGCCTATTTTGGCATTTGGATTTCTTATGCTTCGGAGGCGTTCAAAAATCCCAATGCATTCGAATATATTTTTTATCGAAATATAGAAAAGGACTTGAACAAGGCAATCCGCGAATACTATGAGATGTTCCCCAATGCAATTATACTGGTAAGTCCCTATATACAGACGATGTTAGAGATTCCCAGCTACTATGAACGCGACTACCATATCTGTAAGAAACTGGTAGAAGAGGGAGAAATCACCGAAGAAAAAGCAAAACGGATGAATCATATTATCTGCACTTTATTCCTCGGCTATTTTAAGTTCATACAGGAAAAGGGGATCAAACAAGAAGAGATTTTCTCAATGGTAAATCAGTTTATTTCTGAGAGTACAGAAATCGCACTTCTTTATAAAAAATCCAATAACAGGCAGTAATATTAGACAAAAAACAAGATAAAAATATAGCAAAACGCCGAAAAGAAGAAATTGATAAAAAATAGGCAAAGACGTATTGATAATCACGATAACATATGTTAAACTATAGACATAAGTTATCGCGATTAGAAATGCAAAACTGTAAGGCTGCACAATCGTTGAACTTTGCTACCAATCATTATGTCGTCATGATTGCTAAAAAACGATATATTTCAAAGCAATTATATGACAAATCTAATAAAGAGGAGGTATTTTGTATGAAACTTGAATTGGGAAAAATCTTTATTAAAGATATCCGATTCGACGAAGAGACTCATGTAAAAGATGGTGTGCTTTATGTCAACAAAAAAGAAGTGGAACAGCTTGTATTAGAAGATGATAAGCTGGCCGGCTGCCATGTTGAATTAGCAAGACCAGGGGAGTCAGTCAGAATAACACCGGTTAAAGATGTTATCGAACCGAGAGTGAAAGTCAGTGGGGGCGGGGAGATATTCCCAGGCGTAATCGGTAAGGTCAGCCCACCAGTTGGAACAGGCAGAACTCATGCATTAGAAGGCTGTTGTGTCATCACAGTCGGCAAGATCGTAGGATTTCAGGAGGGCGTTATCGATATGAGCGGCCCAGCTGAAGACTATTGCCCATTTTCCAAGACAAACAATTTATGCCTGGTTGTAGAACCGGCTGATGATTTGGAAACTCACGTTTATGAGAAGGCAGCTCGTATGGCAGGACTTAAAGTAGCTGCTTATATCGGCGAAGCCGGACGTAATCTGGAACCGGATGAAATCACTACCTATGAAACAAAACCAATTTTTGAACAGGCAGCGATGTACCCGGGACTTCCTAAAGTAGCTTATATTCATATGCTGCAGTCTCAGGGACTTTTACATGATACATATTATTATGGAGTAGATGCAAAACAGTTCGTTCCTACCTTTATGTATCCTACCGAGATTATGGATGGAGCCATTGTATCAGGAAACTGTGTTGCACCTTGCGATAAAGTTACCACTTACCATCATTTCCACAACCCTGTAATTGAAGATTGTTACAAACATCATGGCAAAGATATCAACTTTATGGGTGTTATCTTAACCAATGAGAACGTATTTCTTGCAGATAAAGAACGTCACTCAGACATGGTTGCAAAACTTTGCAATTGGATGGGTCTGGACGGCGTGCTGATCACAGAAGAAGGATACGGTAACCCGGATACTGATTTGATGATGAACTGTCGTAAAGTAGAGACCGCTGGTACTAGAGTGGTATTAATTACTGATGAATTCCCAGGTAAAGATGGAAAATCTCAATCTCTGGCAGACGTTTGTAAAGAAGCAGATGCTCTTGCATCTTGTGGACAGGGAAATGCAACACTGAAATTCCCGGCTATGGATAAAGTAATTGGAACCCAGGAATTTATTGAGATGCAGATCGGCGGCTGGGATGGCTGTAAGAATCCTGACGGCAGCTTTGAAGCAGAACTTCAGATTATCATCGCATCTACGATTGCCAATGGTTTTAATAAATTAGCAGCAAGAGGCTATTAATCGAAGAGAAAGGGAAGGAAGATATGGCTAAATATAGAATTGTTCATTATATTAATCAATTCTTTGCCGGTATAGGCGGAGAAGAAAAAGCCGATCATACGCCGGAAGTACGTGAAGGCGCAATTGGTCCGGGAACCGGACTGAAGACGGTATTAGGTGAAGACTTTGAGATAGTAGCTACAGTAATCTGCGGCGATAACTATTTTGGAGAAAATCTGGATAAAGCAACAGACATCATTATTGATATGGTTAAAAAATATAACCCTGATATCTTTGTTGCAGGACCTGCATTTAACGCCGGTCGTTATGGTGTAGCTTGTGGTACCATCTGTAAAGCAGTAGAAGAGCGTCTTGGCGTTCCGGTACTTACGGGAATGTATGTAGAGAACCCGGGCGTTGATATGTTCCGTAAGGATCTTATCATTGCATCCACACCAGACTCAGCAGCAGGTATGCGTAAAGTTCTTCCTGTTATGGGTACACTGATTAATAAGTTAGTTAAGGGCGAAGAAATTCTCGGACCGAAAGAAGAAGGATACATTGAAAGAGGAATCCGTGTAAACTACTTTGCAGACGAAAGAGGTTCTGAGAGAGCAATCGGAATGCTGGTAAAGAAATTAAAGGGAGAAGAGTTTGAAACAGATCTTCCTATGCCTGTATTTGACAGAGTCGCTCCGGCAGCTCCTATTAAAGATATCAAAAAAGCTAAAATTGCAGTCGTTACCTCCGGTGGTATCGTACCGACCGGAAACCCGGATCATATTGAATCTTCCAATGCTACAAAATGGGGAAAATATGACATTACCGGTATGGATCGACTTTCACCGGATGATTTCACAACCATCCATGGTGGATATGACCGTCAGTTCGCAATGGCTAATCCAAACTTAGTGGTTCCTCTGGATGCACTGAGACAGCTTGAAAAAGCAGGCGAAATTGGTGAATTAGTCAATTATTTCTGTACAACTACCGGTACCGGAACTTCTACTGCATCTGCAGCTAAGTTCGGTTCTGAGATTGGAAAAATGTTCATAGATGAACATGTGGACGGGGTTATTCTCGTCTCCACCTGAGGGACCTGCACACGTTGCGGCGCAACGATGGTAAAAGGTATCGAGAAATATGGTATTCCTGTAGTTCATATGGCAACGGTTGTTCCGATTTCACTTACGATAGGTGCAAACCGTATTATCCCCGGAGTAGGTATTCCTTATCCACTGGGCGATCCGCCACAGGGTGAGAAAGACAGTGATAAGATTCGCTTAACGATGGTTAAGAGAGCGCTGGATGCACTTCAGACCCCTGTTGATGGGCAGACCGTTTTCGAAAAGTAAAATATTGTTTCATATTTCCAAACGGTGCGGTTTATCATAGGTAGACCGCACCGTTTTGAAAAAAATACGCATAATCAAGGGGGATAATAAATGGAAGTTAATAATGACAATAAAGTAAGTTGGCGCAGAGTCCTGATTCTTGCAGGTGCGATTATTGCATTTACAATAGGCTCCGGGTTTGCAACAGGGCAGGAGATTATTCAGTATTTCACTGCATATGGATTAAAAGGTATTCTGACCGTTTTATTATTTGCCGTTTTTTTTGTTTATTACAATTACAATTTTGCCAAAGCGGGAGCTGAGGAACGTTTTGAAAAAGGAAATGATATCTATAAATATTACTGTGGTAAATACATAGGAACATTTATGGATTACTATTCTACAATATTTTGCTACATGTCATTTTTCGTTATGATAGGTGGCGCTGCATCTACCTTACATCAGCAGTATGGTGTTCCTTTTTGGATTGGTGGAGTGATACTGGCTGCATTGACCGTCTTTACTGTAATTGGTGGTCTCAATTCACTGGTGGATAAAATCGGAGCGGTAGGTCCTGCGATTGTAGTTCTTTGTATTGCAATTGGTGCGATTACCTTATTCCGTGACGGAAGCAACATAGGACAGGGATTGGAAGTCATCCGAGCCGGAGCATTTGCCGGTGCCGATGGAGAAACGATTAAAAGTGCCGGACCAAACTGGGTGATATCTGCTTTATCATATGCAGGCTTCGTACTCTTATGGTTTGCAAGCTTTACAGCTGCACTTGGTGCCCGCAATAAAAAGAAAGAAATCGAATATGGAATCTACGGCGGAACCGTTGCGATCTGCATCGCAATTATTCTGATTATGTTAGCGCAGATTGCCAATATTAATACAGCTGGTTTTGCCGGCAATAATATATTTGTATGGAATGCGGATATTCCTAACCTGATTTTGGCGGAATCCATATGGAAACCATTTGCATCGATCTTTGCATTTGTGGTATTTGCAGGAATTTACACAACAGCAGTTCCCCTGCTTTATAACCCATGTGCCAGATTTGCAAAAGAAGGAACACCTAAATTTAAGATTCTTACCATTGCACTTGGCGTGATTGGATTAGTTGTAGGACTTTTCCTTCCATTCAGAGTTCTGGTAAATGTAATTTATGTTCTTAATGGCTATGTGGGTGCAGTCCTGATTCTGTTCATGCTGTGGAAGAATATCAAAGATACTTTTTTTAAAAAGAAATTAGATAAGAAATAAGATATGTTTTACATCACATAAAAAAGCCGTAGGATATCGTATCCTGCGGCTTTTATGTGATGTAATATTTAGTTATTCTGCATAAGGCAGATCGACAACCGTATAAGTGTGCTTTAATGCCGGAAGTACTTTATCTACCAGATCCTTTGTAGCAAATTTCAGACTGGAAGTATTAATGCAGGGATGGCAGCCGAAAAATTCGCTTTCTAAGATCTCTTTATCAATTAAAAGACGTACGCGCTGCTCGGGGTCGTTCATAAGACCAAGTACCGTGGTGGAACCGGGGGTAAGATCTAAAAGCGATTCCATGAATTCTGCTTCGGCAAAAGAAAGACGGGCACTGCCAATCTGTTTGGACAAAACAGCAGTTTTGAATTTTTTGTTGCCGGGCAGGAGCAGAAGATAAAAATCCGTCTTTTGGGAATTGCGTAAAAATAAGTTTTTGCAAATCTCGGTTCCCAGGAGCTCGTCAACTTCTTTACATGCTTCAATGGTCGGCAGAGCATCGTGGTCTGCACGCATGTAGGGCACTTGTAGGGTGTCTAGCAGGTCGTAGGCATGTAACTCCTTATCCATACGTCCGGACGGGTCTAAAGGGCGTCCTGAGTACAGGGTGTGATCAATATGATATGTTTGAAGTTCTTCATTTGCTTCTGTCATAGTGTACCTCTTTTCTTATAGTTTTACAAAAAAATACCCACGACCGAGGAAAACCAAGAGTCACGGGCAATCCCATATACAATAAGTGCACCTGACAGGAATCGAACCTGCGCACACAGCTCCGGAGGCCATTGCTCTATCCACTGAGCTACAGATGCATCTTTTCTATTCTACTATACTTTGTTTTTCTTGGCAAGTTCTTTTCGTAATCTGCACTATAAATTTATCCTATAGAATGGTTTTTAAGTCGTCAGGATTAAAAGGCACATTCTTCTGGAGAGCCGACTTAAATGGATTTGGCGAATTGATGGAAAGGAGCTTCGCTACTTTATTGGTTCGGTTGATCCAGTTATGCCGTTCATTCGAATGAATCTGGATGCTGTCGCCCGGGTATAGGATATACTCACGTTCTCTGAGGCAGACGGTGACGATGCCTTCCAGAATATAGATAAATTCCTCACCTACATGGGTGAGCATGACGACTTCTGATTTATCTCCTCCTGCTTGTGGCATGAGATGAAAGAGGCGGGGTAAAATATCATATTCCGATGAATTATTACTGAGAATATATTGAACGATCTCAGGGGTTGCCTTGGTACATTCAAGGTTGTAACCATGGACGACCGGATCCTGGCTTACCGGGGCATTACTGTCAAATAAATTAGCCAGTGGAAAATTAAGAACATCGGCAATCTTAGCCAGAGAATCGATGGCGATGGAAGAGATGCCCCTCTCCATCTGGGAAAGAAAACCAACGGACAGGCCGGTTCCTTCACTCAATTGTTTTAGTGTGTAGTTTTTACTTATACGCAGTGCTTTTACTTTCGCACCGATAGTTATGTTGTGGTTCAATGATAGTACCTCTTTTTTCTTTTTTATGGATTCACCATACTAAAATTTTCACAATAAGTCAATAAAATTTTTCTGTATTTATTGCAAAATTTTTGAATTAGTACAAAAGTAAAACAGGGCATATATCGCTATACGCCCTGCTCTTTATAGTCAAATCATAATATTTGTATACAACCGGAAGCTATCAATGTTCTTATGAGAAGCTCTGTTCGGTTCTTTCAATAATTTCATCCTGCAGTGCTTTGCTCAGGTTGCGGAAATGATCGCTGTATCCGGCAACGCGGACAATCAGGTCACGGTAATCATCCGGGTGCTGCTGAGCGTTGATGAGAGTCTGACGGTCAATTACGTTAAATTGAATGTGATGACCATCCATGTTAAAGTAGCTTCTGACCAAGCTGGCCATGTTATCCAGACCCTGCTCACCGGCCACTACGCTAGGCGTAAATTTCTGATTCAACAGTGTACCGCCTGTCTGAAGGTGATCCATCTTAGCACAGGACTTGATGACTGCAGTAGGTCCCTGTGTATCGGCACCCTTCTCAGGGGAAATACCTTCGGAAACCGGTTTGCGAGCCAATCTGCCATTTGGACTGGCAATCATGACATCGCCAAAGTATACGTGACAGGTAGTCGGAAGCATGTTGACACGGTAGGTACCGCCCTTCATGTTTGGTCTTCCGGTGATGGAATTCTGATAGAATTTGAATACATCTTTCATAATGGAGTCAGCATAGTTGTCATCGTTGCCGTACTTCGGTGTTTTATTGACTACCATGTTACGAATCTCTTCGTATCCTTCAAAGTTGTTTTCAATTGCTTTTAAAAGTTCTTCCATAGTGAATTTATGCTGCTCAAATACGTTGTATTTAATAGCAACCAGAGAGTCTGTGATGGTACCGATACCTACACCCTGTAAATAGTTGGTGTTGTAGCGTGCGCCGCCGGCATTATAATCTTTGCCTCTGGAGATACAGTCATTGGTAATGATGGATAAAAATGGAGCTGGCATGTACTCTGCGTAAATTCTCTCAATAACGTTGCTGCCCTCTAACTTAATGTCGATGAAATGAGTCATCTGGGTAGTAAAAGCGGTCCACAGCTCGTCGTAGGACTTAAAGTCTTTGGCATCGCCGGTTTTTGGCCCTAACTGTTTTCCGGTCATCTTGTCAACGCCGTTAAAAAGAGCCAGTTCAAAAATCTTCGGGATATTGAAATATCCGGTAAGAATATAAGCTTCATTTCCGAAAGCACCTGTCTCTACACAGCCACTGGTGCCGCCGCGTCTTGCATCTGCCAGAGTTTTTCCGGCATTAAGAAGCTCCTGAATGATAGCTTCTGTGTTATAGAATGCAGGCTGTCCCCAACCTTTACGTGAGATTTCACATGCTTTTTTAAGGAATCTCTGAGGGGTCTTACGGCTGATCTGTACGTTCGAGCTAGGCTGTAAAAGCTTCATATCGTCCATACACTCCAGAAGCAGGTAACTTACTTCATTGACACCATCTTCACCGTCCGGGGTGATACCACCGGTGTTGATATTAGCGAAATCAGTATAAGTACTACTTTCTTTTAATGTGATACCAACTTTAGGAGGAGCCGGCTGGTTGTTAAATTTAACCCACAGACATTCCAGAAGTTCCAGTGCCTTTGTTTCGTCTAAAATGCCGTTCTCCGTATCGTTGAGATAGAAAGGATTCACGTGCTGATCCAGACGTCCCGGGCTGTAAGCATCCCATGGATTCAGTTCGCTGGTAACGCCCATGTGGGTGAACCAGTACATCTGAAGAGCCTGATGGAAAGTCTCCGGTTTGTTGGCAGGAACTACGTCACAGTTAGCTGCGATGAGCAGGAGATCCTCTTTCCACTGTGGATCGGTGGTTTCGGCTGCCATCTTTCTGGCCAGTTCTGCATAGCGTTTGCCTAAAAGCATAATTGCGTCACAGGAGATACTCATGGCGTTCAGTTCTGCTTTTTTATCCAGAGCTTCAGGGTCATTTAAATAGTCCAGTTTATCAATGGCTGCCTGGATATCATTCTGATAGTCTTTGTAGCCTTTTTGATAAATCTTGATCGAACCTACGGTATGTCCCGGTCCACGCTGCTCCATAAATTCGGTGAACAGGCCGGACTCATAAGCCACTTTCCATTCGGGTGTCATGTTTTCCAAAATCTTGTGACGAATGGAACGGTTCTCCCAGTAAGGGATAATTTCCTCTTCCTGAATCTTTAAATCTTCTTCTGTAACTTTAAAGCCAATCAGAGCACGGTCATTCATGACATGCATATCATCCAGGGTATGACAGCATAATTCAGGGAAGGTAGGGGAAGACTGTGGTGCACTGCCTTTTTCACCTACAATTAATTCACCATCATTGATGCATAACGTCTTATGTTCGAAGAAATATTTTAACGCACTGGCCCTCATCTCAGGAATTGACATCGTTCCATCGTATTTCTTGTAAAAATCGGTCATTAATTTTGCGCGTTCGATGTAAATGGTAGCCTCCGTATTAACACTCTGCTCGCGAAGTTTTCTAATTCTGTCATTCATTCCGTATACTGTTTTCTCCATCTGTTTAACCTCCTATTTTTGTATTGGCATAGCCATGGTTGATAAAGCTATCTTTAAACAGTTCCATGCATTCGGCTTTAGGGACTTTCATCTCATCGTCGGCATAGGTTCTGTCTAGGTTCTCATACTTGCTCTTTCCCGTGTTATGGTAAGGGAGAAGGTGAATCTGCTTTGGGTGAATCCTGTGTTCTTTTAAGAAAGCGATGACCTGCTCTATAAAGTCCTTGCTGTCATTTACCCCGTCAATAATGGGAAGGCGAAGGGCAATTGTCGCACCGGCCGCATTTAAGCGGGACAGGTTGTCGAGAATCAATTTGTTATCTACGCCCATATATTTTTTATGAGTTTCCGGGTCCATGTGCTTAATATCGTAAAGGAATGTATCTATGTAAGGAAGAACGCGTTCAAAGTTCTCATAGGGTGCATAGCCGCAAGTGTCAATGTTGATGCTGTAGCCCTTTTTATAAAGGGTCTTGCAAAGTTCCTCTATAAAATCCATATTCTGAATCATGACTTCGCCGCCGGAGAGGGTGATGCCGCCGCCGGAATCCTCGTAGAACATCCGGTCTTTCTCCAGTTCTTTTACCAGATCTTTAACTGTATAGGTCTTGCCTACCACTTCTCTGGCGTTACTCAGACAATAGTCGGTGCAAATTCCACAAGCCGTGCATAGAGAGCGGTCGAAGACCAAATGTCCGTCTTTAATCAGATTGGCCTTATTCGGGCAATGAGCCACACAGGCTCCGCAGTTGGTACATCGCTCGTGATAGAGCATCAGTTCCTTCGTATAATGTTGACTCTCGGGGTTGTGGCACCAACTGCAGGACAGTGGGCATCCCTTGAAAAATACGGTAGTTCGTATCCCGGCTCCATCGTGAACTGAATACTTTTGAATATTAATTACATATGGAACATCCATACTTTAAATCTCCTTCCTGACCATAAGCGTTCAGTTATATCTGTGCAGATTGTGCAATCTGGGCAATAGAATTCTGATTCCGCAGGATATGTTGTCAATTAAAACCAATACAATACTAGACCGTGGTCTATTCTTAAGTCTATATTACTATACATCTGACAAAAAAACAAGCGTAAACTATAATATTTTTAGGAAATTTGTAAAAAAATTTTTCAAACATGGATTGACAGTCAAATAGGGGGTATGTTATACTGTGGTCTATAGAAAAAACTGAAAATTAAGCGATTTCGAGCCGTACTTCCTAAAGCAATTTTGCCAGGGTGTCCGGCCGATGGGTATTACCGGAAACAGTGATGCCTCCCACGTTTTGGAAAGAGATTGCGCAAACCTAGACCCCGCCCCCCGGAGTCTGCCCGTTTACGTCCACCTATTCTTTCCTGGAGCCCCTGGCATATTTTTTCTTTTCTGGCTCGAATATCAGCATGAATAATTTTTAGAAGATTTTTTTTGGTTACTCAAAAGATGATAAATATGCACATATTTATAAAACTATTTACAAAGGGAGAATTACGATGAAAAAGAAAACGATTTTAGCACTTGCTATGGCAGCAATGACAGCACTTTCACTGACTGCATGTTCAAACAAGACAGAAGCTACACAGGCGGTTGCAACAGAGGCTGTTACAACAGAAGCGGCTACGACAGAGGCAGCTACAACAGAAGTAGCGAAGAAAGACGCAAAGGTCTTAATGATGGCAACTACCACAAGTACTGATAATACAGGTCTTTTGGATTACCTTCAGCCTTTATTTTTAAAAGATACGGGAATCGATCTTAAGTGGGCAGCAGTTGGTACCGGTGATGCACTTAAGAAAGGTACAGACGGCGAAGTAGATGTAGTTCTGGTACATTCCAAAGCTAAAGAAGAAGAGTTTGTTAAAAGCGGTTTCGGCGTAGAACGTTTTCAGGTAATGTATAATGACTTTATCATTGTAGGGCCAAAGAACGGACCGGTAAAGAAAACTGAAGATGTAGGTGCAGCATTTAAACAGATTAAAGATGATGGACTGGTATTTGTATCCAGAGGTGATAATTCCGGAACACATAATAAAGAAACCGGTATTTGGAAAAAATTAGAAATTGCAGATTACGAGAGCAATCCTAACTATATATCAGCCGGAGCAGGCATGGGCGATACACTGGCTATGACCGATGAAAAAGAGGGCTACTGCCTGACCGACCGCGGTACCTGGCTGGCAAAAAAAGCGGATTTCCCAAATTTGGATGTGGTATGTGAGGGAGATAAGAACCTGTTAAATCAGTACGGCGTAATCGCTGTGAACCCGGAGAAATATCCGGATGTGAACAATGAAGCAGCAAACACCTTTATTGAGTGGATCTGTTCCCCAGAAGTACAGAAAATCATCGGGGAATACGGAGTGGAAGAGTACGGTGAAGCGTTATTTGTTCCCAATGCAGATCAGAAGTAAAAAGTAATTTTACAGAACTTGGAGGGTGACCGGAAAACAAGCATTTTCCTGTTGCCCTCTTATCCTGTTTATGAGAGAATCATCTAATAGAAGCTGCAGATGGGAGAACAATATATGGCGCATTTTGTAAACTTGTTTTCGGAATTTTACAATACCATAGGCGTGGTCGATTCGATTAAAGTGACAGTTATCATGTCGTTCTGGTCTACGCTCATCGCTTCCTTCTGCGGCATTTTTTTAGCATTTTTTTTAGAGCGGGTAACCTTTCCGGGCAAACGGGCAGTGGTTCGCATCAATCGAACACTGATGGGATCCCCTCCGGTGGTAATTGGTCTTTTATCTTATATGCTATTGAGAAAAAAAGGACCACTTGGCTCGCTGCGTTGGGTATTTACGATTCAGGGCATGGTATTTGCTCAGGTACTGATCATTACTCCGATTATCTGCGGCATGGTATATTCATATGCAGTCCGCACCGCTCCGGCGATCCGGGCTTTTGCAAAGACGATGGGTGCCGATCGGAGACAGGTGAATCGGCTGTTGCTGCGCGAGATGAAAAATGAAATTTACTTTGCTATCGTATCGGGATATGGAAGATCCATCAGCGAGGTAGGCGCGGTATTCCTGGTAGGCGGTAATATTAAGAACCATACGAGAACGATGACGACTGCAATTTCCACACTTAAAGGTGCCGGAGATTATTATGAAGGTGTGTTCCTTGGAATTATTTTGATGGTGATGGCATTTCTGGTGCAGACACTGGCCGACTATTTCCGAAAGGAGGGGACAACTGATGAAAATCTTTGATCTGGAAAAAACGATGGGAGATTTTAAACTTCAAATTGAGCATATGGAGATAGAGCCGGGCATGGTTCATGGTTTGATCGGATCGAATGGATGCGGCAAGACCACTCTCGCCAAGCTGATTATGGGAATCCTCCCCTCAGATAAAGGGCATATCGATTATGAAGGTCTTACGCCCAGAGATATCACGATGACGAGTCAGAAACCTTATCTTTTACATGATACCGTCTATGCAAATGTGATTTATCCATTGACCATCAGGGGGATACGACCGGATGAGCGAGAAGTGGAAAAGCTGCTGGAGCAGTGTGGTCTGTTAGAGAAGAAGACACAGTATGCCAGAAGCTTGAGCAGCGGAGAACAGCAAAAGTTATCTTTTGTGAGAGCTTTGATCTTTAGACCGCAGCTGATTATTGTAGATGAGACACTTTCTAATTTAGACCCGGACAGCACGGAACTTTTTGAAGACATCATACTGGAAGAACAAAAGAAAACACCGATTACGTTCATTACCATCAGTCATCAATTGGTTCACATGCGAAGAATCTGTGATCGGATTCATTTCCTGGATAAAGGTAAGCTGATAGCGGAGGGCACCGTGAGTGAACTGCTCCTCCATCCGGAACATCCGGCGGTTAAAAATTTTCTTGCAAAGACAGAGGTGTCCTTTCAGGGATAGGAACACAAACGGACAAGAGAGGGAACGCACTTATGAAATTACTGCAGGTAGATACACTTACAGAGGCGGAAGCAAAATTAATGAACTGTTTCAAACAACGACCGGTTGAAGTGGAGATAGTTTCTCTGGAGAATGCGCTGGGCAAAATACTGGCCACAGATGTGACATCCAAGGGGGATATCCCTTCTTTTTATCGCTCCAGTGTGGACGGATATGCGGTACGTTCCTCTGATACGGCAGGAGCTTCGGAGTCGGTTCCCGTACTTTTGACGATTATTGAAGAGGTGGCCATCGGATCGGAAGCACAAAAAACAGTGGAAAGCGGACAGTGCACCTATGTTCCCACAGGCGGCATGGTACCCAAAGGCGCCGATGCCATGGTCATGGTGGAATACTGTGAACCGTTTGGCAGTCATCAGACCGCGGTGTATGAGTCGGTTCCATTTGGAAAAGCAGTCGTGGTGCCGGGGGAAGATATAAAGGCAGGACAATGTCTCCTTTCAGGGGGAACGAAACTTGAACCGGCTCACATCGGGGCGTTGGCAGCGTCCGGTGTAACGAGGGTACCGGTGTTTCGATGTTGGAGAACCGCGGTGATTTCAACGGGGGACGAGCTGATCCCTTCCGATTGCAGACCGGTTCGTGGACAGGTAAGAGATATTAATACCTGGGCACTCACGGCAGCCGCAGAGGCGGCAGGATTTCAGGTCGTGATGAGGCGTGTACTGCCGGATCGGGAGGAAATTATTAGACGGACCGTAGAGGAAGCGATGAGTTCCTGTGATTTGGTCTTGATCTCGGGAGGCAGTTCTCAGGGGAAAAAGGATTTGACCTGTGACATTTTAAACACAGTTTCAGATGGCGGAGTATTCACCCATGGACTGGCTTTAAAACCGGGAAAACCTACGATTCTGGGTTTTGATACTCAAACCGGAACCCTTCTTGCCGGATTGCCCGGCCATCCTGTTGCAGCTCTCATCGTATTTAATCTTTTAATTGCCCGATTGTGGAAAAAGATGACCGGACAGAAAGCAACATTTGGAACAGAGGCTTTTATGGATTGCGGATTAGCCAGTGATCCGGGAAAAACAACCTGCATTTTGGTTCATTTGGCTCCGTCTGAAGGGGTTCTCACCGCCTACCCGATTCTGGGTAAATCGGGACTTATCACAACGATGACGGCAGCAGATGGTTACATCCTTGTGGATATGAATCAGGAGGGTGTAAAAAAAGGAGAACGGGTAACGGTATATCCGTTGGAATCATAGGACTGCTTTGTGACAGATGGGAGACAAAACGATGGGAAAACGTAATTTATACTTAAATAATACGCCGGTAGATGAGGCACTGCGAATTTATAAAGAGGCACTGACCGGGATTATAAAGCCGGAACCGGAATCGGTAGCGGCAGAAAAAAGTCTGGGTCGGATCACTGCAAAAGCCGTGTATGCAAAATACTGTTCTCCTCTTTACAATGCAGCGGCTATGGACGGAATCGCAGTAGAAGCAGGGCGGACAAAAGGCGCATCGGAGCGAGAACCGTTGACCATTAGAGGCGGTAAAGATTTTATCGTGGTAGATACGGGGGATCCAATTAAACTTCCTTTTGATGCTGTAATTATGGCAGAGGATCTGATGGAACTTCCGGACGGAGATGTTCAGATTATGGCAGCGGCTTCTCCTTGGCAGCATGTCAGACCAATCGGAGAAGATATAGCAGCAGGAGAGATGCTGCTGCCCAGTCGCCACCGAATCAGACCTGTGGATATGGGAGTGCTTTTATCCGGTGGTATCGTAGAACTTTCGGTCTATAAACTCCCGACGGTGGCTATTTTTCCAACGGGAACTGAGATCATAGAGCCGGGAACAGAACCGAAAGAGGGAGATATCATCGAATCTAACTCCAGAATGTTTGAAGCGATGGTGACAGAACAGGGAGGAACGCCTCACCGATTCCCGCCGATAGCAGATGATTATGAACAGTTAAAATCTGCCATTAGAGATGCAGCAGAGCACTTTGACATGGTCATCGTCAATGCCGGATCCAGTGCCGGAACCGAAGATTTCACGGTGCATATTTTAAGAGAATTGGGTCAGGTCTTTATCCACGGCGTGGCAATCAAACCCGGCAAACCGGTCATCCTGGCTTTGGTTCAGGGCAAACCGGTCATCGGACTTCCGGGCTATCCGGTTTCTGCCTATATTGATTTCGAGAATTTTGTCATTCCGGTGCTGGCTATGATGAGCGGCAGAATGATTTCTGAGACGTTAACGGAGAAAGCAGTACTTTCCAAACGCTTGGTATCCTCTTTAAAACATAGAGAATATGTACGTGTCAAAGTGGGACGGGTGGATGACTGTCTCGTGGCTTCCCCACTGGGACGTGGAGCCGGGGCGGCGATGAGTCTGGTTCGAGCGGATGGGTTCTGCGTCATTGAGCAGAACAGCGAGGGCGCGGAGGCCGGGGAGCCGGTAACGGTGGAACTTTACCGAAACATGGATGAAATTAATCATACGGTAGTGGCCATTGGCAGTCATGATTTGATTTTGGATGTGATCGCCGACCAGATGCCCTGCCTGTTTCCCGGAAATTATCTGTCCAGTACGCATGTGGGAAGTATGGGCGGACTGATGGCACTGAAACGGGGAGAAGCTCACCTGGCACCCATTCATTTATTGGATGAAGAAACCGGAGAATATAATATTTCTTACCTGAAACGTCTTTTTGATGAACCAATGGTTCTGATTAAAGGGGTGGAGCGGATTCAGGGTATTATGGTGGAAAAAGGAAATCCCCTGGGTATTCACGGAATCTCGGATTTACAAAAAGGGCGATATATCAATCGACAGAGGGGGGCGGGTACCAGACTTCTCTTAGATTATCTTTTGAAAAAAGAAGGAGTGGAGCCGTCTGCCATGAAAGGATATGAACTGGAAGTGGCTACTCATATGGCAGTGGCAGCTGCAGTAAAAGGCGGTACAGCCGCCGCGGGTCTGGGCATTGAATCGGCAGCCAGAGCGATGGGTCTGGATTTTATTCCCATTGGTTCAGAGGAATATGACTTTGCAGCGCCGGTGCGTTCCCTTTCACTTCCACACGTCATGCGATTTTTGGATATTCTTAAATCGCAGGAATTTAAGGCATCGTTGGAAGAACTTGGAGGTTACCGAGCGGACAGAGCCGGTGAAATCGTAACAATAGAGGATCCGGAAAGTATCGTTACCGATTTGTTTTTATGCGAGGAAAAAGGATGTCCGCCTCGTCCGACCGATCGGCTTCACCTTATGGCTGATATCGGAATTGAAGGAGATATCCATGCAGAAGGCGGTTCCCGTCAAGTGTCCATGATGTCACGGGAAACGGTGGAATGGATGGGGACACAGAAAGAACCGGGATTGTGTTTTAAGAGGTATAAGGCAAATATCCTGACTGAGAATCTGTCCTTTTCCATGCTGAAACCGGGAATGCATTTGATGATCGGCACCGCCAAATTGGTCGTGTCCGAGAATATGAAAGAATGTTTTCCTCAGTGCATCCTGCATCAGGCCGGGAAAGACTGTGAATTATCTCATGGCTGTGTGTTCCTTAAAATAGAAGCAACAGGTAACATAGGTAAAAATGATAAAATTGTGATTATTGCATGAAAAAGCATCGAAAAAAGTTCTGTTTACACGAAGAAACTAGTAAAAACTTCTGTAAATATGAACTTTTTTTGATGTTTTTTTCTATCTGTGAATAAATGACCGGAAAATGACGCTTGAAAATGAATTGAAATATTGATATAATACACAGTACAAAACAGGAGGTCACGAATCTAAGAAGGAGGGGCTTACGTGAAACGATTAGAAAAAGACGAATCTTTGTGCATTGGCTGTCGCCAGTGCGAAGAAGCATGCTCAAAAGCATTTTACAAAGTGGCAGATCGGGAAAAATCTTGCATCCGTATTACAGAACAAGAGGATGGAAGCCATCATATTGCTATTTGTACCCAATGTGGCAAGTGTGCCGAGGTGTGTAACACAGCGGTAATTAAAGAAGATTTAAAAGGAATCTGGCGATTGAATAAAAAAGAATGTGCCGGCTGCTTGATGTGTGTCGGATTTTGTCCGGAGGACGTTATGGTTCAGTGTGATGACTACTCGGAACCATCTAAGTGCACCGTGTGTGGGTTGTGCGTAAAAGCTTGTCCTACAGGTGCAATCCGAATCGTGGAAGAATAGGAGAAATAAAGATGATTAAAATGTGTGATCTTCCCCGCTATACGGATGCGGATATGGAAGAAATCAAGAAGATGAAAGATGCACATGTGGTTCTGAACCATATTACATATGATAAAACACCACTTTATCGTGGATATACAGATAAGCGTCTCGCGATTAATGTAACCGATGCCTCTGTACAGATTCATGATATACCACAGGAAGTAAAAGACAAATTCACCGGTGGAAAAGGCTATTGCCTTCGCTATTTATGGGATGCGACCACACCGGAGAGCCGTTGGGATTCTCCTGAGAATGCGATTACTATGTCGGCAGGAGCGATTGCGGGAATTACGCAGTACGGCGGTACCGGTAAATGTCTGGTATGTACGATTTCCCCGATGACCGATATCCCGATTGACTCAAACGTAGGCGGCTACTTTGGTCCGTTTCTTAAGTTCTCGGGCTTTGATATCATTGAATTGACCGGTAAGGCAGAGAAAGATGTTGTCATTGTCATTGACGGAAATAAAGGAACGATTACGATAGAAGAAGTATCATTGGAGCATTCAGATGCTCATATACTGGGCGAAGAGTTAACCGCTATGTATGCAGATGATGAGAATGACAGAAAGAACGTAGCGGTAGTATGCTCCGGTTCTGCTGCGGCTCATTGCAGCATGTCGATGCTTAATTTTACATTTTACGATCCAAAACGTGGAGTTGTCCGCTTAAAACAGGCAGGCCGCGGTGGAATCGGACGTGTATTTGCAGACAAGCATATCAAGGCTCTGGTTTGTAAATTCAAAGGTGTAAAAGTAAATTTAAATAACGTATACGACAACAGTCTTCTTAATAAAGATGGTCTGAAGTTCCACCGTGAAGTGGCAACTCAGGATGACAAACAGAACGCAATGAGAAAAAGCGGTACTGCTTATTCACTGAAACTTTTAAGCGATTATGATATTTTGCCAACACATAATTACAAGTTCGGTGGAACTCCGGATGTTGTGAAGATGTCGGCGGATGTATGGCAGGAGAAGTGGCTGACCCAGGGCGGTTCGGACGGCTGCTGGTATGGCTGCTCATTGGCCTGCGCTAAGACGGCGGATCACTTTTTGTTAAAGAGCGGTCCATATAAGGGGCATAAAGTCTGTGTAGACGGTCCGGAATATGAGACGGCAGCGGGGGTTGGACCCAACTGTGGAATCACCGATCCTCAGGTCATTTTGGAAATCAACTTCTATTGCGATACCTATGGAATCGATACGATTTCCTTTGGTACGATGACCGCATTTTTGATGGAATGTTATGAAAATGGTATCTTGAACAAAGAGCGTACCGGCGGACTGGAACTCTATTTTGGCAATATCGATGCTGCATTGGAATTGTTGCATCTGATTGCCAGAAACGAAGGTTTTGGTAAGATAGGTGCTCTTGGTTCCCATAAGCAAAAAGCATATTTTGAAGAGCAGGGCTGGGGTGATCCGGCATTTATGAATGATATTGCGATGGAACAAAAAGGTCTTGAGTATTCAGAATACTCATCCAAAGAGTCTCTGGCTCAGCAGGGCGGATATGGTCTGACCAATAAGGGACCGCAGCATGACGAAGCCTGGCTGATTTTTATGGATCAGGTCAACAACCAGATTCCGACATTCGACGATAAAGCAGAAGCACTCTATTATTACCCAATGTTCCGTACCTGGTTCGGTCTTCTGGGTCTGTGCAAACTTCCGTGGAACGATGTCGTTCCGGCAGATAACAGTCTGACGGATGAACCGGCTAAGATACCGGAGCATGTAGACAACTATCTGGACTTATACTACGGAGTTACCGGTATAAAAATCGACCGTGATGATATGATTCATATGTCTGAACGAGTATATAACTTCCAGAGAATTTTTAATATCCGTTTGGGAAAAGGACTTCGAAAGAATGACGCGATTCCTTACCGTGCACAGGGACCGGTGACCGCGGAGGAGTACCTGTCCAGACAGGAACGTTATGACAAACAGCTGGTAGAACAGATTGGATTTAAGGCAGAAGAAGTAGAAAAGATGAGCCTTGAAGAGAAGATGAAAGCGACGAGAAAACATAGAGAATCCGAATATGAGAAACTGATCGACGCCGTATATCCCAAGAGGGGATGGACCTTAAATGGAGTTCCCACGATTCAGCACTTAAAGGATCTGGGCATGGATCTTCCGGAACTGTTGGAGGTCGTGACCCCACTTCAGAGTGTGCAGTCATGAAACTGAATGATCGTCCCTACGAGGACTGGCATGCAGGACTGACCATCCAGGGTGTCATTACACATATGAATTATTCGTGGCCCAAGCTGGTCGTAAAAGTAAATGGACAGCTTGTTTGGCCGGTGGACTATGAGAATGTGGTACTTGAGGAAAATGATGATTTGAAAATTCACCATTTGCTTGGTGGCGGCTGATCATAGAGTAAAAAGAGGATGGCACACCGGAAAATCGTTCAAATCCGGTGTGCTATTTTTTCATTGATGTGAAAACAGGGGGATTGCGATGGAAGATAAGCGCTATAAACGTCATCTGCTCTTGCCCGGAGTAGGGGAAGAAGGACAAAAGAAATTAAAGAAAAGCCGGGTTCTGGTGGTAGGTGCCGGGGGATTAGGTTCGTCACTCAGTATGTATCTCGCGGCAGCCGGTGTGGGAACCATCGGAATCGCCGATTTTGACTGCGTGGATGAAAGTAATCTTCAGCGGCAGATACTCTACCGTGAGGAAGATATCGGTATGCTCAAAGCGCAGGCAGCTAAGAAAAATCTGGAGGCGATGAACTCGGGCATTCTCATCAGATCGATCGAAGAGGGATTGACCAAGGAAAATGCAAGACGGTTGATTTCGGATTATGATGTCATAGCGGATGCTACCGATAATTTTTATGCCAGATACTTGCTAAATGATACTTGTGTAGAGGCAAATAAACCGGATGTATACGGAGCAATCTGTGAATTTGAAGGACAGGTGGCCGTGTTTTCTGCGGGTGGTCCCTGTCTGCGATGCCTGAATCCGGAACCGCCAAAACTGTGGGGAGAACCGGATTTTAAAAACTATGGAGTATTGGGTGCATTGCCCGGATTAGTAGGGTGCATTCAAGCAGCCGAAGTGCTTAAAATTATTTTGGGAATCGGGGAAACGCTATCCGGACGGATGCTTTTTATCGATGCATTGACGATGAAGACCGAGGAAATGGAACTCCCGAAGAACCCACGCTGCCCAATATGCGGGAAAATGGCGTGACATAGCATGGAAACAGGTCTATAATTGAAAGACAGATAATCGGAAAAGAGGGAGAAAACGGATGGGACAGGAATTGACACATTTTGACGATAAAGGGAATGCAGTGATGGTAGATGTGTCTGCAAAAAACGACACGAGTCGGGTAGCATCGGCATCGGGGCGAATTCATGTAAGTCCTGCTGTGATGGAGGCTGTGCTGCAGAAGACAGTAGCGAAAGGGGACGTTCTTTTGGTAGCTCAGGTAGCCGGGATCATGGCGGCGAAGAAAACCTCTGAGCTGATTCCCATGTGTCATCCGCTGATGATCACTAAATGCAGTGTGGAGTGCCGGACGGAACCGGAATCCGGAACGATTCTGGCAAGCTGTACCGTTAAAATAGAAGGAAAAACCGGTGTAGAGATGGAAGCACTTACCGGGGTCAGCGTTGCTCTCCTGACGATTTATGATATGTGTAAGGCAATCGACAAACGGATGGAACTTTCAGACATTCATCTGGATACGAAATCCGGCGGAAAGAGCGGTGATTTTGTAAGATGAAAGATCAATTGGGAAGGACAATCGATTATATTCGGATTTCTGTAACGGATCGCTGTAATCTGCGGTGTGTCTACTGCATGCCTCAGGAGGGGATGCCGAATATTCCTCACGAGGAGATTCTGCGGTTCGATGAGATCTTGCGATTGGTTGGGATTTTGGCAGGTCAGGGAGTGAGTCGGGTGAAAATAACCGGAGGAGAACCGCTGGTACGGAAAGGGGTTGTATCTCTGATCCGTGACATTAAGCATATCGATGGAATTAACAGTGTGACAATTACGACGAACGGAGTGCTGCTTTCGGAACTTTTGGAACCTTTGGCAGAAGCCGGAATCGATGGGATCACTGTGAGTCTGGATACGCTTGATCCGGAGCATTATCTGGAAGTTACCCGCCGGGATGAACTGGACCGGGTGGTTCAGGGGATTAAACTGGCGATTCATTCGAACCGGATACCATTGAAAATTAACTGTGTGCCGGTTTTTGGCATGAATGAGGATATATTTAAACTGGCAGAGCTGGCGAGAGAACATGATATATCGGTACGTTTTATAGAGATGATGCCTATTGGATTTGGACAGGAATTTCCCTTTGTAGAAGAAAATCAACTGCGAAGCAATCTGGAGACCCGTTTTGGAGCGTTGACGCCCTGTTTTGATGTCAAAGGAAATGGCCCCTGCCTTTATTACAGGGCAGAAGGTTTTAAAGGAACCTTTGGTTTCATCAGTGCAGTGAGCCATAAATTCTGTGGAAGCTGCAACCGAGTCAGATTGACGGCAGAGGGATTTTTAAAGACCTGTCTGCAGTATGACTATGGCGTGGATTTGAAAAAGATGCTGAGGAGCGGCTCCTCGGATGAAGAAATCAGTGAGGCGATGATGGAAGCGGTGTATCTAAAAGCGGCGGAACATAACTTTCATAGGGGAGAAATTGAAGAAGATATGATGGGTCGGGAACACAGAGGGATGTCCCAAATTGGGGGATAATTGAAATATAGCACAAAACCGGATGAGGAAGGGAACGATAGATATGGGACAGGTACTTGCAGTTTGTACGAGTGATGTGAAGGGCATACAGAAAAAGAATGTTCATGAAGCCCGTTTTATAGAAGAATTTGGAATCGAAGGAGATGCCCACGCAGGAAAATGGCATCGTCAGGTAAGTCTCTTATCTCATGAGCGGATTGAAGAATTCAGACAGAGGGGGGCAGTTGTAGACGATGGGGCTTTTGGCGAAAATCTGGTAGTAGAGGGTTTTGACTTTAAATCCCTGCCGATTGGTACTCGCTTTCAGTGTGGAGACGTGATTTTAGAATTGACACAGATTGGGAAAGAATGCCATCAAGGCTGTGCGATCTTTCAGGCGATGGGAGACTGCATTATGCCCAGAGAGGGTGTATTTACGAGAGTTCTTCACGGCGGAACCATAAAAGAGGGCGACATTATGAACCGGGTCAGCCGTATCAGAGTAGCGGTGATTACTTCCAGTGATTCGGGTTTTGCAGGAAAACGGGAAGATTTGAGCGGACCGGTAGTGAGAGAATGTTCCGATGCAGCAGGATATGAGGTAGTCAGTACCTGTATTCTTCCGGATGACAGGGAGCAGTTGGAGAAGGAACTGTGCCGTATCTGCGATGAGGGACTGGCGGATCTGATCCTGACCACCGGCGGCACCGGATTCTCGCCCAGAGATGTGATGCCGGAAGCGACATTAGCCGTTACCGAACGTCATGTGCCGGGGATTCCGGAAGCCATGCGTGCCTATAGTGCTCAGTTCACAAAGCGCGCTATGCTGAGTCGGGCAGCGGCCGGTATTCGAAAGGATACATTGATCGTGAATCTGCCGGGCAGTCCTAAGGCAGTCAGAGAATGTCTGGAATATATCCTTCCGGAACTTCACCATGGGATGGAAATTCTTCTTGGTATGACCGGTGAGTGCGCCGTAAAATAAGGGGAAACTGCTTTACTTCCTTGTAAAATAATGTTAAAATCACCATGGCAGATATTTATTTAAAAGGGAGTAATTACATGACAAAAGGAACTATCACAAAAGCAAAGATTGCTCATGTTGCATGGAAGCTATTTCATGAAAAGGGCTATGAAGATACAACCATTGATGAGATTATTATGAAATCAGGAACTTCCAAAGGGAGCTTTTATCACTACTACAGTGGTAAAGATGCCTTACTTGCTTCGCTTTCGGAGGTATTTGATGATAAGTATGAAGAAGTGATTCAAACACTGGATCCGGAGATGGACAGTTTTGAAAAACTTCTTCTGCTCTGTTACAATACCCATGATATGATTGAAAAAGAGATTCCGGTGGGACTTTTAGCGTCGCTTTATTCTTCACAGGTAGTGACGCAGGGAGATAAACACCTTCTGGATCAAAATCGTTTCTACTACCGCCTGATTAATCAGCTGGTAGATGAGGGACAGCGCCGAGGTCAGATTACCAACGAGATGCCTTATTATGAGGTGGCCAGATTGTACACGCTCTGTGAGAGAGCCATTATCTATGATTATTGTATTTCCAATGGAAACTATCCTCTGGGTGAATACACCAGGCGCACCATGCCTCTCATTTTCGGAGGTGTCAAAGCTAAACCCTCAACGAAGGAATAGAGAAGACGAAGATGGAAGAAAAACAAGATAATTCAATAGAAATTGTGAATGCTTATGGAAATAATTTAAAACATGTATCGCTTATGATTCCCAAGAAGAAGATCACTGTATTTACGGGAGTGTCCGGTTCCGGTAAGTCATCGCTGTGCCTGGATACAATTGCAGCAGCATCGAGAAGAGAGCTAAATGAGACATTTCCCAGTTTTGTACAGCAGTATCTGCCTAAGTATGGCAGACCGGAAGTGGAGCGAATCGAGAATCTGCCGGTGACGATCGTAATCGATCAGAAGAAGCCGGGAGTGAATTCCAGATCGACAGTGGGAACGTATACCGATATCTATGCCTTGCTGCGACTTTTATTTTCTCGTGTAGGTAAACCCTTTGTGGGATATTCGGACAGCTTTTCTTTTAATCATCCATCGGGAAGCTGTGCCAGATGTGATGGATTGGGTATAGTGACCGAACTGGATATCCATAAACTAGTAGATTTTGATAAATGTTTAAATGATGAAGGCGTAATTAATTATCCGGCATTTACGACCGGCGCATGGCGGTGGAAGCGATATGCTTTCAGCGGCCTTTTTGATTTAGACAAGAAGATACGGGATTATTCAGAAGAAGAACGGAATCTATTTTTGTATTCGCCACAGGTGAAACTGAAAAATCCACCTTCTAACTGGCCCAAGACAGCAAAATTTGAGGGAATTTATCCTCGAATGTACCGGAGCATCATTAATACAAAAGAGGGACAGCACTATAAAAAGGTACTGGATCAGATGGTCAGTACCTTTGTCTGCCCCGATTGTGGAGGAAGCCGTATCAATGAACGGGTTCGCAGCTGCCTGATCCATGGTAAAAATATTGCCCAAGTGGTGGACATGCCCGTACCGGAGGCAGCCGCATTTGTGGCAGAGATCACCGATCCACTGGCTCGTGATTTAAAAGTGGAACTCTGCAAACGATTTCAGGCTCTTATGGAGATTGGATTGTCTTACCTCTCTCTGAGCAGGGGAACGGATACTCTTTCAGGCGGTGAAGCCCAGCGAATTAAGATAGCAAAATATATCAACTCGCCTCTATGCGATATGATGTATATATTAGATGAACCAAGTGTGGGTCTTCATCCAAAAGATATCGATAATTTGAACCGATCGCTGTTAAAACTTCGGGAACATAACAATACAGTTCTGATTGTGGAACATCACCGAGATGTCATAAGTCTGGCGGATCATGTGGTGGACATGGGACCGGAGGCGGGCACGAATGGCGGTCATGTGGTGTTTGAGGGAACTTATAAAGAATTGCTTGCTGCAGATACGGTGACCGGTAGAATGCTGCGGACCCGAGTCCATTTTAAAGAACAATTGCGCGAGCCTACCGGTTGGTTTACATTGGAACATGCGAACCTTCATAACCTAAAGGATTTGACCATTCGCCTTCCTCTGGGTGTCATGACCGTGATTGCCGGAGTCGCCGGTTCCGGAAAAAGCTCGCTGATGGAAGTATTCCGAAATGAATATCCTGGTGAAGTTATCTCGATTCGACAGAAAGACATCGGTATTAATCTGCGCTCGACGCCCGCCACTTACTTAGAAATTGCCGATCCGATTCGGATGTTATTTGCAAAAGAGAATCATGTGAGTCAGTCTTTCTTTAGTTTTAACTCAAAGGGAGCCTGTCCGGTCTGCCACGGCAGAGGCGTGATCGTGTCCGATATGGCATATATGGATTCAATTGAAACCGTGTGCGAAGAGTGCGCGGGGACAAGGTATTCAAAAGAAGCAATGAGCTTTTTATACAAAGGGAAAAATATTGCAGAAGTCATGGACTTCTCTGTTTCCCAGGCTTTGGATTTCTTTAAAGAGGAACCTTTTGCCAAACGATTGGATACTCTTATGCAAGTAGGACTTTCCTATCTTCATCTGAATCAGGCGATGACTACCCTGTCCGGCGGAGAACTGCAGCGTATTAAGTTAGCTAGTAAACTGGACGAAAGAGGGCAGCTTTTTATCCTGGATGAACCTACAAATGGACTGCATCTGAATGATATCAGGCAGCTTATGGAGCTGTTTAATCGTATGACGGATCATGGTAATACATTATTTATTGTTGAACACAGCCCGGATATGATGAAAGACGCGGATTATATCATTGAATTGGGACCCGGCGCCGGTCATGCCGGCGGAGAACTTCTATATGAAGGGACGCCGCAGGGGATGCTAGAAGAAGAGCAATCGGTTACAGGAATATACTTGAGAGATTGAATTTCATGTGATATACTATGAACACTTAGCGAGGTATCTCACGAGCTTAGTGAGAATGCACAT
>JAVWRQ010000026.1:0-32281 GCA_036634775.1 Clostridium sp.
AAAATCAATCATCGGAACACTCCTCTCCATAGAGATATTTTGTGCGCAAATATTGTGCCTGTTCTTCTGTGATGCAGTTAGACCACAGGTCGGAATTAATTGATCCGTACAACTCGCCCCACAGGCAGTCCATGTAAGACACCTCGTTTTTTTCGCCCTGTGTATAATCGTAAATTGCCTTTGTGAGCTGCGGCGAAAGATTGCGTTCTAAATAACTTTTGTCCTTTGGCTTGCCAAGCTCAGTCACACCGTCGACCTCTGCATGTAGTGTTAAGACTTCTTCAATGGATAAATCCAGTGCTTTGGAAAGCTTTAAAACCGTCTGTGCATTGCAACGGCTTAAGCTGGTTTTGCCAGAGCAAATATCGGAAAGCGTTGCCCAAGGCACACCGCTCTTTTTAGAAAGACTGTAACGCGACAGTCCTTTTTCGTTTAATAATTCTATAATTGTCATCTTTATCACCCACCATTAGTGTATCGGATTGCCGATATACTGTCAAGACGACTTTTTTGTATAAAAATTTATTTGTTTTTCTCCTGATAGCTTTGCAAGTTTTGGTTGAGCTTGATTGTATCCTGTTCCTGTTCAAATTTCAAGCCAAACAGAGTGGCAGAAAGTCCAAACAGCATAAAAACACCCAACAGCAGATTGCACAACATAGGCAGTCCATCAAACCACCCAAGGGAAATCGATGCGCCTATGATAAGCACCACCGAAATTGCAAGCCACAAAATAGAACGTCCGAAAAAGATGCTGCGGCTATAATCGGTCTGCTCATTGAGTATCCATACCTGAAAAAAAGCAATCACCATATCAACGAGCAGCACTTGCACTAAAGTCCATAACCCGATGCTGTTACAACCGGCAACAGCAAGTACAACTCCCATCAAAAACACAGTGGCGGCAAAGTAAATCCCCATATAGAGCTTGGCATTCATACCCCAAACATAAAACTTCTTAAATCCATTCATATACCATCCCTCTTTCTCAATTAAAATAGTTTTTATGATTGCTGTAACCGTTCACGCAATGCCCCTGCATAATGCCGCGAAACAAGAATTTTCTCTTTGTTTTGCAGCGTGACGATGATTCTTCCATTCGTACCGGATTTGAGTCCTGCGATACCATGCAAATTCACCACCATACTTTTGCTGCACCGAAAAAAACCGACATTTGCAAAAATTTGTTCCAACTGGGCAAGGCTGGTCAGTGTTTTGCATACCTCTTTTTTAAGATATAGATAGACGTTTCCATCCACCGCTTCACAGTATAGAACTTCCGTAGGTGCAAGTAACATGGTTTCACCCTGTTTTACAGCAACGATACGTTGGTTTTGCAGTTCCAGCAAAGCGATGACTTGCTGCACCTCACGGTCATTCTCCTGTGCACAGCGGATGATGACTTCAGTTTGTGCGCCCGGCGCTTGCTGTTCCAGTATGATTTTTACTGCCACACTCCACCCCCCTTTCGATGATTTGATTATAAAGTGCATCGCTGCTTTGTGCAAGTGTGAAAGAGCTATGATGTCACTTCGGCGAGCTAAGTTGCATACCACATTTTGATGCACCAACCTCTAACTAGCTACTTTTGACATCCCACCATAAAGTGTTATAATGAATATGTCAAAGAACCTTACGCTGGCCAACAAAATCTCCGTAGATTCTTTGGTGCTTGTACTTATTTTTCAAAAAACAAGGAGGGTGGAACTAGTGAAAAAAAATATATTATTGATATTTTAATAATTATCATTTTGATACTAAATACATTTAGACTACATGCTATTGATTTAAAACCCTTTCTATCGGGTGAGCTTTATGAAAAAGTAGCGAGGGGACAATGGCTCTCTATGTTAGCATACAACCTATTGCTTTTTATCCTATTGTATGAAGATATTTTTTCAAAAGAAAAAGAATATTCGAACATACAAAAAGTCGTTTATTTTATTGCTTTTATTGGTTTTTTTGTGGCATGTTGTTGGTTTTGAATATAATTATCCGTGAATGGTAGTGTAAATAAATTACATAAAAAAAGAACCCTGTAAAAACAAGGTTCTTTCAATGCCGGCGACCGGAATCGAACCGGTACGAAGTTTAACCCTCGCAGGATTTTAAGTCCTGTGCGTCTGCCAGTTCCGCCACGCCGGCGTATAACTAATGGATGGAGGTGGATTCGAACCACCGAAACGTGACGTAACAGATTTACAGTCTGCCCCCTTTGGCCACTCGGGAACCCATCCAATTTAGTTCTGACAATTAAAAATAATAGCATAAGCGGTAAAAAAAATCAAGTGTTTTTCTCTTTTTTTACCGCAACTAATAGGATTGCTCCTCTAGCAGGAAGTTCCACTTCCAATACGCCATCCTTCACCGGATAATTCACGCAGCCTGCGTTATATCCATCTTCATAAGTCAGCATGCAGCGGCTCAATTCCTCTGCATCTGTCACTCCGATCCGCCATACCGGAATCCACGCCGTTCTCTTCTCCTCATCCGTATTGACCGCTATCACACATTTATTATCTTTATAAAAACGCCCGTAAGAAATCAATCCCTGTTCTGCAAGCAGCTGCTTTAAAGAGCCCCTTCGCAGTGCCTGATTGCGATTGCGGATTCCCGTCATATAACGATGAAATTCAATCAATTCCTGATCTTCCTGTCCCCATGGGAACGTTCGGCGGTTATCCGGATCCGTCCAACCGCACATACCGGTCTCGTCTCCATAATAAATCGTCGGTGCTCCCGGCCATGTCATATTAATCATGACTCCCTGACGGAAAATACCATGGCTGATCCCTTCGCCGGCTGCCTCCGCTCCCAAATCCGAAAGACGGCCGGTTCTACGGTTCGTCCTCGTCATAAATCGGGAGTGATCATGATTCGACAACTCGTTCATCGCTGCATACAGAGACTGTGTCTGCATCCGGCTCATGTGATAATTCATCGCGTTAAAAAATGCGGTTCCATTTCCATGAAGTGCTTCATTCGCTTCCAAACTGTGCTTTTCCAGTCCGGTAAGTAGCCAGGACACCGGCTCCATAAATGCATCATAGTTCATGACCGTATCCCACTGATCTCCCTCCAGCCAGCTGCTGGGGTCGCCATAATGTTCGGCCAAAATCACAGCATCCGGATTCGCTCCCTTGACTGCTTTTCGAAAATCCCGCCAAAATTGGTGGTTAAATTCAGGTGTGCGCCCCAAATCGGCTGCCACATCCAAGCGCCAGCCGTCTGCATTATAAGGAGGTGAAACCCACTTCCTTGCCACATTTAAAATATAATCATACAGTTCTTTTGAATCTTCATAGTTTAACTTAGGCAGCGTAGAATGTCCCCACCAGCCATTATAAGTTTCATTAAAAGGCCAGGCATCCTCATGGTTAAATTTAAAAAAATTACGATAAGGACTGTCCGCGGAAACGTAAGCACCCAGTGGATAGTCACCCTCATGCTGATACAAAAGTTCTGCATCCAGCCATTTATTAAAAGAACCACAGTGATTAAATACGCCATCCATAATAATTCGAATGCCTTTCTGATGGGCTGCTTCTATGAATTTTGCAAAAAATGCATCACTGGCTTCTAAGTTTTCTTCATCTGCCACTCTGGTCGTGTACTTATCCGCATTATAGTTATCAATCGCATTCGGTTCGACCAAAAGATCGGTATCGTTCTTAATTACAGCAAAATGTGGATCAATATGATCATAATCCTGACAGTCATACTTGTGATTGGATGGAGAAACAAATACCGGATTCAAATAAATAGCTTCTACTTTTAAGCTTTTTAAGTAATCTAATTTATCCCAGATTCCCTGCAAATCGCCTCCATAAAAACGACGTACATCCATATCAGACGGATTCTCTTGCCAGTCGGTCACACGCTCTACCGGTTTTCCAATGTATACATATTCATTACTCACTACGTCATTTGAAGGATCTCCGTTACAAAAGCGATCGATATAGATCTGGTAAATGACGGCTCCCTCGATCCACTTTGGCACATGAAATCCCGGAGTAATGCGAAAAGGATAGTCTTCAGGAGAAGACTCCACTACACCTAATCGATTATAATAGCAAACGTCCCCATTCTTCTCTATTCGAAAAAAATAATTAATCGGGGCTTTTCCCGCAGTAATCACAGTTCGGTAGTAACTGAATAACTTATCACAAAAAATATATGAAAGTCTATGTTCCCCATCATGTTCATCTTCTAAGTTTATATAATAAACAGCATCCGCATCCGTTCGTTCTGTCCTAAATAAAAGTTCAATCCGGTCTCCCTCGTCTGCTTCACAGGGATTCCTGTATTCTTCTGTCTCGTCGCAGAACAATGCATCTCTGTTAATACGTTCCATGACTCTTCCCTCTTTTCTACTGCTCTTATCTATTTTATATGATTCCCTTAAAATACACAACCCAAAACTGATTTTTCGCTCATTCATTTTGTTTTACTGAGTAGTAAAAAGACCAGCGGGGTAGCTGGTCTTTTTAGGAGAAGGTATTTCGTTTTTATGGGGTGTTGCAAAAAACTATATAATGTATTGGGGGGGGGTACAATTAGTATAATATCATATTGCTTAAAATAAGTGTGCACAAACATGAAGAATTTTCAAATATTTTTTTGTGCAATTTAGCAATTTCTAATGAAACAGAGTTTCGAATTCTTCCTGCCCAATCTTCTCTTTCTCAATCAAAAGAGCGCTGCAGCTGTGAAGAACATCCTCATGTTCCATAATAATACTCTTGGCTTTCTCATGACATTCGTCTATGATCCGCTTTACTTCACTGTCAATCATAGAAGCAACTGCTTCGCCATAGCTTCTGGCATGTGCCAAATCCCGTCCAATAAATACCTCACTGTCATGACTTCCGTAATTTACCATACCGATTTTCTCCGACATGCCAAATTCCGTAACCATCTCACGAGCCGTTTCCGTCGCCTGCTTAATATCCTGAGAGGCACCTGTGGTAATATCATCAAAGATAAGCTCTTCGGCAATTCGTCCGCCTAACGCTACCATAATATTCTGCAGAATCCGTCCCTTGGTCATATGCATATCATCGCGCTCAGGAAGTGGCATCGTATAACCCGCCGCACCGGAGCCGGTAGGAATAATGGATACCGTATGAACCGGTCCCACATCAGGAAGCACATGAAACAGAATGGCATGACCGGCCTCGTGATACGCTGTAATCTTCTTATCCTTATCAGAAATCACTTTGCTGCGTTTCTCAGCTCCGATTCCCACCTTGATAAATGCTTTATCTATATCTTTCTGAAGCAGGAACTTTCGGTTATCCTTTGCGGTGTTGATTGCCGCTTCATTCATCAGGTTCTCCAGATCTGCTCCGGTAAATCCTGCCGTCGTCTGTGCGACACGGTGAAGATCCACATCTTCTCCCAGTGGTTTCATCTTTGTGTGAACGACCAGAATCTCTTCTCTGCCTTTCACATCCGGTCTTCCCACCATCACCTTACGGTCAAAACGTCCCGGCCTTAAAATAGCCGGATCCAGAATATCCACTCGGTTCGTAGCTGCCATGACGATAATTCCTTCATTTACACCGAAACCATCCATCTCCACAAGCAGCTGATTTAAAGTCTGTTCTCTCTCATCGTGGCCGCCGCCCATGCCGGTACCTCTCTGACGGGCAACCGCATCGATCTCATCAATGAAAATAATACACGGTGCATTCTTCTTGGCATCTTCAAATAAGTCGCGGACACGGGATGCACCGACGCCCACAAACATCTCTACGAAATCCGAACCGGAAATAGAGAAAAATGGAACGCCCGCTTCTCCTGCTACCGCCTTTGCAAGAAGTGTCTTACCCGTTCCGGGAGGTCCTACCAAAAGTACGCCTTTGGGAATCCTGGCTCCTACTCCGGTATATTTTGTGGGATTCTTAAGGAAATCCACAATTTCTTCCAGCTCTTCCTTTTCTTCCTGAAGACCTGCCACATTTGTAAAATTCACGGTACTGGTGCGGCTCATCTTCGCTTTGCTCTTTCCAAAGTTCATCATCTTCGCATTCGCACCGCCACCACCGCCACCGGCTCTGGCATTCATGAACATGAATAAGAAGATAAGTACACCGGCCGTAAGGGCGATTGGCATAATCACAGACATAAAATAATTGTCTCTGGGTACTTCCATCACTTTATATGCGATATCCGATTCCCGAAGCTGTGCCTCGATCTCGCGTATATCCAGTGTATAAAACTCTTCTTTATCCCCTGATTTTAAGTAAATCTCTACTTTTCCGTTCGGTGTCTCAGGATCCGGCCTTAAGATAGCACTGTCGATGCTCTTGTTCTCCACGGCCATCATAAACTGTGGATAATCGATCTTACCGGTCGAAAACAGGGTCTGGGACGTGTTGTTATTAAATAGTAAAATGAGAAGGAAAATCATAGCCATAATTCCTATGGTTCCCCCAAATGACTGCCTCTGTTTCAATTTATTTCCTCCTTATACCTCCACAACTCCGATGTATGGTAAGTTTCTGTACTTCTGGTCATAATCTAACCCATATCCTACTACAAATTCATCGGGAATGGAAAAACAGGTGTATTTGACCTGAACCTGCTTTTTGACCCGGCGCTCCGGTTTATCCAACAGCGTGCAAAGTTGGATACTCTTGGGATCTCTCTGCTTCAGCACTTCAATCAAGTAGGATAAGGTTCTGCCTGAGTCAATAATATCTTCTACGATAATAACGTCTTTGCCTTCCAACGGTTCATCTAAGTCCTTGACGATTTTAACTACGCCGCTGGACTGCGTGCCCGCACCATAGCTGCTCACAGACATAAAGTCCAAAGAAACCGATAAATCCAAACGTTTTGCCAACTCACAGGTAAAGAATACTCCACCCTTTAAGATGCAGATCAGATGCACCTCTTTACCGGCGTAGTCTTTACTGATTTGTGCCGCTACTTCACTGATTCTCCGGTTTACTTCTTCTTCTGATAATAATACTCTGATTTTATCTGCCACTGTCCATTCCTCCATCTAGTTGTACTTCTAATATATTCGTTGTATCCTCTGTTACTTTATAGTATTCACTGATACGATAACCGATAATCCATAAAATATGGCTGCCATCTGCCAAGAGTGGAATCTCTTCGCGCATCCTGACCGGAATTTTTTCATCGATCATAAATGCCTTGACTGTTTTTCTTTTTTCGCCTGCAAGCATAATAAAATCGCCTGTTTGACGATATCTAACACATGGCGTGCTTTTTATTTTATCATAATCAAACCATTTCGTATACCGCTTTTCAGGAATTTCATACTGATTTTCATAGAGAAATACTTTCATATTTAATTCGGGAGGATTCCCCCGATGAATTTCGTTGTTTTTTTCTCTTTTTGTGAATTTCAGCCATCCATACTCATGTTCTACAGAAATCCCGTAAGGAAGGTCTGTCTTCTTCCCCGACTGCTTAGATAAAAGGGTCTGAATTTCTTCTATATGTTTCGATGTGATATCTTTTAACGGAATATGATTGTTTTTGAGTGCCTCACGGATAATATAGGCCTGTACAATCGGTGCTTCCTCCCGAAGCGGTGCCATGGGAACCCGGTCTACCTCTCCTTCGCTCCAACGCTCCAGCCAAGCGGCTGCCTTCTCTTCAAAGTAGCGATCTGCTCCACGGATCCGTTCACCTGCCTGCAGGATATTCCTTACCGCCTGTTTGTTGATTTCGGAAGTAATCAGGGGCAAAATCTGATTTCTCAGCTTATTACGGGTATAGTCATTCTCTTCATTCGTGGAATCTTCAACATAGATCAGATTTTCCTTCGTCAGATAGGAAAGAATTTGTTCTCTGTCTGCCCATAAAATAGGTCGTATAATTCGTTCTCTCACCGGCGGCATACCACCCAGTCCTTTTAAACCGCTGCCACGAAATAAATTGTGCAGAATCGTCTCTGCATTATCATCTCCGTGATGAGCCACCGCAATCTTCACCCTAAAATCTGTGTCTGTCCCTGCTTCTGCTTCCCAACCGGCTGCATGCGCTTCCAGAATTCGGTATCTGGCGATTCGCCCTGCCTCTTCTACTGAAATCCCCTGTGCCGCTGCTTCTTCATCGGCATGAATCTTCACCACTTCACACGGCACACCTAATCTATGGCAAAATTCTTCGGAAAATTCAGCATCCCGATCTGCTTCTTCACCCCGCAGGCCATGGTGGACGTGGAGCGCCCGAAGCTTGATTCCCAGTTCTTCTCGCAGACACCACAAAAGATGCAGCAGGCACACGGAATCTGCGCCCCCTGACACTCCTACGATCACTCTATCTCCGGAATACAGCATATGATTGTATTCTATAAACTCCAGCATTTCTTTTTTCATTTGATTTCTTTCTAAGTGCATTCTCACTAAGCTCGTGAAAAACCTCGCTAAGTGTTCATTATATCATATGGACTATGGTTTCTACAAGTCTTTAGCGTTCGAATATCCCACTGACCATAACGGTCATATCGTCTCCCGGTTTTTCTGTGAATGAACAGGAAAACTCCAGGATTTCATTGGCCATATCCTGCGGATTGACGGTCTGCATTCCTTCGAGATAATCCTGCATCGTCTGCTCTTTATCTTCTCCCGGAAGTGATTCTAATATACCATCGCTGACCATGATAATGCGATCATTGTCCCAAAGTTTCTTGGAGAGGAGTATCGGTTCGACCCGACTCACAATTCCCATGGGCACCTCCCCTGCCTGAATGAGTTCCACGCCATGACGACCCAGTATAAAGGTGGCGACCGCCCCCAGTTTCATCGCTTCCAGTACTCCCGTATAAAGGTCCACACAGCATAAATCCAGCGTAGTCGGATTCTGCTCCGGCCCCGCCAGCAAAAGTACCGTATTTACAAGTTTTAGCGCCGCTCTGGCAGAAAAGCCTGTTTCTAAAAGCTGTTCGGTCAACTCGATTACCTTGCTGCTGTCCTCATATGCCATCGGTCCGCTTCCCATCCCATCCGCTAGGCTCATAATCACCTGGTGAGGAAGCTCTTCGTTGAATGTAAAATTATCCCCAGACACCCATTCCCCCTCTCGCGTGACTTTTGCCGCGCCATGGAGCATCCGGTATTTTCCATCCTCCACAAAGCGAAAGGTTCCTGCATTCCTGGTGATAATATTTTTGCTGTCTTTGGATACGCTCCACTTCTTATTTCCCATGGCTCGTCCCACCAGTTCCGATGCATCTCTGGCCGTCATACATCTTCCATTAGTGCTCCGCACCGTTAAAAATGCCTCTTTCTGTTCATTGTCATACTCCAGAATCAACATGTTTTCTACTTTGACATGATGTCTTCGGAAAATGTATTTGACCGGTTCTTCCCAAGCTTCGGTAATATCTGTAGCCTGTTCCATTTGACCGGAAAACTCCTCCAGAATCGAAGCCAGCTCACGAAACTGTACAATCACTGCGTCCCGGCTCTCTAAAAATCGATTCTTCCATGTCAAGTTCATCGTAGCCCGTCCCAAATTGCGATTTAACTGCTGCACATATTCTTCTTTTCTTCGACATGCTTCATTAAACAGCCGAGGCATATCCTCTGTATCAATCCGGCCTTTCTGCTCAAATGCACGAAGCAGGTAGTAAAGATAGTAGCTGTCTTCCTTCTTTCCACTGGAATATAGGTTGCACTTACTGCAATCCTGACACACCATAGATGCCGCCGTTTGCATGGCAGCCAGACCATCTTCCTTAGTAAGTTGTTTTTCACCGCCGATTTCATCGGCAAATGCCTGAGCCAGACCACTCAAAGACATGGCCATATCTTTGAGGCGCTTGGCAGTATAAACATTCACATCTGCCATGTCTCTATGTAAACTTTTTCTTTTAAGCACAAAAAATCCCTCCTGACCTATATTCATCTATTATATACAGGCAGGAAGGAGATATTTGTCAAATCAATTGCATAAAACCATAAAATTGCACGACATAATTCGACTGCACCACAAATCTTTTTATTTTGTCTTATTGGGTTTTAAAAGAGTTTCGCCTTTATTCACAAGTCCCAGCTTTTCTTTCGCTACCTTTTCGATGTATTCTTTGGTCTGAACATACACTCGGTACTGTTCCAGTTCTTCGGCTCGCCGTTCCTCGTTCCGCACCTGAGCCTCCAGATTTTCTTCCTTGATCTGATACTTCAAATCCTTCTGTTTTAGGTCGTCGCCCCGTAAATGCACGGTAATAGCCAGACTCAAAACAACCAATGTAATGCCAATCAATGCCATATGATTCGTCAGACTTTCTTTTTTCCTTTTTCGCACTTTTCGGTTCTCATGCACTAGGGGTTCCTCCCTTCTATCTTTTATGTTTTTTCTCTTTTTTACTATTATTCTTTATTGTAAAATATTTTTTGCATTTTTTCAATAGTTTTAGCAAATTCAAGCTGATACTTACATCATAAAGTACCATTCCCAGTAAAACCCCCACAATCACATAACCTCGCAAGGCTCCATCATTCTGATTCAAAAGCAGCATAAACGTTACAATGGAACAAAAAATCCAATAGATAACATCTTCTATGCCTGTCCATAGATTTTTGTGGTGAACCACCATTCGAAAAAAACGCAGGCAATCATAAACGGTCATAAGTATCATTCCGGTCACCAGACCGGCCGCCAATCGTTGGGCTTCATATTGAATCGTCATGCTCATCGAAACAACCTGCTAAAGAGAGATTCGCCCGACTTTCGGTAATTTTCATTCGAAGAATAAATCATACTGTCGAAGATTCCCTCTATATCCACTTCACCCTTTTCCAGTGTCAGGCGGCTCACATGCAGGGTTTTTCCCTTAATCGTCAAAAGTCCCATATCGGTATCCAGAATAATCTGGTTCTCATCAAAAGACACAACGTCCTGAATTCCTGTAATCCGTCCTTGCTCCCTGTCGGAAATCTCCAGTCTATGAGGGCGCCGGCTCAATTTCTCATCCAAATAAAAACCTCCTAACATATCTAACTACTGTTAAATATATTAGGAGATTCTAACTTTTATGCTATTATAAATAACGATAAAGTTCTTTTGCATCGTCTTTCTTAACGGTCTCGGTAACGTCCAACACTTCTACCTTGACCGAATTCGTGCCGAACTGAATCTCGATAATATCGCCTGGTTTGATACCCAGAGACGCTTTTGCCGGTTTACCACCAACGAGAACCCGTCCTGCGTCGCAGGCCTCGTTAGCGATGGTTCTGCGTTTAATCAGACGAGATACCTTTAGAAATTTATCTAATCGCATGAATTATGCGTTTACCATATCTTTTAATGCTTTACCGGCTTTAAATTTAGGTGTCTTAGAAGCTGCGATTGGCATCGTCTCGCCTGTCTTAGGATTTCTGCCTTCTCTTGCTGCTCTTTCGGTTACTTCAAATGTACCGAAACCAACTAACTGCATCTTTCCGCCCTTAACTAATTCCTCAGAAACAGTCTCTGTAAATGCTTTAATTGCCTTCTCTGCGTCTTTCTTGGAAAGTTCTGCTTTCTCTGCTACTGCTGCAATTAATTCTGTTTTGTTCATTGATTTATTCCTCCTATTATCTTTTTATATGAGTTTTGTGATACTCGGTTTATTTGAAACACTTTACTTTACATTTATATACATTAATGCTTGTTTTGTCAAGGATTTTTATAGTTTTTTACGCTTTTCATTCCTTTTTATCTCTTTCCATAATTTCATTCCCTCTTCCGGAGAATTAACTTTTAAATCACCAAACACATTCGGATGTCTGCGTATCATCTTTGCACTAATTCCGTCTACTACGTCATCAATCTTGAACTGTCCCTGTTCTTCAGCCATCTGGCTAAAAAGCATAATATGAAACAATAAATCACCCAGTTCTTCGCACAAATTTTCCATATCTTTGTGATGAATTGCTTCGATTACCTCACCGGTTTCTTCTTCCAAGAAAGGAATGAGACTCTCATACGTCTGGCTTTTATCCCAAGGGCAACCCTGTTCAGAACGCAGTGTTTCAATAATTTCTTTTAAATCTTCAAATGTGTGTTTTTTAGTCATAACCAGGCCTTTCTTTCACTCACATCTCTTCTTGGAACAAAAAATGCTGCATCGTCTGATACAAAAGCTGCGGTTCAATGGGTTTAGCCAGATGGGCATTCATACCGGCCGCTTTTGTTTTCTCGATATCCTCCTCAAAAGCATTGGCAGTCATCGCGATAATGGGAATACTCGCCGCATCTGTTTTGCGCATCTGGCGAATCGCTTTGGCTGCAGTGAGTCCGTCCATCACAGGCATTCGGATATCCATAAGTATGGCATCATAGTATCCTTCTGGGTTCTGTGCGAATGTTTCGATAGCCCGAAGTCCATTCTCAGCAACCTCCACCTCTAAATACTTTGCGCATAGCAGTTTTTTCGCCACCTCGATATTCAGCAGATGATCTTCCACCAACAGTACCCGTTTGTCGGTAAAGTCATAGATCTGTGGTGTGGTCGATGCCAATGACCGCTCCCTGTCATTATATATCTTTTCAAAAGCAGAGCTTAAGGAAGATTTGAACACGGGTTTTGAAATCAGCAGATTCACCCCCGCCTGCTTTGCTTCCACCTCAATCATTGCCCAGTCATAGGCCGTCATAATGATGATGGTGACATCGGGTCCCACGATTTTGCGTATTTTACGGGTAGTTTCAATGCCGTCCATATCTGGCATCTTCCAGTCTACTAGAATAATATCATAGGTCTTTTTCTTGTCCCATTTTTCCCGGACAATCTCCACGGCCTCTGCACCGGAAGCTACATAGTCTGCCTGCAGGCGCATATCCTGAAGAATTTCCTGGGTGTGCTGACAGATGAGAATGTCGTCATCTACAATGAGTGCTTTGAGCTTTTCAAGGTGCAGACGAGATTTGGGTTTTATCGCCTGACGATTCTTCTCCGAAATACCCATTCCAACTTCTACCACAAACTCACTTCCAACTCCTTCGATACTATTGACGCTGATTTTCCCTCCCATCAGATCTACCAGATTTCGACAGATGGCAAGTCCCAATCCGGTACCGGCATAAGGCGCAACAGCACCGCTCATCTGCTGCTCAAATGGTTCAAAGAGTTGCGGCAGAAACGCTTCGCTGATGCCCACACCGGTATCGTTCACCGTGAACTTCATCATGACTTCATCCGGCTTATGCTTTTCCTGATGTATGATAAGCTGTACCTTTCCGCCGACAGGCGTGAATTTGATAGCATTCGAGATGATGTTGACCAATACCTGCTGAAGCTTCATCGCATCTCCAATGTAGGTATTCTCAATAAAGCTTAAAATAACAACGTCATACTCCACGCCCTTTTCTCGCGCCTGTGCGTGACAAATAGCATTAATTTCATTAATAAATTCTTCAAAAGGAATTTCCTCATGACGAACCAGAACCTTGCCGCTCTCAATTCTCGACATATCCAAAATATCGTTAATAAGCGACAACAAAAAGCGTGCAGAAATCCCCACCTTTGATAAGTATTCTGATGCCTGATCCGGATTCCCGATACATCCTGCTGCCAAAGTGGACATTCCAATAATGGCATTCATAGGTGTCCTGATTTCGTGGCTCATGCGGGAAAGAAATTCTGATTTTGCTTTATTGGCCTGCTGTGCCGCTAGCAGAGCATCGCGCAGTGCTTCATTTTTACGCTGCTCTTCATTATAAATATCCGTAATATCACTTCGCGTTAAAATAATCCGCTTACGGGTCTTGCTGAGGTAGGAAAACTGCATCTTTTTGCGGCTGATTCTGCCATCGAGCTCATGGACACGGCAGTACGTCACATAAACATCTTGTTTTTCCAACTGCGAAAGTACATTTTTATATGACATCTCATAGATTGTTTTCTCTATATCCTCCTCCGCTAAGAACTTACGCGCATAAATCTCATTCTCACGCTCATAGTCATTTGAATGGCTCGGAGGAACGGCGGTACATCCCTTCGATTGGGCGTACATCGTGTAGCCGCCGCTGACAAGATCCAGCAGCGCGAGATAGTCATAGTCTATACCGACCACTGCATTCACAAGCGCAGCCGATGTTTTTTTCTGATCAATGTCTGTAGCGTAGATGTATGCCTCCACGTCACCGGTTCTGGGATTTAAGAACATATCCAAGTCTATTTTGATCCAAAGGATATGATTATTTCCAAAGTTCACATAAGATTCATGCGTAAGGGTTGTTTTACCTTCCCGATAGCTGCCCAGCAGGCTTTCGCGGTTAAATATTTTTTTATATTCTTTTAATTCCACTTTATCCACATGGGTTGTATATTCATGGGCAAAAAAATCATTCACCGTTCCCTCGCCTTGGAGCGACAGAATCATAGGGTTCTCGCTTTGTCCATCCTCACAGATATTCTGCGTCAGATTCATCTTATAGGATCCAATGACATCTTGATTATGTATTTTTCGCCACCTGAGTTCCTCGTTATAGCGTGCCTCCAAACGGATACGTCCCGTGATATCGATGGAACTGCCAATGGCCTGAGCGGGCTTTCCGTCATCGTCAAACAACGTCGTATAAGTCGTTTCATACCACAGTGAGGAATTACCCTCTTTATTCTGCCAACGACCAATACTGGTGGCCGTCTTTGCTCCGGCATACAGGTCTTCGTACATCTTCAAGTAAGCCGGTATATCCTCCGAATACAATGGGCTGTCACTCCCCACAAGCACTTCCGGAACATTATGAATGACGCTGACGCCCTCAAAGACTTCGATATGCATGGAGCTGTTCAGATCGTAAATCATGTTTTTTGCAAAGTCAAACATCCACATGGTCACTCCGCTTTGCTTGGCTGCTATAGCATAATTTTCTTTTAATTGCTCTATCTTCATTGTTTCCTCCATACTATTCTTTATCATGACTACCGGTGCCCTTCGAATCAAACTTTATAATTTCAGCGTGTGTAATATCATCTGCAGAAGCAGCCGCCGTTTCTTCGCCATAGAGAGAAACCATGTTCCTGCCACGGCATTTGGCACGGTACAGTGCCTGATCCGCATGATGATACAGTTGCTCAAAAGAATGCTCGGTTGCTGAAGAAAGAGCCAGTCCAATGGAACAGGTAATATTTGCATTTTCTTCATCAATCTCAATGTTGGATATATCGAAACAGAGGCGATATGATTTCTTTACCACCAGGGGCACCTCGGGAATATCGCAGACAAAGGCAGCGAATTCATCTCCGCCCATGCGAGCTATGACATCTCCCCTTCTAAAATGCAAACGGAGCTTCTCTGCCACAGCACAAATCACCTTGTCGCCATAGCCATGTCCCCGGGTGTCATTAATCTGCTTGAAATTATCGATATCCACCATCACCATAACGCAAGTGCCCACCGCATTCTTCAGCTGCTGGGTAATCATCTCCTCTGCACTGACGCGATTCATGAGTCCGGTCATTCGGTCTGTTTTTACCTGCTCGGACATGGTGTTATATGCCCGTACCATCTCTTTAAAACGATGAGATGACTCCAGTACATTATCCACGCGGCGCATCACCACCGCAGAGATGAACGGCTTGACGATGTAATCGTTGGCGCCCAGTGAAAAAGTATCGGTTTGCTGTTCTGAGCTGTCATCGGCCGTAGCCATGATGACCGGAATGCCACTGAGCTCCGGCGTATCTTTTTTATACTTCAGGAATTCCTTTCCATCCATCACCGGCATACTGATATCCAGTAAAATGAGATCGATCTGATTGGGATTATCATGGAGTATTTTGATTGCCTCCTCGCCATTCTCCGCTTCTAGAAAAATGAATTTTCCCTGCAGTATCTTCTTTAAGATCGCGCGGTTAATCGCTACATCGTCCACAATCAGGATGGTGCGGGTATCTTGGTGTTCCGAGAGCCAGCTGTCCTTATATTTTCTGATTTCTGCATCCAGTTCCCGACGCATGGTGACATCGGTAAGCTCACCAATCACAATGTGTTTACTTCCCACGATAGAAACATAATGAAGCTTCGCGTGAATCCAAAGGGGATTTTTACCATTGCGGCTACGCATGTATTCGCATTCTACCACGCTCTGATTTTTTGCACAAGTCTGAAACGCCCGAAGTAGCGATTCTCGATATTCGCCTTCGACCAAACTTAAAACATTTGGTGTATTTGCCATCATATCATCATGCCCCAACAGCACATAATAAGCTTCATTGACACGTATTGCTTCGATTTTATCATCTGAAAATTCATAGATTGCTGCTGCCTGCAACGCACTGCTGAACAGAGTTTTCATATCCTGGTCAAGGGAAAATAAATCATTATAACGATAATGATTATGACTTTGATTGATGAGCATTTGCTCGCCAAGACGTAATTTACTGCAGAGTTTTTCATACTCTGCAACCGGCATCGGCTGTGCATAGTAATAACCCTGCACATAGTCACAGCCCACACTTCGCAAAAAATCCACCTGATCGGCGGTTTCTGCCCCCTCGGCAATCACCGGAATCTCTAGCCACTTTGCCATGCGAATGATCGAGGCGATGATGTTCTCACCACGTCCCGGAAACTCAGTGACTGATAAAAAGCGCATATCAATCTTCAAAACATCAATCATAATATCTTTGAGGCAGGAAAGGGATGAATAGCCATTGCCAAAGTCATCCATCATCACAACAAATCCATGGCTCTGCAGCTGTGACATCACTTTCTTCATCGCGGCCGGATTATCTGTATAGGCGCTTTCCGTTAATTCCAGATTGAGGAGCGTAGGTTCCAGTTCATAGCGGTTCACCAGCTCCAACAGCATCTCGGTCAGATTTGGATTGTAGACGTTCACGCGGGAAACATTTACAGAAATCGGGTAAGGCGAGATTCCTTGGGTTTTCCATCTATGCAGGCACTTACATGCCTGTTCCCATACATAATAATCCAACTTTGTGATAAAACCGTTGCGCTCAAAAACAGGAATAAATGCATCGGGTACAATCATGCCTTTGGTGGGGTGCACCCATCGCACCAATGCCTCTGCACCGCAAGGCAGATTGGTATGGATATTATATTGAGGCTGCAGATAGATTTGGAATTGCCCCTGTTTCAAAGCAGTGTTCATCTCGTTGGTAATTTCCTGCTCAGCCGTCAGAGCTAACCCCATCTTCTCGTTATAGTAAGCAAAAAAGTTCATATATCTTCCCTTGCAGGTCTTAGCTGCGAGGGTGGATCGATTATACATTTCTTCCACAGAAATATCTGGGTCGTCAATCACATAAATCCCAACAGACGGCACAATATCATAGTTTAAATTGAACTGCGCCAACGTGTTTTTAGATTGACGCACGATATTCTCCACTTGTTCTTTTTCATAAGGCACACAAAAGGCAACGATGTCTGATTCGATTCTTCCATAGGTTGCTTTCTTGCATTTCCTGGCGTCTTCTGCCATTCGCTCTGCAATATAGATTAGTAGTTTATCCCCCTCAGCCGTACCAAAAAAAGAATTAATCAGCTGGAAACGATCCACGTCAAAACGAAGAAAGGCAAAATTTTCATTTGGATTCGCATCTAACATGGCACGAGTCGCATCAAAAAATTTTGTCTTATTATAAATTCCGGTCAAAGCATCATAATCTGCTAAATATTTAAGTTCCCGCAGCGCTGAAAGCTGGCTTCGGTCAATCGCATTCTTAAGTCTAAATAGGATAATCTCCGCATCGTATGGCTTCGTAACAAAATCCCATGCACCCAGAGACAGTGCTTTGCGCTCGCTATCGTGGTTACCACTCCCTGTGGTCACGACAACCGGTAAATTCCCATAGCTGTCATTCTCTCTGATGGCCTCCAGCACGGCGTAGCCATCCATGACAGGCATGATAAGATCAAGCATAACCGCCGCAATTTCATCATTATGTTCCTTGAGCATCTTCAGCGCCATTTGCCCATTCTCTGCTTCCAGAGTGATATACTGTCCTGAAAGCATATTGGATAAAATCGTTCGATTGATCGGGTTGTCATCCACTACTAAAACCGTCTTTAGCGAAGTCATCCCCTCAGGCATCGAATGATGTACTGCTTTATGTGAAGAGTCCATGTACTTTCCACTTTTAATACGGGCATCGCGCGGCTTCTCCGCATCTCTTGGGATGGCCCAGCTACGTGCAAACACCATCGCCCCGGGAATTCGTCCCTGTGCACAAAGGGTGCAGACTCTTCGGGCGCTCAATCCCCACTTTTTTGCCGCTTCTGCGGCAGAAATATAATTTTTCACGTTTATCCCCTTTTCCGTACAGGATATTTCTGTTTAAATTATAATCTCCCAGCGGAATAATGTCAACGGAATTACATAAAATCCTTGATTTATAATGGTTTTACCACGAAGTATGGTAATATCCCTCTTTGTCAATTCGGCGATAAGTATGTGATCCAAAACAGTCTCGAAGAGCCTGAACAAAATTAACCGGCATTTGTTTCATTCGGTAACTATCATAATCATTCAGTGCCGAACAAAATCCGGGCATTGCATGACCCGAAGCAACCGATGAAACAGCCACTTTCCTAAGCGATATTTCCAACCTATTTACATAGGAAAATTCCGAGGCAAGAATCAGTGGAGACTCTTTAAGCGTTTTAACAAGTTCGATTTCTTCCAGTAAACGGCTTCTTATAATGCACCCCTCTTTCCATACAGCAATTAATGCAGCAAAATCAATATCCCACCCTTCGGCGATTGCCGCATGTCTAATTAATTCAAGTCCTTGACTATATGCAATAATAATGGCCAAAAGCAACGCATCTTCCAACTCATCCGGCTCGATCTTTATTTCTAGAATAGGGTGACATGCCAATTGTTCAGCACCTAGAATTCGTTCTTTTTTATACTTAGAAAATGCTCTTGCTGCCTGTGCTTCATATATAGTTGGTATATATACCCCCCTTTCAATTCCTTCTGATACCGTCCATGCTCCGGTGCCTTTTTGCTCCGCTATATCGAGTATTTTATCAAGTACCAGGCACCCATCTTCGTCTTTTTTTCCCAATACTAATGCACTGATTTCTATTAAATATGAATTCAATCTTCCATTGTTCCATTTAAGGAATATACACCGAATTTCTTCCGGTTCCATTTTTGCAAAAAAGCGCATATAATGATAACTTTCCGCCAGAAGTTCCAAAATAGCATACTCAATTCCATTATGTACCATCTTCACATAATGTCCGGCACCGTTTTCTGCAATATAGGTACAGCAGGGAATTCCATCATGTTGTGCCGCAATCGTATCAAGAATTTCCCGTACCATTTTAAAACCATTTTTACTTCCGCCCACCATGACACTGGGACCGTTTCGTGCACCGGATTCCCCACCGGATACCCCCACGCCCAGGTAATGAATTCCCTGTCTTTCGCATATTTCACAGCGGCGTTTTGTATCTTTGTAATATGAGTTTCCACCATCCATAATGATATCGCCCTTTTCAAGAATGGGAAGTAATTGATTGATTACTGAATCCACCGGTTTTCCTGCCGTAATCATAATAAATATTTTTCGTGGTGTTTTGAGACATCCGATTAATTCTTCTATTGTTGTACACAGGTGAAATAAACCATTCTCACTATAAAAATCAGTTCTTTCTTTTTCAGATACAGAAAAAAGTGCTGTATTAAAATCATGGTCTAGCATGTTTTTAGCAAGGGCACTTCCCATCACTCCCAATCCCAACACTCCAATATCATATTGTTTTTCCATCACATTTCCTTTCTTTATTCAAAACAAGAGCACTGCATCGGATATAGAATCATGTCTATCCCTATGTAGCACTCTTGTATTAGTACATCTTAAAGCTTTGTTTTAATTTGATTGATTAATTCTGTATACTCTTCCTCTTGTAAGAAAACAGGAGGCTGTGGCTGCATCTGAAAGGTTGTTCCAAAATCAATACCACCTTTTTGTTTTGGGACTACATGCCAATGCACATGCTTACAAGTATCACCATACATCCCTAAGTTCATCTTTTCCGGCTGAACGACACCGGCAATCGCATGACATACCCTTTTTGTATCTTCCATAAATCCACAAAGATTCTCATCACTGAGTTCAAATAACTCATCGGCATGATTTCTATATGCTACCACGCAACGTCCTCTGTATGCCTGATTTTTAAAAAGGTATACATTCGAATATGGCAGTTCGCAGATCCATATCATCAAGTTATTTAAGGCATCATTCTTTTCACAATACATGCATCCGGCCATTTTTTCCATATAGGTATCTCCTATCTTGCCAGCTCCACTGCCTCTTTTGTCAATTGAGTAATTTTATCAAATTGCCCCTCTTTAATTAAGGTTTCAGCAACCATCCAACTGCCTCCACAGGCATATATTTTTTTATTATCCAGATATTCTCTTAAATTTTCCGGACTTATTCCACCGGTAGGCATAAACTGAATACCGGGAAAAGGTGCCGCCAGTGCATTAATCGTATCTAATCCACCATACTGTTTCGCCGGGAAAAATTTAACTACCTTTAAATCATAATTGAGTGCATAGATGATTTCGGTAGGACTGCAGCATCCGGGCAGGATGGGAACATGATGCTCCAGTGCATATTCTGTAACTTCTTTTGAAAATCCGGGGCTTACAATGAACGCTGCACCTGCATCGATGGCGCGTTTTGCCTGTTCTTTATTTACAATGGTTCCTGCTCCACAAAGCATCTCCGGATAGTTCTTTCGAATTTGTCGAATCGATTCCTCGGCAGCATCCGTACGAAATGTAATTTCTGCTACCGGAAGACCACCATCTAACAGGGCTTTTGCCAAAGGCAAAGCATCTTCCACGCGATCCAATTTTACAACCGGTACAATTCGTTTTTCTTTAATAATAGACATGACATCATTCATAACAGACCCCTCTCATCTTCCCTTATTTAACCAAGTAACCGCCGTCTACCGGCACAACAGCACCATGCAGATAATTTGAAGCATCCGAAGCTAAGAAAACAACAGGTCCTTTCATATCTTCTCCCGTTCCCCAATAATGAGCCGGAATTCGATCGGTAATTTCTTTATTACGTGGATTGGTTGGATCCGTCAGTGCTACGTTCATTTCCGTATCCATATAGCCCGGAGCCAGACAATTGCAGTTAATTCCCTTTTCTGCCCACTCGTTGCAGAACGCTTTTGTCATCTGTGCCACACCGCCCTTTGATGCCGCATAAGCAGCAACTGTATAGCCGCCAAAGAATGACAGCATGGATGCAATATTAATAATTTTGCCTCGACTCTGCTGTTTCAAATACTGTCTTCCGGCTAACTGGCTCATACTAAATGCTGCATTTAAATTTATATTAAGTACAAACTCCCAGTCTTCATATAGGAATTCTTCCGCCGCATGTCTTTTTTGAACTCCGGCTCCATTTACAATAATATCCAGATGATCTCCGAGAGCGGCTAATGCCTCATTAAATGCTCTGGTTCTGTCTTCGACGATGCCTAAATTAACAATCACTCCATGGCATTTGTAGCCTCTTTTTACAAATTCAGCAGCCACATCCTTTACCTTTGGATTTAAGTCGAGAATCGCTACTTCGGCTCCTGCTTCCATCAATCCCTCTGCCATACCATAGCTCAGACCCTGTGCCGCACCTGTTACAATTGCTTTTCTTCCTGTTAAGTCCGTAAAATTTTTAATCATTGTTTTTCTCCCTTCAACCATTTCTACTTTGCCACATTAAATTTACATTCTTTTCCATTTAAAACTTCCACTGCATTTTGTGCCGCCATTAGGCTCATCTTAGAGGATGCTTCCTTTGTAGCTGCTCCTGCATGAGGCGTTAAAATACAATTTTCACAATTCATCAAAGGGCTGTCATATGGTGGTTCATCTACTGTAGCGTCTAGTCCTGCACCGCGAATTTCTCCCGACTTTAAGGCCTCATAAAGTGCTGCTTCATCAATTACACCACCTCTGGCTGTATTAACAATGATTGCCTCCGGCTTCATCATCTTAAATTGAGCAGTTGAAATCATATGTTTCGTTTCTTCCGTCAATGGTGAATGAATGGTTATAAAATCCGATTCTCTTAAAAGCTGATTCAAGTCCACATAGTGTGCACCGGTTTCCTGCTTAAACCGCTCATCTTCAAATACATCATAAGCCAATACATTCATGCTAAAACCACGACAGCGCTTTGCTACCCCCTGCCCAATGCGGCCTGCACCAATGACGCCTAACGTCTTTTCAAACATTTCCAGTCCCTGTGGTCTTTTCTGATTGCGTCCCTTGATAGCGCCATCCATAATTGTGACGTTTCTCGCTACATCAAGCATTAATGCCACCGCAAGGTCTGCTACAGAATCACCATTGGCTCCCGGTGTAATCGTCACCTGAATCCCTTTTTTCCTGGCAGCCTCTATATCTACCTTGTCATACCCTACTCCATAACGCGAAATGACTTTTAATTTTTTGGCTTCTCCTATTACATCCGCACCAATATCCTCGAGACCCGCAATCAGAGCATCCGCATCTACGATTTCCCGTTTTAACTGTTCATCGATTGATTCATTTGTTTCTTCCAGCTTGATCCATCGGCATCCCGATGCTTTTAAACAGTCATATGCTTTTTCATCCGCTTTCCCAAATGAACGTGCTGTAATCACAACTTTAACTTCTGCCATATCAGTCTCCCTTACTTGGACTCATTCGTCTCAAAAGCCGGTCTGTTCACACTTAAATTTTCGCGCTGCGGATCCAGTACAGCCAGATCATATCTTCTCTGTTCATGAGAAAAACCTGCTAATACCCAAAGATACGTATTACGGGTACCCGGACTTCCTGCTGTAGGATGGTAGCCGCAAGGTGCCTGTACGCAAGTGCCGGTATGAACCGGATGTGCTGCAATTGTCTCTACATCTCCACTATTTAAATAAGAAATATGAAGACCAAAATGTGGTTTTGGCATATCGAAATAGCAATATACTTCTTCCAGATCCATCTCATGCTGGTGCGGAGGCCAACTGGTCCATGTGCCTTCCCCGCCCCAGGTAAATCCACAAAGTAATCTGGATGCTTCATCTTGTGGTGCCAGTGTAAACATAACTTCTCGTCTGCCGGTTCCCTCTCCATGAATTTGATGTAAATCACCGATTGGAAGAGTGGCGTCAAATTTTCTAAAAAAAGTTTGTCCGATTCCATCCGATATCGCAGCTGCCACATAATAGAAACAATCGGAAGTCGCGGTAATTGTTACAGAAGTATCGGCCGGTATATAGAAGGAATCGTACTTTTCCATCTTTACGCCTTCTAATTTTTCATTTTCACTAAGTGTAGATGCACCATCGCAAAGTACCGGATGCATTTCTAATTTCCCCGATTTCAACGTATACGAATCACCGGATTTTAAATTTAGTCTGTAAATCTGTGCTTCCTTACAGTCACATGTCTCCGGCGTTACCACTGAATGAAATCCCCATTCTTCCGATGACTGAATTGCCCAATTTTCCATATTTTTACATATATTTGCCATATTCATCTGTCTCCTTATACCCTCTGATATCCTACAAACACATTACCCGACAAAAAATGCGGTAAGCTGTGGAAATAAAACAACCAAGAAAAATACACCTACATACCCGATAAAGAATGGTAACTGACCTTTGGCAATGACTCCCATCTTTAACTTAGAGACGGAGGATGCAGCAAAGATATTAACTGCCACCGGTGGTGTCATCGTGCCGATAACATTGGATATAGAAACAATCATACCAAAGTGAACAACATCAATACCCAGTGACTGGGCAATGGGCCACAATACCGGAACCATCAGAACTGCCGTTGCAATTCCTTCCAGGAATGTACCAAAAATCAATAAAATAACTGCTGTAATGATGCAGAACGCTGTAGCGCTTAAATTCATCGCTTTAACCAAACCGACCAGCTGCGCGGAAATTCCGGAAAATGCAAATAGCCATGCAAACGCGGTAGATGTTGCAATAATAAATAAAATCATTGCCGAGGATTTTGCCGAATCCAGAAAAATTGCATATAAATCTTTTATTTTAACTTCTTTGTAGATAAATAATCCTGCTATCAATGCCCAGATTACTGCAATTGCTGCAGATTCTGTAGGCGTGAGAATTCCTGAATAAATGCCTCCCAAAATAATAATCGGAAGAATAAGTGCGGGAATTGCTTTGAAGAAACTATTCAATAACTCTTTTGCAGATACTTTTTTTGATGTTTTTGGCCAATTTTCTTTGTGTGCGTAGTAGATAATGGTCATCATCAGTACCGCTACAATCATAATTCCAATGCCCATACCTGCACCAAATAAATCACCGACCGAGGCTCCTGTAATTGTGGCATATACCACCATGATGATGGATGGAGGAATAATCGGCCCCAATCCACCGGCTACCACTAAAAGTCCCGCCGTTCTGTCTTTCGGATAACCCAGTCTCACCATATCGGGATATAACATAACGCCAATGGCAACTACCGTAGCCGGTGCCGAGCCTGACAGTGCCGCAAAGAATGCGCAGGCTAAAACCATAGCAAGCGACATACCGCCTCGAAAGCCACCCACGATAGAGTTTGCAAAATCGACCAATCTTCTGGAAATTCCACCCTTTGTCATTATGTTTCCTGCCAGTACAAAGAATGCAATCGCCATAATCGAAGTAGAATCCAAGCCGCCAAAAATCCTCTGTGTAACTACGCTTAGTGACAGTGTAATCTCCGGTGAAAATACGATGGCCGACATGGTGGCTACCGCAAGAGAAACGGCAATGGGAACGCCAAGAATCAATAAAATAATAAATGTGCCAAATAATAAAAATCCTGTCATTCCGTCTTACCTCCTTCTTCGGTTTTATGAGAGTTAAGAACTTCATCGATCATACTCTTAGCCTCTTCCTCTGCTTGATCTACGAATTCATAAGCTTCTGTATTTCCCTTGATTAATGCTGCTCCCATTTTAATTTCTTCTATGGATTGGACAATTGCAATAATTCCAAACGCCAAAAGCAGAGCAAAATAGGGAACTACCATCGGTACACCAAGTCCCGGCGATGTCTGTCCGGAACGAAGCTGCATCTGGCAAAGTGAAATGGCCTGATAAAACATATCTGCCGCAAATAGAATCAAAATCGCTTTTCCAATCATCAATACCGCCACTCTGCACCGACCTTTTAACCGATCCGGAAATGCCGTTACCGCAATCTGGGTTCCATCCCTAAGTCCCAGTTCTGTGCCCAATAGAACCATATAAATCATGCAGTATTTAGAAAGTTCTTCAAATCCGGTAACCGGAATTTTTGTGATATTCCTATTGCAAACCTGAAGGAACGCTGATACCGTCATAACTACAAATGTCAAGACGATAAGTGCATTTTCTATTTTCTGTAAATGGTTTGTTTTCTTCATCCTTACCTACTCCTTTTTTCCAAAAAAGTCCGCCGCACGAATCGACTGTACAGTGGACTTTTTTAACTTGCCTACTATTTAGTAGCAGCTACTACCTCATCTACCGCTGCCTGCCATTTCGGATCAAAAGTGAATCCCTCTTTCTTTGCCTGTTCCTGATAAGCTTTCTGGAACGCTGCTACATCTACATCGGTGATTGTAACGCCGGCTTCAATTAACTTCTTCTCAGCAGCTTCGTTTTCTTCAACTAAATACTGTCTTTCTGCCTCTACGCCCTTCTGTACCGCATCTAGGAATGGCTGTCTTAAATCTTCCGGAATCTGTTTCCATGCTTTATCAGACATACAAAGTGCGATATAAGTAAATGCGTGATGCGTTCTGGCAATGTTCTTCGTTACCTCATAGTAACCGGAGTTCCAGCAGTTACAAAGTGCATTCTCTGCTGCATCGATGGTTCCCTGCTGAAGTGCCGTAAATACATCATTGTAGCTCATCGCTACCGGCATAGCACCGAATGATTTAAACGCTGCCTGATGATATTTATTCTCCATGGTTCGAATGGTGATTCCCTTAAAGTCTTCAACTGATTTGATTGGTTTTGTAGAGAATGTATCTCTAAATCCTGACTCCATAAATCCAATAACATGAAGTCCTAATTTCTCCGCTTCCTCTTTAACTAAGTCTCCTACCGGTCCATCAACCGCTGCATGAGCCTGTTCCGGAGAAGTCCAAAGATAAGCCTGATCCAATATATTCATATTTGGAATAAAATTTGTAAGAACCGAGTTAGCTGCTGTGGCAATATCCAGATTGTTAGACATCGCTAATTCTACGGTATCTCGCTCACCGCCTAAAGAACCACCGGCATTAACTGTAATTTTTATTTTTCCTCCTGTTGCCTTGTCCACTTCGTCTGCAATCGCTTTCGCTCCACGCCCATAAGGGGATGTCTCCGGATCTACAAGTGCCAGCTGAAGATTAATTACATCTCCCGAAGCTGCCTCTCCTTTTGAGGTCTCCTGTGCTCCACCCGCTGCATTTGTATCTGCAGGAGCTGCCTCCTTTTTACCACATCCGCCAAGTCCCATAACCATCGCTGCTGCCAGTGTTAATGCTACAATTTTTTTCTTTTTCATAATTTTTTTCTCCTTTTTTTTATTATAATTTAAAATTTTTCATAATACTCTTTGTAACATGCATAACGTTTTTTATAGATTGCGATTCGCTCCGGGTTCGGAACAATGATTGCTGTTGGTTCCACATTAAAGTCTTCTATGGTATCAATGACACCTAACAGCTCCATCGCTAAAACGACACCACCCATCAGAGAACTTTGAGATTGCTGATCCACTTCCATCTCTTTTCCAAAAATATCAGCACACATTTGAGTCCACAAAGGTGAATTTAGTATTCCGCCCGAAAGTTTAATTCGTTTGGGTTCCCCATTAATTGAAGTCAATGTTTCATAACATTGATATAAGTTGAATAGTGTTCCTTCTTGAACGCCTCTGTATAAATCCTGCACCCTGTGACTGGCATTCATGTGTTCAAAGGCACCCCTTCTATCGTCATTCCATCCCGGACACCGTTCCCCAAACACAAATGGCAAAAATACGGGTGAATCATCCTCCGGATTAAATTCTCTTTCTAAATTCATATAGGAACTGTCTTTTGCAAAATTCTCTTTAAACCAATCAAGGCAGTTACATGCTCCCGAGGTGGCCGCTCCGGACAGCCATGAGTTAGGTGAAAGATAACACCAGATACTGGGTTCTTCCGGAATAACCGGTGTAGAGGTGGTCAGTCTGATGGCTCCACTGGTGCCCACCGAAAAAGTCATGACTCCTTTTTTTAGTGCACCTACGCCGATTTGATTCAGTCCTCCATCCGCATTAGACGGAATGACCGGAATTCCTTCTCGCAGTCCCAGAAAATCCGCCATCTTCTTCCTTAGTGGATAGGTATGTTCATAGGTGACGATCTCTGGCAGCTGGTTTTCTGTGATACCCAGTTCATTTAACAGATTCTGATCATACCGTTTCGTATAAATATTCAAAAGTCCCATGCCGGAAGCCATACATTCTGTTATTACTCTTTCTCCGGTCATCTGATATGTGTTATATGTACCTTGCCCCGCTATCAAAAATTGATTCAGATCAAAACCCATCTTCTTATACATTCTCAATTTAAAGAATGGATAAATTGCATTAACCATGCAGCCGGTTCTATGATAATAATCATGAACATAAGTTTTGTCTTCTCGAATTTCTTTGCATAAATCAGATGCACCCGTATAACACCATGGCATAACAGGAGTCGCCGCTTCCATTGATTGATCAAACAAACACAAGGAATGCCAAGTCCCACCAAGTGAAATCATATCAATATCTGAGGTTCCATCTAGAAGTTCTCTGCCTACTGTGAGCATCTCCTCAAAAACAGTCTGTGCATTATGAACGGTCGGGTTTTCAAACATCTTCGGATACGGTCTGATCTTAAGTGAGGAGGTTTTACTACTCGTATCATATATCAGTGCTTTAGCTGATGATGTAGATGATTCCAATGCTAAAATTTTCATATTAAACGATTTTACCTTCCTGGATAAAATATAGTTTTTCGTTTAAAAGATTTTAATTCGTTTAAATAAAATCTTTTATAAGCAAAATTATATTCTATTTGGTATTAAAATAATATGGGTAAAACATACAATAATATTCTTTTGTTTTGTTACTTTTACACAAAAAATGCCCCTCATTGGCGGTAGACCACTGAGGGGCATTCTTATCAAGTACCTAATGGATTCGTTCACATTTCATAATAATGCGAATCGAATTAATCGCATTGTTAATATGTGTTTTTATACTTTGCTTCAATAATTCTTCATCTCCTATAACAATTGCATTCAATATCGCTTTATGTTCTTCAAGTCCGGCCATATCTTTTTCTTGAGATTGCTGTCTAAAGATATAGTTCGAATAAATAAAGGGATTTAGGCCTTTATACATATCCACCAACTTTTGATTTCCGGAACATTTTAAATAAAGTCGATGGAATTCATAGTCATGATTATAATCCTGAACAAATAGTTCCACATCATTGCTACTTATATATTGATGCATCACTTCCTCATGTTCTTTAATGTTATTTGCCAGTTCCTGCTTCAGTGATTTGTTTACTTGAACTGCATCGATGATTTCTTTCGTATAATATAAATCCATCATAAGTCTAAGCGCAAAAATTTCTTCTGCATCCGACAGCGTGACCGGTTTGATGATCATGCCCTGACGTGGATAGTTTTCTACCACCTGTTCTGAAATCATGCGGTTCAGTGCTAACTTAACAGGTGTTTCTGACGTGCCATATCGTTCAGCCAAATCTCTGGACATGATTTTCATACCCGGCTGCAGAATCCCCATAATGATATCACGTCGTATATTACGGCAAATAACATCCACTAATGTCTCTTTTTTTCCTTCTCCCGGTTCCAAAGGTTCCCCTTCGTCCTCCTCCGACTCTTTACTAAATCCTTTTTCCTTCATCTTACGCTCCTTTTGGCTCTTTTGGGCTCTTTTTTTTCTATTGATATGTCATTATTAAAAAAATTAAATTTTTTATTCTACATTTTATATTTAGTTTATAGGATTTGGTAAATAAAAGCAATATAAAATATCTCTTCTTGCATTTTACGACTTTAAAAGAAAATCTATAACATTGATTGTTTTGATACTTTTATAAATTGCAAAAATGACCACAGATGAAAGATATAGACTTTTTCATAACGAAGAATTATAATATAATGCATATAGTTACAGTGCAGGAGGAAATCCAAATGGAGCTAAAAATAGAGACTTTGCTGCGCGACGAGCGTGATCATTTACTGGATATCTTAGACCATATCCCTCTTCCCCTATTTATTACAGACAAAGATCGGAATTTAAACTTTATTAATGCCGCTGCACTAGATTTATTCCACTGCAAAAAAGACATGGTCGGACAGCCTTGTCACTGCCTGAACACCTGTATATGCAACACGCATAAATGTGCGATTGAGCAGATGGAACAAAGTGGAAACAAACGAACTTACTACGAGGCTGAAGGCAAAACTTACATGGTCAGCACGGCAGTTCTGGATGTAGGAGCCACGCAGAATGGGCGATATATTGAGATCGTTGAAGATATCACCGATGTGATAGAAGCAAAAAAATTGCTAGAAGAAAAGACAACTGAATTAGAAACGATGGATGAAAATTTGATTGGCGGCGTTCTGATTACTACGATGGTCGAGGGTTATCCTGTCATTCGATGCAATCAGGGCTATCGGGAAATGACGGGACGATCCGAGCAGCAAATCGTAGGTCATGATGCCATGCAGTGGGTTTTACCGGAAGATGCGGTTCGCCTGAACCGCAAAATTCTGGAGCAGTTAGCAGAAGGGGATCAAGTTTGTTTAGAGCACCGTCTGCACTGTGCCGATGGTAGTCTGCTCTGGGTATCCTTGCGTGGAAAGCGCACCATTTTGCGTGAGCAGGAGGTAGGCGTTTGGATTTTGACGGATATCAGTAGTATTAAAGAAGCCGAACTTGCACTGCGGATTGATGAAGAGCGGTATCGGATTGCTATGCAGAGCACCGAAGATATCATCATCGACTATGATATGAAAACGCATGTGATGTACCACTCTGCCAAAGCAAAAGAAATCTACGGCGTGCCGGAACTGGTAGAGGACATGCCTCAGCGCATTTTAGATAATGGAACGGTACTGCAAGAGTCCAAGGAAGTGTATCTGGACTTATTTCGGCAACTACATGATAATGTTAAAAACTGCAGCTGCATCTTAAAAGCACGGGCTGCCGATGGACGCATCCTATGGAATCGCCTGACTTTTACGGCCATCTTTGACGATGAAGGCAATACCGCCCATGCAATTGGGGTGTTACAGGATATTACTCGAGAAAAACAAATCGAACTTCAGCAGCAACGTGAAGCAAGATACCTTTCGATCAGCAATCAGAACGGTAATTTCTACTATGAAGCAGATTTGACCAATCGCCGGTTTTTATCGGGGCACGAAAGTATTGTGCAGACTTATGGTGAAGAAGCTACGGATGATTTTTACACGGTAGTGGAGATACTTCTGCATCATAAGGTCTATGAAGAAGACCGATCTCACGTGCGTGCACAATCCAGTATAGAAACGCTCACCGCCAATTATAATGCCGGGGTGCTGCTCACCAACGTAGAATATCGGCGGTTGATGACCGACTGCATCATCTGGTCAGAATGTTCGATGCAATGCTTTATTGATGACGAGACCGGAGATTTACACTGCATTGGCTGCATTCGCAATATTGATGAGATGAAGAAAAAGGAACTTTTACTGCAAGAAAAGGCAGAGCATGATCTGTTGACAGGACTTTATAACAAAGTGACTGCCGAACTGTTAATTAAGAATATAACTGATTTTGCTGAGAAAGATGACGTAGGCGGTGCATTTTTAATTATTGATGTAGATGATTTCAAACAGGTCAACGATACCTTTGGACACGCTTGCGGAGATGAGGTTCTCACCAATGTCGCAAAGGGACTTCTGTCTCTATTCCGCACCGGCGATATCGTGGGACGTATGGGCGGTGATGAGTTTATTGCCTATATGAATCACATCGGAAATGCAAAAATTGCCGCAAAAAAAGCTCAGCAGATTTGCGATATGTTCAACCGGATACAGCTTCAGTCCAACACAGACTATAAACTTTCCGGTACGATTGGAATTGCACTGTTCCCAACACATGGAAAGAACTTTGATGAACTCTACAAAAATGCAGACAAAGCACTTTATCATGCAAAGGAGAAGGGAAAGAACACGTATTGTCTGGCTGAAAAATAGAGGGCAGAAATTAGAGGACAGATTTTTTTGAGAGGCATCCTTTTCCATCATAGTTTTGCCCGATCTTTACGATCGTACAAAAATCTACGGTGGTATTTAAGTTTGGCATACTTCTGAACCTTCTGTAAATAAATGGCATCATACATACCACCTACCGCACCCAGTAATGGGATGCCCTGTAAAAACTTCATGTACAGCAGTTCGTTGGAAAGCACGGAAGCCGTTTCCTCGATCCGCCTCTCTTGCCTATACGCAGCCGGCAGCCGACCATTTTCTATAAAATCATTGATACGCTGATTGCCCACATTCAAATCATCCCCGTAGGAGAGAGCGGTTTGGATCATCTCCAGAATGAAATATCGCTCCTCCGGTGATTCATAGGTATAGCCAAAATGCAATGCGATTTCGTAGATGCTTTTTAATAGCATTCCTACAAATAATGGAATATCAGGCAAGCCAATCCCCAGTGCGCCCAGTCCAACGCCCTCGATGCCTGAGAGCAGCAGGTTCTTTTGTCCGGTTCGGTTGGCCTGCCTGGAAAACTGCCGCAGGCCTTTTCGATCCTCTTTCAGTTCCACTGCATAGTTTCGAATCTTAAATTGCCGCTCCGCATCCTCACGCTTATATGTTTTTTCGATGAGATCGGTACCCTTATCAAATACCAGGCGAAACGCCTTAGCAAATGCCGCATTTAGGGTTTCTTGTAATTTTGGCGGTACTTTTTCCGCCAAGAGGCGGTTCAGGGCAGAATCCTTTTTGGCTGTGCCTTGCTTGAGATAGGCATTCTCTTGCTTTACAAGACGGTTCCATTCCTTTTCCCAAGGACTCTCTCTCCAATTTATCATCTGCTTTTCCCCCTTTATTTTGCCGGTGACTGCCCACAAAGTGAACGTTTTCCCCAAACATAAAAATAAATATTTATAGTGACAAATTCAGTTCCCATATGATATACTATGAACACTTAGTGAGGTTTTTCACGAACTTAGTGAGAATGCACATCTGGAC
>JAVWRQ010000027.1:0-29813 GCA_036634775.1 Clostridium sp.
TGTTTAATTTTCAAGGTTCTGTGTTGTTTCTGCGTTGTTGTTTCAGCAGCAACTTTTATAGGATATCATGTCTGCCATTTTTTGTCAACAACTTTTTGATTCTTTTTTTTATTTTTTTTAGTTCGTATATAACCTGTTTTTCAAGGCGAGTATTATAATATCAAACTCAAACGTAAATGTCAATCTCTTTTTGATTTTATTTTATTATGCCGCCGGAGCACGTTCACGCACATGCGCTTATTCTTTATCAGAAGCCCTCCTGCATCCTTGACTCGTATAGCGTCACAATATTTTTACCGTGCTGTTTTGAATAATACATGGCTGTATCTGCATTGATAAATAACTGTTCATCTGTAAATCCCTCTTCCCAAACCGCAATACCGATACTGATTGTCACACGACCACCCATAAAATCATATCGTTGTGATGCAAATTTCAATCGCAGTTCTTCCATCCATCGATCGGCTTGTGCTAAATTCATCCTAAATATAATAGCGAATTCCTCTCCCCCGAATCTGGCCGGGAAGATATCATCGGAGCCATCCCGCATCATCAATCCTGCCAGACGTTTAAGAACTTTATCCCCTTTGGCGTGTCCGTAGCTATCGTTTACTTTCTTAAAATCATCAATATCAATTACTGCTAATATGATTGGATCACCATTCGGTTCGTATATTGCTTCCTGCAAAGCATTGGAAAATGCATTCGCTCCATAAAGTCCGGTCTTCTGATCGCGGTTCAACTGTTCCTGCATTACCACCTGACTGCGATAAGCTTTTTCAAGAATCCTATTTTTCTCATTTTGAAATCCTACCAATATCCTGCAGACCACATTTGTAGAAATAATAATGGTCAGTGCCACCAGTCCCTCCGGAACTAGGTAGATGTCATCCTGTGGTGCCGGTGAAGAATAATAGCGCGACAACAAAGAAAGACCAAGGAATAAAATGCTCAATATGGTAATCCGCTGCGTCATCCTTTTGTCATTAAACAGCACCGTTATAAAAACCGGGAAACAAAATACACAAAGAGTTGCTGAAAAAATATAATGAGTAGAAGCTGCCACCAGACAAAGAAAGGCCATCTGTATCACCGGAAGGTAATTAATTATCTCTTTTTTAGGATTTGTTTTTTGAATGATGGAATTCCCAACATATATAATAAGAAGATTGAGCATGGTAGGTATCACAATATAGCACATTAAATAAACCGTAATTGACTGAATAATCAAATTACGATGTTTTAAAACAAAATAAATTACTACCTCAAGAATAAACATAATTGTCACTAAATAAAAATTGGCTTTCATGATCCTACTTCGCCACTTATGATACTCACCCGGATATTCTTTCATTTTTCACCTACTGGATTTTCCTCGCCCCTATGCCCATTGCATATGCAAAAGCACAGTACCGTTCGTGCACTGTGCTTTCTTCAATTCCATGTTCTTCTGCAAGTTTATTCACGATTTCATCGGATAAAGAGTCTGCTTTGCAGACTCTCGCGCCAAAGCGCGGTCACTCTAATGTAATGTGACGTTATGCAGTAATTATACCTTAATAAATGTAGACTGTCTATTTATTTACGTTTTCCATTTCTTGCTTACCAAAAAAATCCTTTACGAAAGATTTCGGGTGATTCGTGTCTTTCTGACTTTTCCTTTGATTGGTTTATCCTGTAGGATTTCCAGTACTTGTTTCCCCTTTCCATTCAGAATTTCCACATAAGTAAGACTGTCCCTGACATCTATAATGCCAATATCCGATGAATCCACATCCGGAATACTGCAAATCGTTCCTACAATATCTACCGCCCTCATCTTGGATTTTTTACCGCCTCCAATGCTCAGCCGAGTGATGGTTCGATTCAAGATTTCCCCTTTTCTTGCTTTCAGTACCATCTTTTCTTTCTGGCGATCCCAAAATGCCTTTTTCTCACTCTCTGTGGGATTCGGGGATGGTGATATAGGCAGTTCTTCTTCAATAAAGGTCTCTACCATCTGTTTCATTCGCTGATCACCCTCACTGACCATACTGATTGCTTTTCCGCTCTTTCCATTTCTACCGGTACGGCCGGCTCGATGAACGTAAGTTTCTCTGCCTGTAGGAAAGTCATAATTTATAACGTGAGTAATATTCTCAAAATCAATGCCCCTGGCCGCTACATCCGTAGCAATCAAATAGCGAAATCGTCCGGTTCGAAAGTCGTCTACTGTCTTTAGGCGTTCGCTCTGGTCTAGTTCTCCGTGAATCATTCCGCATGGAATCCGGTCTCTTTTCATCTTTTGATACAGGACATTGACCATCTCTCTCGTACCGCAAAATACCATGCTGCTATCCGGGTTTTCCTGCATTAAGACATTTAAAAATGTATCATATTTGTCTTTCGACTCCGCCTCGTAAGTAATCTGTTCCACTTCCGCTACCGTCCCGACTTCTGATTCTAATGTAATGAAAATAGCATCCGTCATATATTCTTTCGCCAATTGACAGGCATCTTCTTCTAATGTGGCAGAAAAAAGCATCACCTGTTTTGTGGTTGGAAGCAGTTCAATAATTTCTTTTACCTCATCTAAAAATCCCATATCGAACATCAGATCTGCTTCATCTATAACAAGAAATTTTATCTGTTCTAATTTCAGCGTTTCCCGCCTGATATGGTCCATCACTCTGCCCGGTGTGCCCACAACAATATGGGACTTTTGTTTTAATGTCTGAATCTGTTTATCAATAGGAAATCCACCAAAAACAGCAGGTACCTTTAAACGTTTTTTTCTTCCTATATGAAATATCTCATCTCTCACTTGTACCGTCAGTTCCCGTGTGGGTTCTAAAACAAGTGCCTGAGGGAGATTTCCTTCCCAGGAAACTTTCTCACAAATGGGAATTGCAAATGCAGCGGTCTTGCCCGTTCCGGTCTGAGATTTTGCTGCGATATCCTTCCCAAGCAGTGCTTGGGGAATCACTTCACGTTGAATATCGGTAGGTTTCACATAACTTAACAACGTGAGTGTTTCAACCAGTTCCGGAGATAGACCAAACCCACTGAATTCGTTTTCCTGCATTTTAATATTTCCCACTTTATCTCCTCTATTCCATGACATCTACTGCCAAAGTCTCTTCTATATCCTCCATTACATCGTCTCCATACCGGTGTAATACAATGCGTAATTGTTCTTTCCATGCCGTTTTACATAATATAGAGCCGTATCCGCTTTTTTATACAAAGTCTCAAAATTCTCCTGATTCGCGCTGCTTATCGTAACTCCAATACTGGCATGCAGGTGATATTCGTTATTTTCCCCCACACACAAAGTTGACAATTTGTGAACCAGGGCACGTATCATATCTTCTACATTTTTTTCATCTTCAATATTTCGTAAAAAAACAATAAATTCATCACCGCCGATGCGTCCGACTATATCTTGTTCGGAAAAATAATCTCGAAGTATGTCAGCAAATCCTCTGATCGCACGGTCTCCCTGTATGTGACCAAGAGTATCATTCACCTCTTTCAAATTATCAACATCCAGAATCGCTACCGCAAATCTCTCATCCTGTTTATTTTCAGAGTTCTGCCGGGCTTCCAGTATTTTTCCAATTTTCCCTTCCACTGTAATTCGGTTATACAGATTCGTCAATCCATCCGTCTCCGCTTGTTTTAATATATTCATTTCTTTTTTCTTTATTTCATCAATATCCTTAAAAAGCACATAAACGAGAATATTTTCTGTGTAAGGATCCTTAATCATTTCAATTGTTACGCTGACCCACCTGGGCAGATGATTGTAAAAAATACGATATTCGCCTTCTTTTTCAGTTTTTCCACCGGAGAAATCACGCAAAAGATTCTTTCGATTAAAGAAATACCTTACTGCCTCCCGATCCTCCGGATAGACCATCTCTTGAATATTTACTTCCAATAATTCTGCCGATTCTATATTAGACGTTTTTCTGATATTTCCAAGCCAGTGTCCGCCTGAACGTTTGATCTTCATCTCGGTTAAATCGGCTTCAAAATACAGCACGGCATCTTCTGAAAGTTGATTCACATGTTGACACAGGCGTTCATAAGCAAGTTCTTTCTCATATTGTTTTGTGATTTCCACAAAAGAAATCACCGCATAGGCCGGTTGTTTTTTATCGTCATAAATCAGACTCCCATCAAACCGATACCACCCCCATTGATTCAATTGCCCACTTCTCCGCATCTTCACAATTACTTTGGCAATTGGCTCTCCACCAATCAGTTTTTCGTAAAAATCGATATACGCCGGCACGGATTCACCTGCAATTCCGCCCTGTTCTATGCTGCAATATGGCACGTTTTCCACAACCTCATCCACGTCAAACGCTCTGGCTGTACAGGGTTGTATATAGGCCATGCGTGTTTTTATGTCATATTTGATAATAAAACGATCCGAGTGCGAAACCACAATCTGAAACAGTTCTTCATTCTGCCGCAAAACAGCATTTTCCAACTCCTGTTCATGCTGTTTGGTAATATCACCGATAGAAATAACGGCCGATACCGATTCACCGGAGCTACTGAATAGTGCTGTAAAATGGGCACGGCACCAACCGAAATTGCCGTCGCTCCTCTTACGACGCAATATAACACATCCCGTTTTTTCACCTCTGTCGATTGCCTCATAAAAAGCAGTAAAATCACGTATGCTTTCCGGAGCAATAAAACCTTTTTGGATAAGACTCTCGGGAACGTTTTTTACATAAGGCAGAAAATCAAATACATCATCCGCTTTTTGAAGCAGATAAACCGATTGATCCGCTATTGTATAACGATATACCGTCTTTCCGCTCTGCCCGATTGCAAGACTGTACTCTTCATCACGAATACGAAGTTTTTCCTCCGCTATCTTAGAATCTGTAATGTCCAAAAGTACCGCATTAGCACAAATGATTCCACCTCTTCGTTCAGTTACTGTACCACGGAAATTAATCCATCGGCAATTGCCGCGCTTAGTGCGCACCCGATAAACGCAGTCTATTGCAGGATTTCCGGCTACTACTTGCGCAATCTTTTTCTTTATTGCATCAAAATCCTCTTCAAAAATCATGCCTGCAAAATGATTCTTTGAAATTTGAGCATACTCTTCTCTTGTATAGTCAACCAAGTCACAAACACCATCGCTAAAATATACCGTATTAAGACCATTGGAAGAATATTCAAATACGGCAAGTCCACCGGGAATATTATCGGTCAATAGTTTAAGTTGTGCCAAGGCTTCATGCTGTTCTGTAACATTCGTTGCCACACCAAATCCCCACATTCGGCCATCCTTCATGCGAATGGATCGAAAATGATCGACTACGCGAATAATCGTACCATCTTTTCGGCACATGCGATATTCCAAATCCCGATTGTCCGCTTTATTCGCCAATTGGCAAATTGCATTTGAAAAAACGGTTCGATCCTCTTCGACTAATAGCTTCGTATAGTTATCCTGAAATAAGGTATGGATCTCAGACCGCGTGTATCCTGACATCTCTTCAAATCCGGGGCTTACATAGTCCACATGAATCCGGTCAAATAGTGGACATCGATGCACGCCACCCGGAATATTACTAATAATCATCTGTATCTCAGCATTAGAAAGCTCCTGCTGTTGTTGTTCTTTTAATTCATGCTGCAGGTTGATCGGCAATGACATATGTAATGTTGTAATCAAAAAATGGTCATCACATTTCATACACACCGCAGTAAGCCGGCAATCCAACCGACTTTTTTTCCGCGGATCGATTATCAATATATGACCAAATACCGTACCTGAATCCTCCGTCAACATCGTCTCTGTCATATCTAGAAAATCAATTTTATATCCGTTAGGAAAGGCGTCGATTTCCTCGGTAAGATACTGGCGTGCCTCTTTCTTTCCATGAATCAGTTCAAGGTCGCCGATGCCAAACCAGACAATCATCTCTGCCAGACAAGATAAAGCTCCTTCTAAATTGCGTTCTTCTATATGGGTATGAATAAAAAGTTGCGTAATTGCAAGTGGTGAATTATCGGGCATTTATTTTCCCCCTCTCTATCTAAAACCCATAAATTACTTTGTCATTTTATCTGAATTAATTATACCATTTTACAGATGAAAAGCAATTACAATGCCCTAAAAAAAAAGAGACAAACACGCGGATACCACATGTTTTATCTCTTTTTTAAAAACCAACTACTTAATTTGCTCTTCGTGCCACAAATTTTATTTGATTAAGCCTTTGCTGTATCTGCCTTCTTATCACCTGCCACCTTCTCTTTGACCGGTCGTTTCCATGCATGCATCGCCAATGCCATCGCTATAACACCATACGAAACAAATACTCGGAAGTATTCACCGATTACCGGGTCACCAAAGAGTTCCTTACCTGCGAGAGGCGCTACAATAAACAAGGTATGGAATAATATAATTCCTAAAATTGCCTGCTTATTGCTTGCTTTCTGTACGGATGCGCCACCTACCAGCAAGGCGGCAATCGCAAACTGCCCCACCTGGGTATGAGCTCCATAAGTGGAAAACGTTCCTACGTTTTGAAGGAAGATGAGCTGTCCCCAGCTTGCCAAGACCGTAGAAAAAATCATAGCAATAATACGGATTCGATCTACATTGATACCGGCTGCAGTCGCTACGGAACGGCTCTGTCCTACTGTTCTCATATTTTGACCCAGACGCGTCTTCATTAGCGCTGTATTAAAGAAACATAAAGCTGCAATACAAAGATAAGTCATGACCGGAAGATATACTACAATCAGAACCTCATAAATAGCCGGGACATAAGTTAATCCATAGACAATTGCAGCAAGCGCACAGTTTGCAATCGCTTTCTTTGCATTAAATTCTTTTTTGTATATGAACTTAGCGGAAATGAATTTCCATGCCTGCCAAACTACCGTGCCCGCACATATAATTTCAAGTGCCGAAAGCAGTAGCAGACGGTCTTTTCCCAAAAACTGTTCAATGGTCGGAACAAAGGTCAATGCATAAACAACACATGCAAGCACTACATTTGTAATCGTTGTTTTCCAATTGATCTTATATTTTTTAATAACTTTAAAAATTACAGATACCACAGTACCAATTAGAACCACGTAAAATCCCAGTTCAATGATTCGCAGCATGGGCACTGTATCTAATGCATATTTTACAGTGTCTTTTAAATCGATGGTATTCTTGACACCGACACCGGTCGAAATCATCAGCTTAGGATTGCTCATCGTAATCACGCCGCCAAAGATGAACAAAAACAAAAGTTGATACAGACCTTCTGCAAAATACGAAAGTACCAGACCGCCAATCATCTCTGCCCCCTTCATATGGTTAAATAATTTACCCACCAGGAAACCAAAGAAGATAGCAATTGGAGTAGCCAGTGCAACGGTAATCATAAATCCATTGATTCCGGTCATGCCCCAATATGTGGTCAAAAATATAGCAATCTGTGCTGCCATAGCGCCAATTACGATACCAAAGTTCAGACCCATACCGGCCAGAACCGGAATAAGCAATGACAATACAATAAATGTATTACGTGCAATTCTGGTGAATAACTCAGGTATTACAAATGTAAGTGGCTGTTTGGATGCAATCGTAGCTCCAACACACAAAAATACGAACAGGATAACAACCTTATTTTTAAATATCGTATCATATATCTTTTTACTATTCACGGTTGTCACCTTCTTTCGTCTGAGCTAATGCGTAAATGATAATACCATTAGAGATAATCAGTCGCATAACTTCTGACAAGTTGCCTTCCGGAATAAATCGGTTGGCTACAGGAAGTCCTAATGCTAAAATACCCTGGAATAAGAAAGTACCAATCAGTACATTGGAAATGCGGGCTCTCTTTGGAGAGGCACCACCGATTAAAACTGCCGCTACAGAGTTAAATCCCATCATCATAGGACCATTATATAGCTGCATAAATCCGAATCCCTGTGCATAAACAAGAATACCTACGGCCGCTAATACGGTAGAAAGAATCGTTCCGACAATACGCATCTGGTTTACATTAATGCCTGACGCCCTTGCAAACATGGGGTTCGAACCGGCTGCCGACATCGCCATACCGGTCTTGGATTTCATGAATAACCACACCAAAAAACATATAAAAAATAAGAATAATAACAATCCGGTCGGCACTGTGAAATTACCAATCTTAAAGGCCCATGTCTTATTCATTACTTCGCTGAATGAAGTGGAAAGTGAAATCGTATTACGAAGTCCTTTTCCTGCATTTGGCCATTTGAGCTCACCATTCTGAAACGGAAGCAGCATCCATAACATATTCATAAATGCAATAATCGAGAATCCAACATAGGTCGTTACCGTCATCTCTGAACCTTTAACTTTGTTCAGCAGCAGACCATAACCATAACCAATAAAAAGTGCTAATACAACTCCGATTACAATCGCTACTAAAATGGTCACCCACATAGCGAACATCGGGCTGATAGCTACCAGTGCCGGTGTCTCTGCCAGTCTTACTTCGATGACAATCAGACCACCAAGCAAACCACCTACAATACCCATAGAGATACCGAAGTTAAGTCCAATACCACACTGAACCGCAGGTACCATAGCCAGTGTCAATATACCGAACATTCCCCATCGGCGTACGCAGTCACTTAATAATTGTGTAAGATTCATATCGAATACGCCGGCAGCTGTCACCAGCATCAGAAAGAATCCTACAATAATAATACGGGGTAATCCAAATTTAGCAACCAAAGATTTAACAGGATTATTCATATTATTGGACCTCCTTTACTTTGGTTCCGGACATAGCCAAACCAAATGCTGCGTCAGAATCGTCCGGTTTTAATATTTTTTCAATTTTTCCATTTGAAACGATTGCAATTCGATCGGCAATCGAACGAAGTTCTACCAATTCAGATGAAACAATAACAACGGTCATACCAAGTTCTCTGTTTAAGCGAGAAAGGTATTCGAGAACCAATTTTTTTGCTCCAATATCGATACCACGCGTTGGCTCCGATACAAACAATACCTCAGGATCCAAGGTAAGTGCTCTTGCCAGACAGACCTTCTGCTGATTTCCTCCGGATAAACTTCCGCTCTTTTGTTTAATTCCGGTACAGCGAATATCCAGTTTTTTAACCATATCCTGTGCATGAAGACGTCCTGCCTTTGCATCATAGAGCTTCATACCAACAAACCTCTTCAGAAAACGATTATTCGTCTGCATGGCTGAAAAAATAATATTGTGTTCAATACTCTCATTTAACAGTAAGCCTACCCCTTTACGATCCTCAGAAACAAAAGCTACCTTATGTTTCAGTGCATCTCCCAGTTTATCCAGAGCTAATACTTTACCGTTAATGGTCACTTCACCCGATGCTTCATAAAGACCCATGACACCGTTTGGAATTCCCAATTTTCCCTGTCCGGCCAGACCACCAATTCCAAATATCTCGCCTTTTCGAATATCTAAATCAATTCCTTTGACCAACTCACCGGGCATCTTCACTTCATAATTATGGAATTTTATAGCGATATCATCATCACTTAAAACACGGGTATCTTCTGCATCATCCAAAAGTTTTTCTACTTTACGCCCAATCATCAATTCTGCGATCTCAACCACATTTGTATCTTTGATTTCTTTCCGTGCCACGAACTCTCCATCTCTTAAGATGGTCATACTGTCCGCAACTGCCATAACCTCATCTAATCGATGGGTAATGAATATGATGGCAATGCCATGAGACGCAATCACTTTCATCGCATCCAGCAGGCGCTCTGCTTCCGACTCCGTAAGAACTGCCGTCGGCTCATCAAATACCAGTAATCGGATTCCTGTCTTATCGATCTCACGGGCTATCTCAATAAACTGCATATATCCTACCGGAAGTCCGGCCACTTTTACATAATCTTCTATTTGCAACCCAATTGTCTTAAGTGCCTTTCTGGCATCTTTAGCCATCGTCTCAAAATCCAAAGTCTCCATCGATTTTCCAAAGACACGGCTGACCAAATTCGGGGTACTGATTTCTCGTCCAATTTTAATATTCTCTGTTACTGTAAATCCGGGTATCAACATAAATTCCTGGTGAACCATACCAATTCCCAATTCCATAGCTTTTAAAGGTGTATCAATCGTAACCGGCTGACCTGCCATCTCTACGCTTCCCCCAAATCCCCCTGTAGAATGAATCACCGGCATACCAAATAAAATATTCATCAGAGTGGATTTACCCGCTCCGTTTTCTCCCATCAGTGCATGTATCTCACCCGGTTTGATTTGAATATTAACACCCTTTAATACTTTGTTTCCATAATATTCCTTCGTGATGTTGTCCATTTTCAGAACATACTGAGTATTATCCACTATCGCAAACCTCTTTTCTGCGGGCTTTTTCTAATTCAATCAAATTTCCAAAAAATTTCGCCGCCTGCTGATGCAAGGCGGCGAAATGGCCTACATTGAATGAATTTAATTATTATTCAAATGTAACAAAGTCTGCCATGAGCAGATAATGATTACTTGTTGCTGCGCCTGCCTCATCTGTGAGGTTCGAGATGGTCATCTTAACATCACCGGCACAATCCTGAATGGTCTGACGAAGAACTGCATCGTCCAGAACAACGCCTTTTGTTTCTCCTGCTAATACTTTCTTAGCATACTCAACTCCGGCTTCAACAAATAACATATTACAAGGAACGCCCCATGTGGATACACGGCCATTCATACCTGCTTCATCAACTTTAAGCTGTAACTGCTCTAACATGTACTCAGCATCTGCTTCATGACCAGCCATATCGATGTTCAATGCAGCTGGGAATGCATGGAATGGAGATGGGCAGCACTGTAAGCTGTAGATTGCTTTGTTCTCAAATACGGAACGGATCAGAGGCTCCTGCATACCGCAGTTTGTTGTGAAGAATACTGTATCTTTACCGTATTTTTCAATCTGACGTGGAACATCTTCTAAGATGAACTGCTGAGCGCCCGTGATACCGGAATCTCCGGTTGGGTCTGGTGCAGTAACATCAACTAATTCAATGCCGTTCTCTGCACAATATTTCTTTAAGTTCTCATGACGTGCAACAATTAATGCATAGCTCATATGTCTTGGGAAAGAGTAATGAATCATTGTCTTTGCGCCCTGTTTTTTAGCTTGTGGAGGAATAACAGCGCCACAGCCTGGTTCATCGACCTGAAGCACGATATCTGCCTTAGGATTGATAACGCCTGGGTCTTCACCCGGTGTACCACAGATGAAAATCATGTCTGGACGTGTTTCACGTACTTTGTCAATCGCTGCTGCTGTTCCAGGAATTGCCTGACACCAAACAATAGCCTTTACAGTAGGATCGGATGCCATAGCAACTGCGTTTGAGATAACCGTCTCTGTCTCTGTGGAGAAATTATCCGGATATGTAGAAGTTACAATCATATCACCGTAAAGTTCTTTCATCTTGTTTGCCTGTGTAATCTCCTCATCACCCTGTGATGCGGTACCGGTAATAATACCGATTTTAAAATCTTCTGTCGGTGTAACAGCCTGTGCAGTGTCGGTTCCTTCTGCTTTTGTTTCTGCCGGTGCAGCAGTGGTAGCTGCTGGTTCAGCACCGCGGCATCCGGTCATGGACAATACCATAACTGCTGCCAAAGTTAAGCTCAATAATCTTTTTTTCATGCTCTCTCTCCTTTTTTTGTCTTGCCATGCAAGATTTTACCATAACTTAATGCTCTATAGAATATTCAGAATTATTTCAAAATATTCATTGCATTAAAATGGCGATAGTTAAATTATACCATATACAACAAGTCAGTGTCCAGTAGAATTCGTACAATTTTTTAACAATTTCATTTTAATGGAATCGTAGCGAAGTTTTTTCTATTTTTTCTTGTTTCTTTTTTTTAAAAAAAGAATTTTTTTTATTATTTTTGAGCTTTTTTGTTAATTATGTCAAAATAGAGCATCTTTTAATGGATCAACCCCACTCCGCATTAAGAAGTACATATACGGTAAAATAATTTTCATCGCAATCAATTCTCATATAGCCTTTATTCTTTTCCACAATTCTATTTACAGAAGAAAGTCCGATTCCTGCCCCTTCATGTTTGGTGGAATAATAGATTCCCTTCTTTAAAATCGGTGCTTCCTCATAAGTATTCTTAATCAATAATACCAACTGTTTCTCCAGTGTCTCGGCTTTAATCTCTATTTGTTTATGATCATCGGTTTGTTTGGCGCAAGCTTCCATGGCATTTTCTACCAAATTACCGAAAACAACGCATAAATCCGTATCCGAAATAGAGATGGTTTGAGAAATATCAGCCTTTATATTCATTGTAATTCCCATCGTCTTAGCATTACTCATATTATGCTGCAATATGATATTGACGACCGCATTAGCGCAGACAGGAGTCTCGCTCTCTGAAGAATACTCAGGCATTAGGTCATTTAGATAAGCCTGAAGTTCTTCTATATTAGCCTCTCTTGCAAAACCATTAATCGATAGTAAATGATGACGCCAATCATGCCGAAGTCTTGCCGTTTTTTCCATAGTGATCAAAACTTTCTTGTATTGTTCTTCCTGCATCTTCAGCTGTGTAGTGATGAGATTGGACTTTTCCATGGCCATTAGTCCTTTGTATGTCTGCATGACCAGTAATAGTATGACACAAAAGAAGATATAAGAAGTAAATGACCACACCGTGATAAAAATCAAATCCCCCTTATCGGTATGAAAGGATTCGTCCCAGTAGTCATTAATGATCTTTACAAAATATATAACATAAGTCAACGCCGGAATCGTCCATATGAACTTCCAAATAGGAAGATCGATCTGAAATTCAATCACCGGCTTATATAGTTTAATCATCAAAAACCAAATAAGAGGAACGCACAAGGCAAGTATAATCAAGCAAAGAGCAGTCAAGGTTTCACAATATGACATATTCCAGTCAATTGCAAGCGTATCTAAAATTACTCTGGCAATCGCTGCTATATTTACATATAGGTTCAACACCACTAAAACGATGAACAGTACTTCAAAGGTGCTTCCTTTAATTGCTGTATGGAAAACCAGTATGGCAATTATAATCCAAAGTGCGATTCCCCAATTACTGTAGTTATGTAGCATACCATCATGCACAAAGAAAATAACCGTCACTCCTACTGTAACAACAAGCAGTATAAACATCAGCAGTGCTGTTTTAAAATAATTATATCGGAACCGGGTCTTTAGTGGAAGAAATAAAAGAATCGCAAAAACAAGACAAATAACTGAAACTCGAAAAATAATATTGTATGTATCCATTTTTCACCTTCTGTATCTATTTTTTCGTTTTCCACTTTAGATTATAACATACCTTAGTCAAAGAAAACAATTTTTATACTGCTTTAAGCCGTTTCTAACAAACAAAAAGTGAGATATAAAATTCACCTGCACTTTATATCTCACTTTTTGAACATTACTGATCATTTTTTATCGTTCCACATATTGGATGGCAATGCACTGCGGTCCGCCCTGCGTCACAAATGCGGGACTGAGTTCTAGTAATTGGATCTCCATCTTTCCAAATGCTTCTTTAAATAATTCCTGTACCTTCAGTGCATCGCACAATGCTGCCGCATGCGAAATATAGAGAATATAATTATCTCCGATTTCCTGAAGCTTCATATACTTGATAATATGCTTAATCGCCGATGACAAGGTTCTGCCAATTCCAAATTTATCCAGTCTCTTCCCATCGGGGGTTGTTGTCATAATTGGCTTTAAATTAAGTAAGGAACCGAAGGTTGCTGCTAATGGAGTCAACCGTCCCCCTCTTCTTAAGAAGGCAAAATCCTGTGGAATAAGAAATGAAACGGCTGAATCTCTCAAGTGTTCCAATCGCGCCATGATCATCTCATAGGACGAACCGGCTTCCACCATCATCTGTGCCTGCTCCACCATATAACGGTGGGGACCACATAAAGTTCTTGAATTAAATACGGTAATATCATCACAATTGTCCGACATCTGTCTGGCACTGCAGGCCGTGTCATAAGTTCCCGACAATCCGTCTGCCATGGTAATATTAATAATCGTCTGTCCCTCGTATCGGTGATAGGCATCCAATACTTCCCCTAGTGGTGGTTGAGATGAAATGGGTATCCCCTGTTCTTCAATCTGCCGATAAAAGATATCCATATCGACCTGTAAATCACGGTAATGATTAGCTCCGATACTGACGCATAAAGGAAGCGCATCTATTCCGATCTTTTCCCCCTCTTCTATCGTATAAAGCGATGAAGAATCCGTAATAATTTTAATCATTATGATACCTCTTATCATAAGTTTTATGTGGTTATATGGTTTTAAATACTATTTATTAAAGTTTACAGTACTTTGTACATTCAGTCAATACCCACTTGTTCAAAATTGTCGGAAATTGCTGGAAATTTTCTGAATTGATTTTATTTATTTTATTTTTGTTAATAATCCGTTGCGAAAATCCAGTGAGTTGAATATAGTAGTGTAGAAATGTTATTAAAAGGAGAAATATCTTATGTCAATGCCAATTATCGTTCCGGGTACCGGAACCACCATCCAAGCAATTAATGATATTATTGAATCAGTCGCTCTGGAGGAAACTGCACTTTCTCACATCCTCAATGCAGAAGGTGAAAAAATCCAGGCTTTTGTTGCTATGTCCGGTGTAACCCCGGATCAGCTGCTGGCTGTAAACACATCGGTTCAAAATATGATTACTTCTATTACTAATCTGGAAATGATCCTACAAAATAAACTCAACTTATTTGCCGGTGAAATCACGGCCTGATTATTTTGTATATTCCTTCCATTCCGACAAGACCGCTTGATTCTTTGTAATATTTTCAAATGTAAGATTTTTAAACTTCTTTAATTGTTTTTTTATTTTATCCGACATCTTAATAACATCGCCATTCTTTGTAGGATTTGTTCCCCTGAGAATCTCATAGAGTGATGCATCGTTTATAAAGATACGGATTTCCTCTTCCTTGTACTTTTCAAGTTTAGGAAGTAAGGTGAGTACAGAAGCCTGTCCGACAAGGGCAGGCTTTACGTATTCTAAAAAACCGGATTCCTGTCTGGCAAGTACTTCATCTTTAAATATACTATATCTCACTTCTATGTCCTCACCCTCATACAGGGATGGGATTGCTGCTAAATACGCTTTTATCATTCTAATACGCCTTCTTTCTAATAAGAAAAAGCCTATACATACAGCAAAAGGAATAAAGCATATACATGTTTTACTCCTCTCGCGCGGTAAGGCTTTTCTAGCTCAATCGGAAATTATTTCTTCCAAAGTCCATGAATATTACAGTACTCATAAGCGGCAATCACTTCATCACCGGCACTTAAAACAAAGGTTGCTTCCGGTTTCATATCCGGTTTTAAATACTTAATCTGTGTTCCCTCTTTCGTTTCCAGAGCAATCCACTGAATATAGTGTTTTTCCATCATCGGATGTTCTACTTCGCCAACTTTTACCGTGATACTTCTGCCCTCTGCCGATACGACCGGTACATGCTTCTCCACTGCTCCATCACTGATTCCGGGAACCAGTTCGGTCATCTTTTGTCCACAGCACATAACCGGAACACCTGAATTACGTAAATATGTTACAATATTTCCACAGTGCTCGCAAATATAAAATTTTAATTCCATATTAAAAACCTCCTTCAAATATAAATAACTGATATGATTTTACATCTCTTATTATATAGTTTTTTCTCATATAGCACAAGTAGCTTATAAATTTTTAATATTTGGATATCTGTTGCTGTATGTACCGTTTTTTTAATATTCGCTTAAATATTTTGCTTCCGGCACTACAATGATTTTTGTGTTTTGATCCACTTTAGTCACTAACTCTTTTGCCCGGTCCTCCGGAACACTGATGCAGCCGGAAGTCCCTGTATTATTAGAGCTCTTGGGGCAATGTAGGAAGATAGCCGAACCTTTGCCCGGTATACAGTCCGGATTATAATTCAGAACAAGCGCATAATTATAATGGGGAGCCTGACGGATCAGGTTCTCTGCAGAATTCCAGTCTCTCGCGACTTCACGGTCATTCACCAGACGATTATAGTACTTACTGTTGCTGTCATCTACAAAATTATCTCCATCCACTACTTTTCTATAGGGCAGAATGCTGCCCGGATTCTCTTTCATTCCAAAGGCAGACGTGAAAGAATATACGCCTTGGGGCGTCTTCTTATCCCCTTCTTTTTTATCGGTAGAAATTCCATTCATGCCGCTGACTGCCTCTACCGAAAATACCTGCTGCATCATGCCATTTTTATCTTTTTCAAAATAAGTAAGCGTCGTCTTCGCCGGGTCAGTTGGATTCCCCACAACCAATACCAGTTTATCCGTTTCTTTTGAAGTCTTGAGACAGTTCACATCGCCGTCATACTCCGTCTTCATCCTGATCTCCATCGCTGGTCCGGTCGGTACTACCGAAGATGCCAATACCGGTACAGCTGAAATCAAGGATAAAAATGTTGTTAAAAACAGTGTTTTTATAACCCTTTTCATATATTTATTCTCCTCTTTTATCCGCAATTAATGTGTTTTCGTGAGAGACCTCACTAAGTGTCCAGATGTGCATTCTCACTAAGTTCGTGAAGTACCTCACTAAGTGTTCATAGAGTATAGCATATTTCCCAACATCGGACAAGCTGACTTAATAAAAAACCCACCAAAAATATTATGTTTTGGCGGGATTTTTATTGTGTCGTATTAAGCGGTAATATGACCTTTAAAAAGATTCAGTTTACTCTGCAAAACCATTTCCAGTTTGGTCACAGCATCCACAGTTGCCTGCACGGAAGCATTGACTGCCAAAAGCTGATCAGAAGTAACGCCCGGCATGGCAACAAATGCCTGGATTTTTTCTCCCTCTGCGTTTAAAATATGGGATAATCCTGTCTCCTGAAGAGCAACTGATTCAATAAGATCGGCGATGGCCTGAGTTGTAGTAACGGTACCGGGAACAATAATGGGCATTGACATAATAAAATCCTTCTTTCTATTTTTAATAATTAAATTTTAAGTGATTAAAATCACAGGGTCTGATAACCAACTAACTGATTCTGTACTGTTTTTAATTTTTGTTTCAAGACACACTCAAGACCACTGATTGAATCCACCATATCTTCTACACTGGTATTGACCTCCAAAAGCTGAGCGGGTGTCACATTTGGCTGAGCCAGCATTGCCTGAATTTTTTCACCTTCTGCATTTAAAATATGAGATAATGCAGCCTGCTGATAGGCAATCGACTCTGCCAGATCATTACTTGCCTGACGGAAGTTGTACTTTGGACGGCGCAAAAATACCGGGTTACTATTAACTGTATTTAAAACTTTATCACCATTGGCACTGGTAAAAGCGGGATAACTTCCGGATGCGATATTCTTTACCGGTGATGCACCGGTGCCTGCGGTAGCATGAAACTTTACAATATGAGTGGTAAGCGGCGGCATGGAACCAAGAGAAAATCCCACATTGGGATCTGCCGGACCATTTGGATTCCCATCCACCGTAACACTGCCACTAACAAAGGTCAGTGTAGGATCCAGAACATCTTTAAAGTTTACCGGATTTACAGTATCCGTTGATGAATTGTTCGTCACCGAAACGGTAATCGTCACATCATCGCCGGGATGAATCACTGCCGGTGCCGCTGTTTTCTTAAGAGTTAAAATATCTTGAATCACAACTTTAAAAAGTTGTATATCATCAATCAGATAGTCATTTCCACTGTCTCCCGGGCCTTCACTTAGAATTCGCACCGTAATATTGCTGTTAGCACCGGTATTAAACAGGAAACCATTTTGATACCATACCGGAATCGGTGTAGAGGCGATTGAATTGACGGACTGGGAAAAAATCGAATTTCCGGCGGCATCCAATATTTCTAATGCAATGTTGGGATTCGCAAATCCGGACGATAAATTAATAAGATTCATGATCCATGCAGTAAGTGCATATTCACTATTTGGGGTCACTGCCACCGGTTGAGTAAAGATCACCGACCCCGGGTTGGAACCATCCACCAGGATATACCGACCGGTTTCAATCATTGTCGTGTGATCAGATACCGGCCACCATGGAAAACGGGATACTCCCCGCGTGTTCATAATGGTATAAAAGCCATCCAGGGGCACTGTACTGGTGGTGTAAGTGAACCCCGGAGTAACTCCGGTATATGGGTCAGATGGCAATGTGGAGTTAATTGCCTGCCCTGCGGGATACGTTCCCCAAGTTCCGTTGTCAGCTGCCGTAATCAGATTACCTCCCAGGAAATTGACGCCTGAAAAGCTCAGTGGTTTATTGCCAATTGGGGCATCATAAAAGTTTTGTCCCGTAATATTTCCACTGCCAACCGTCACGTTCAGTAAATTGGGAGACAGGGCATTCAGTTTATCTGCCAATGCCGGAGGAATGACCGGAACCGCAGATAATGGGGGCTCTACCTCAGGCGGCTGAGCCATAGCCGCTGCAGTTGTAAAATTGACCGGGGTAATTGCACCGGCAGTTCCCCATGATTCAATAAGATTGTAATTGCCTGCCGGAACGCCTGTAAACGTGTACGCACCGGTTGCATCGGTAAGCGCTACTGCTCCGATACCGGAACCGGGACTGTAAAGTGCCACGGGAACATTTGGAATTCCTGTTCCCGGAATTGAAGAAAACGTAGGGTCGTAATACACAAGTCCGGATACGTTTGCCATAATATCACTCCATTTCTTTCTGCTTCTTTGAGCGAAACATGAATTCTATATAAGATATGCAAACGCCCTTCCCACTGTGACAAAAAGTGGACAGCCATTCCATAGGAATCACTTGTCCACTTTTTTATAATTTATTTAACTACCAGATTAATAATCCTGCCCGGAACATAAATTTCTTTCATTATCGTCCCGGTCAGCTTGTCTTTAACCGCTTCTTTACCGGCTGCAATGGCATCTTCTTTGGATACATCCACAGAAAGTGTCACGACCGCTCTGGTTTTTCCATTAATCTGAACGGCAACTTCTTTCTCGTCATCTTTCATCGCCTCTTTATCACAAGTTGGCCATGTGGTGTGAAATACGCTGCCACTGCCGCCCAGCTGCTGCCACAGTTCTTCGCCCAGATGCGGTGCAAAGGGAGCTAGCAGAACCGTAAAGGTCTTCAGGGTCTCTTTATCGATACCGCCCTCTTGTTTTGCCAGATCAATTAATTTATTATTGTACTCCATAAATCCGGAGATAACTGTATTCAGGCTGAACTGCTCGAACCTCTGCTCAATATCAAATACCAGTTTATGACGAAGTTTTACTGTTTCTTTTGTCTCTTTGGTATTTTTATCTTTATTGTCCATCACAAGATTGTAGAAACGATTCAGGAAGCGAGAAACGCCTTCGATTCCTCTGTCATCCCACTCCGCATCCAGTTCCGGCGGACCTACGAACAATTCGTAAAGTCTTAAAGCATCACATCCATAATCACGTACCAAATCATCGGGAGATACTACATTTCCCTTGGATTTGCTCATCTTAATTCCGTTTTTACCGGTAATCATACCTTGGTTGAACAGCTTTTTAAATGGTTCATCAAAGTCAATCACGCCGATGTCACACAGGAATTTTGTGTAAAAGCGAGAATATAACAAGTGAAGCACTGCATGCTCTACACCACCGATATACATATCTACCGGCAGATATTTGTTAGCTTTCTCTCTGGAAACCAGTTCATCTTTATTTTTATTATCTACATAACGCAGGAAATACCAAGAAGAACCGGCCCACTGTGGCATGGTGTTCGTCTCTCTCTTCGCCGGAGCACCACAGCATGGACAGGTGGTATTCACCCATTCATCGATGCCTGCCAGTGGTGATTCACCTGTACCGGTCGGCTGGTAGCTCTCTACTTCCGGAAGTTTTAACGGAAGCTGATCCTCCGGAACCGGCACATTGCCACATTTTGGACAATGAATAATCGGAATCGGTTCACCCCAATAGCGCTGACGGGAGAATACCCAGTCACGCAGCTTATAGTTCTCTGTCTTATGCCCAATTCCCATCTTCTCGATGATGATCGGAGCTTCTTTCTTAAGAACTGAAGATTCCATCCCATTCCATTCACCGGAATTAATCATCGTTCCGCTGGCTTCCACATAAGCTTCTGTCATAGGGTCAATTTCTTTTCCATCTTTTGCAATGACCTGAATAATCGGAATGCCGAACTTGGTAGCAAAATCAAAGTCACGATCGTCGTGAGCCGGTACGCACATAATCGCTCCGGTACCGTAATCAGCCAATACATAATCAGACAGCCAAATCGGCACTTTTGCTCCATTGATTGGATTAATTGCATAAGTTCCCGTAAATACACCGGTCTTTTCTTTATCCTGAAGACGGTCTACATTCGATTTCATCGATGCATCAAATATATATTTCTCTACTTCTGCTTTCGTCTCCTCGGTAGCCAGTTCTTTGGCCAGTGCATGCTCCGGAGCCAGTACCATAAATGTAGCTCCATGAAGTGTATCCGGTCGGGTCGTATAGACCGTGATTTTATCATCTCTTCCTTCTACCGGAAAATCCACTTCTGCTCCGTAGGATTTGCCAATCCATTCGGTCTGCATTTTTTTAACTTTTTCCGGCCAGTCCAGTTTATCTAAGTCATCTAATAAACGATCCGCATAGGCTGTGATCTTCAACATCCACTGACGCATATTTTTCTTTGTGACCGGAGTCCCACAGCGTTCACAGGCACCATTTACCACTTCTTCATTTGCAAGACCGGTCTTACAGGAAGGACACCAGTTGATTGGAAATTCTTTCTCGTAAGCCAGTCCTTTTTTGAACATCTGTACAAAAATCCACTGAGTCCATTTATAAAAATCAGGATCGGTGGTATTCACTTCCATATCCCAATCATAAATAGCTGCAATTTCACCAATCTGGCGTTTAATGTTGCTGACATTCTCCGCAGTGGAAATAGCCGGATGCACACCCATCTTGATAGCGTAGTTTTCTGCCGGCAATCCAAATGCATCCCATCCCATCGGATGAATCACGTATTTTCCTTTTAATAGCTGATAACGGCTCCATACATCAGAGATAACATACCCTCTCCAATGACCTACATGAAGGCCGCTGCCCGATGGATATGGAAACATATCCAGACAGTAGTATTTCTCTTTCTCTCCATCATTAACATTAATCGGATCTTTTTCCCAATTTCCCCGCCATTTTTTTTCAATAGCGGTATGATTGTACTGTGACATCTTTTTTCCTCCTGATATGATTTTTCGATAAAAAGACCCTGTGTCTCTAATTAATATAGAGACGCAGGGTCAAAGTTTACACCTTACGCGGTACCACTCTACTTCACACTTTCGTATGCGCTTACACTCCCTATAACGGACGGATTCCGGCGCTGTCTACGCAAAACAAATCAGTTTCTTCAACAGGCTACTTAAAGGCGAGTTCGACTGTACTCTATAGCTGCCTTGCACCATCCGGCAGTTCTCTGATATATCCTACAGTTTACTGTTCCTCATCAACGTATTTATACTAGTGACAAATGTAACATACCCGCCAAGGGTTGTCAATCAGTTTTTACACTAATAAATGGTACATAAACTGATATGTCATAATCTAAGTTAGGCTTCTCTCTCGGCTTCAGCCAGAGCTGCTCTTGCCTCTACTTCTTTCTTCTGAACATCGCCCGGTGCCTGCTCATAACGGTTAAATTCATAAGAATATTCACCAATACCACCGGTCATGGAACGAAGATCTGTGTTATAGCCAAATAACTCTGACATCGGAATATCTGCATCGATCACCTGTTTACCACTATGATCCGGATTCATGCCTAAAACACGTCCTCTTCTGCGGTTCAGATCTCCCATGATATCTCCGGTGAATTTATCCGGTACAATAACTTTAAGTGATGCAATCGGTTCAAGAAGAACCGGACCTGCCTCCATAAATCCCTTCTTAAAGGCCATCGTAGCAGCCATCTTAAATGCCAGCTCGGAAGAATCGACCGGATGGTAGGAACCATCGGTCAGGATTGCCTTCAGTCCTACAACCGGATAACCGGCCAAAGGTCCTTTGAGTACACATTCCTGAACACCCTTTTCTACTGCCGGGAAGTAGTTTCTCGGCACAGCTCCACCGAATACTTTCTCTTCGAATACATATGCTTTCTCTAAATCGCCGGATGGCTCAAATTCCATCTTAACATCACCATACTGACCATGTCCACCGGATTGCTTCTTGTACTTGCCCTGTACTTCCACTTTTTTCTTAATGGTTTCTCTAAAAGCAAATTTAGGTTTATTCAGTTCAATATCTACTTTATAGCGACCCAGTAATTTGCTGACTACTACATCCAGCTGCTGATCGCCCATCGCATACAGAAGAGCCTGACGGTTCTCGCTGTCATTCACTGCCTTGAGTGTCAAATCTTCTTCCATCAATTTGGAAAGTGCATTGGATACCTTGTCCTCGTCGCCCTTTGTCTTGGCTGTATAAGCCATATATGTATAAGGTGTGGAAATCTTAGGTTTGTGATAAACAATCGGTGCTGTGCGGACTGCAATCGTATCACCGGTCTGCGTAACCGAAAGTTTAGCTACTGCGCCGATATCGCCGGCCTTTAATTCTGAAACTTCAATCGCCTCTTTACCTCTTAAAATAAAGACTTTCTGTACTTTCTCTTCTTCATCTTTATTAACATTATAAATAACAGAATCCGATTTCAGAGAACCGGTACAAATCTTCATCAGAGAATATTTGCCAATAAATGGATCTACAACTGTCTTGAATACTTTTGCCGACAGTGATACATCTGCATCATTAAACTTTGCGGTAAATCGCTCTCCGGTCGATACATCCACACCGACACACTCAAAGTTATCCGGTGATGGGAAGTACTTATCAATGGACTGCAGCAGATGGCTGAGGCCCTGAGCATTCACACCGGAACCCATAAGAACCGGAACAATGTTCCCCTGTGTCACATGCTCTCTGAGTGCAAGTGAAATCTCCTCCTGCGTAAATTCTTCTCCTGAGAAGTAGCGTTCCATATAGGTTTCACTCGTCTCAGCTACGGCCTCGATCAAAGTGTCTCTTATCATTCCCAAGTTCTTCTGTGTGTACTCCGGAATCTCGCATTCTTCATAATCACTTAAATTCGTAAATCTTCTGCCCTTCATCTTGACAACGTTAACAAAACCTACAAACTTCTCATTCTCACGAATCGGCACCTGGAATGGTGCTATCTTTCTTCCGAACCGCTTCTCTAACTTAAGAATCAATTCGCGGAAGCTGGCTTGGTCATCGTCCATATTTGTCACAAAGATAATTCTCGGCAATTGATACTGCTCACACAGTTCCCATGCTTTCTCTGTCCCTACTTCAATACCGGCCTTGCAGTTTACTACAATAATCGCAGCATCTGCCACACTGACTGCTTCTTGTACTTCTCCTACGAAATCAAAATATCCGGGCGTATCCAAAAGATTTATCTTAATTGGTCCATTCTCTCCTGTATATTCCAAAGGAATCATAGTTGTAGAAATTGAAAACTGCCTCTTGATCTCTTCTTTATCATAATCACTGATGGTGGTTCCTTCCGGAACTTTTCCCATTCTTTTTGTAACACCGGTAACTAACGCCATGGCTTCTGCTATCGTTGTCTTTCCTGCACCTCCATGCCCAAGTAAAACCACATTGCGGATTTGTTTTGTCCCATACACATTCATTAGAATTCCTCCCGTACGTTAAATTTAGTCCATGATGATATTTTACAAGAAAAGTGAGAAAATTTCAAGTAAAATATGCATTTTGTACAAAATTAACATTTCCCGCCTCAATTCTAGCCTACAAGAATCTCAATCCCAACCTGCAACCATTATTTTCCTGCTTTCTTCGCTTCATGATATATCTCATTCTCTTTGTATTTGCTATTTTACGTTAAACCGTTAAACTTTAACGTAAGAAATCGTTGACAATCAATCGATTCTGTTTTACAATAATCCGTATTATATATATAAGAAAATACGAATAGGAAAGCAGGAATTTAAAATGATTGTTATCATGAAACCCGGTGCATCAGAGGCAGCGGTTCAAAAAGTAACCGGCCTAATAGAAGAAAAAGGACTCAGAGTCCATTTATCAAAGGGTGACCTTGTCACCATCATCGGCGTTGTCGGCGACAAGACGCTTCTAACAGGCGAAAACTTTGAACTTATCGCCGGCGTAGATAAGGTTGTTTCTGTTACAGAATCCTATAAACTGGTCAATAAGAAGTTTCATCCGGAACCCACGATGATCCAGATGAAAAACACAACGATCGGTCCCGGCACACTTACCGTGATGGCCGGCCCCTGTGCTATCGAAAGCAGTAAACAGCTTTTAGACACTGCATTTGCAGTTAAAAAAGCCGGTGCTACCTTTCTGCGCGGCGGTGCGTTCAAACCCAGAACTTCTCCTTATTCGTTCCAGGGTCTGGAGACAGAAGGTCTTAAGTACATGCAGGAAGCCAGAGAAGCTACCGGATTATCCGTCATCTGTGAGGTTACCAGTGCCCATGCGATTGACTCGGCTGTCCAATATGTGGATATGCTGCAGATTGGTGCCAGAAACATGCAGAACTTTGAGCTTTTAAAAGAGGCAGGAAAAACATCTCTTCCTATATTACTAAAACGCGGTCTTTCTGCTACGATTGATGAATGGCTGAACGCCGCCGAATACATCATGGCAGAAGGCAACGAACATGTCGTGTTATGTGAACGCGGAATCCGTACCTATGAGACATCTACCCGAAATACACTGGATTTGAGTGCTGTACCGGTACTGCGTCAGAAAACTCACCTCCCGATTATTGTAGATCCCAGCCATGCGACCGGTGTCAGAGCTTATGTGGAACCACTTTCTAAAGCCGCGATTGCCGTAGGTGCCGATGGGTTGATGATTGAAGTACATCCTTGCCCGGAGAAAGCACTTTCCGATGGACCCCAGTCTCTCACTTTTGATGAATTTGATGGTCTGATGGAGCGCCTCGTTCCCTATGCGGGACTTTCACAGCGTACCCTCAACCGATAAGATTTGATTTATGGAGGAAAGCGAATGCAGGATTTAACGGTTGGTTTTATTGGTCTGGGATTAATTGGCGGCTCTATCGCCAGAGGATTAAAACGCAGTGTCCCCCACATAACCATTATGGCCTATATGAGAACACGGGAGACACTGGTACAGGCAAAAAAAGAGGGCACCATCGATGTGATCTTAGATGGAATTGATGGACACTTATCTGCCTGTGATATCATTTTCCTGTGCACTCCTGTAGAATATAATTCTGATTATCTTCTGAAAATTAAACTATTTTTAAAAAAAGGTGCCATTGTGACCGATGTAGGCAGTACTAAGACAAATATTCATGAAACCGTCGCTGCTTTGCATATGGAGGAATATTTTATTGGCGGACATCCTATGGCCGGTTCTGAAAAAACAGGCTATGAAAATTCCTCCAATCATTTGTTGGAAAATACCTATTATATAATTACACCTACCCAAAAAACTTCACCCATTTATGTGGAACGATTGACGGATGTTGCCAAATCAATTGGTGCGATTCCTGTGGTCATGGATTATAAAAAGCACGATTTTATCGTAGCCGCCATCTCTCATCTGCCCCATATTGTAGCCTCCAGCCTCGTCAATCTGGTTCACGATTCAGATGATGAGAATGAGAATATGAAGCGGTTGGCTGCCGGTGGATTTAAAGATATTACCAGAATTGCCTCTGCATCTCCCGTTATGTGGGAACAGATCTGCATGACCAACAGCGATAATATTTCCGTCATTTTAGAGCGGTATATTCAATCGCTTCAACAGGTTCTGGAAGAAGTACAACAGCGAAATTCAGACTCTTTTTATGACTTATTTGAATCTTCAAAGAATTACAGGAATTCTTTTTCTGACCACTCAAAGGGCTCCGTAACACCGGACTATTCTTTTTCGGTCGATATTATTGATGAACCGGGTGCGATTGCCATTATTTCTGCCATCTTATCGGGAAAAGGAATCAGTATTAAAAACATCGGAATCAGTCACAATCGGGAACACGGCGAAGGTGCCTTGCGCATTACCTTTTATGACGAAGAAGCTCTTACTGCCGCTCACGATCGGTTAAAAGACTATAACTATACATTACTTCCCGGATAGAGGAGGATATGATCTATGATTTTTTCAAAAGCCCTGCATCTGCACGGCGAAGTGACCGTTCCCGGGGATAAATCCATCTCCCACCGAGGTGTGATGCTGGGAGCCATTGCCAAGGGAACCACCGAAATTCACGGTTTTTTACAAGGAGCCGATTGTCTTTCTACGATTGCCTGTTTTTCTAAGATGGGAATTTCCATTGAGAATCACCATGATACCGTGCTAGTGCATGGACATGGTCTGCGGGGACTGACTGCACCAGACTCTGTTTTAGACTGCGGAAACAGCGGGACTACGACCAGACTCATCTCGGGTATTCTGTCCGCACAGGATTTTGACGTAACACTGACCGGTGATGAATCCATACAAACGCGTCCCATGCGGCGAATCATCGCACCTCTTTCCGCGATGGGCGCACATATTGAAAGTATTCGTGCAAATGACTGCGCGCCTCTATTGATTACAGGAACTGCCCTCCATGGAGTCCATTATTCTTCTCCGGTCTCGTCTGCCCAAGTAAAATCAGCGATTCTTTTAGCAGGACTTTATGCAGAAGGAATTACTAAGGTAACTGAACCTTATATTTCCCGCAACCACAGTGAACTGATGTTGTCTATGTTTGGTGCCGATGTACGTACGGAAGGGACAACCGCGATCTTGCACCCTGCCGATGAACTATTTGGTCAAAAAATTGATGTGCCGGGAGATATCTCGTCAGCCGCCTACTTTATAGCGGCCGGGCTGATGGTCCCAAATTCCGAGATTCTCATTAAACATGTGGGAATCAATCCCACCAGAGACGGAATACTCCGCGTATGCAGACAAATGGGTGGGGCAATTACTCTGATGAATCAAAATATTCATGGAGAGCCCACCGCTGACCTTCTGGTTCAATCCAGCCAGTTACATGGCACCATCATTGAGGGGGATATCATCCCAACGCTCATTGATGAACTGCCAATGATTGCAGCCATGGCCTGCTTTGCCGAAGGCACTACGATTATTCGCGATGCAGCCGAACTAAAAGTAAAAGAATCTAACCGCATTGCCGTTATGGTGAAGAATTTAACTGCCATGGGTGCCGATGTGATAGAAACCGAAGATGGGATGGTGATTCATGGTGGCCGGCCTCTTCACGGAGCCGTCATTGACAGCAAAAAAGATCACCGCATCGCGATGACCTTTGCTATAACTGCCTTAGTTTCAGAAGGTTCGACTGAAATCATCTCAGCCGACTGCGTAAATATCTCCTATCCAAATTTCTATGAGGATCTCTCTTACTTAATATCGATCTGACACATCCTCATTGCTTCGATTGCGTTCCTGTGGCTCTCCGGAGTCACACCGGCGCAGCAGGCAGTGTCTACAGAGATATCGGTTCCCGGTCGAACGGTCTTTAACAAAAGCGCATTGGAAATAACACAAATATCGGTGCAAAGTCCAACTAATTCGATTGACTGATAGTCTTTATTCCCTACAAATCGAGCTAATTCCACGCTGCCAAAGGTAGGTTTTTCAAAACGTTTTCCCTTAAATCCAGCCAGTTCCGGAGAAAGTTTCCATCCTTCTGTTCCTTGTATACAATGCTGTACCGGCAGTTTTCGTCCTTCCGGTGTCTCCATATAATTATCATAATGTGTATCCATGGTAAATACCACGTCTTCGCCTTCGGCCTCATACTGCTCTATCTTGGCCTTCACAGCCGGCACAATCCCCTCTGCCTCTTTCGTCCCTAAAGAACCATTAATAAAATCGTTCTGCATATCCACTACTACTAATAATTTCTTCATCCTCTGCTGTACGCTCCCTCTCCAACCATTATATCTTTCAGTATTGCTCTATCCATCATTCTCACTAAGCTCGTGAGAAACCTCGCTAAGTGTTCATAGTATATCATGTTCACTAAGCTCGTGAAAGACCTCACTAAGTGTCCAGATGTGCATTCTCACTAAGCTCGTGAGAAACCTCGCTAAGTGTTCATAGTATAGCATATTCCGGATTTTCTTTCAATTAACTTTCAATTAAGTTTTTATAATGTATTTGTTTTTTAATTCGCTGTCGTTTGCTTTACCTATCTTACCAATCATGTTATAATTATTGAAAGTTTATTACACAAACGAATATTAAGGAGAAGGCCACTATGAATGTCAGAATCGAATCCGATTCCATCGGAAGTATGGAAGTCCCGTCTAAAGCTTACTACGGGGTACAGACCCTGCGTGCCAAGAAAAATTTTAATATCACAGGACGTCCTCTTCACATCTCGTTTATTAACAATCTAGTGAAAATCAAGAAAGCGGCTGCCTACACGAACATGACTGCCCACGTTTTACAAAAGGACATTGGCGAGGCTATTGTAGCCGCATGCGATGAGATTATATCCGGTAAATTACATAATCAGTTTATTGTGGATGTGATTCAGGGCGGAGCGGGAACATCTGCGAATATGAATGCAAATGAAGTAATTGCCAACCGTGCCATCGAGATTATGGGTGGTGAAAAGGGGGATTATTCGATTGTGAACCCCAATGATCATGTCAATATGGCGCAGTCTACCAACGACGTGATTCCTTCTGCCGGGAAGCTGACGATATTGGAACTTTTGCCAAAACTGACTGCTGAATTAGAGCGTCTTCATCAGGCGATGATGATAAAATCAGTAGAGTTTGACGATGTGGTAAAGATGGGACGTACCCAGCTGCAGGACGCTGTTCCGATTCGATTAGGTCAATCTTTTGAGGCCTATGCTGCGGTCATTTCCCGTGATATTCAGCGGATTACTCTGGTACAGGATGATATGCGGATTTTGAATATCGGTGCTACCGCGGTGGGCACTGCGATTAATGTCAATCCTATTTACCTGTTTCACATTATAAAAGACATTAATCTGGTATGTGGCACCACCTGCAGTCAAGCTGAGGATCTCTTTGACGCCACACAGAATTTGGATGGTTTTGTCCATGTTTCTTCTGTTTTAAAGACTTGCGCCGTCAATCTGTCGAAGATTTGTAATGACCTACGCCTCCTATCCAGTGGCCCAAAGACGGGTCTGGGCGAGATTACGCTTCCGCCGAGACAGAACGGTTCTTCGATTATGCCCGGTAAAATCAACCCGGTCATTCCGGAAGTTGTCAATCAAGTGGCGTTTAATGTGATTGGTAATGACGTGACCGTGACCATGGCCGCCGAAGCCGGACAGTTGGAACTGAATGCTTTTGAGCCGGTCATCTTTTATAATATTTTTGAATCCATTGATACGCTGACCGAGGCAGTAAAAACTCTGATTGATAACTGTATCGTGGATATCGGTGCCAACCGTGAGCGTTGCTGTGCTCTGGTCGAATCCAGCGTTGCTCTGGCTACTGCTCTGTGTCCCTATATCGGTTATAAGAAGTCTTCGGACATCGCCCATAAGTGCCTGACCACCGGCATTTCGGTGAGAGAATTGGTGCTCCAGGAAGGTCTTATGACAAAAGAGCAGTTAGATGAAAGTTTGGACATGATGTCGATGACCCAGCCGGGGCATCAGACGGAGTTTAAAAAGCTATAATTTTTTATTT
>JAVWRQ010000028.1:0-1807 GCA_036634775.1 Clostridium sp.
TGGCTTTGCCGGAATTATTTGAACTCTCGGATTATATTCCATACCGCACCTCCAATCTACCAAAATAGCCTAATCATCATAATAGCAAAACCGTCTCAATAGTGAGTAGTCTATTTCAATTTTGAATGAAATCTACCTTAAACACGCAACTTAGAATTACTATTAAAACCCTCAAATTGCTGTCAACAACACTACACACTCCCACTATGCCAGCAGTCCTATGCACTCCCCAAGCCATATCGCAACAATCGGTCAACCCTTATAAACACTGGATTTGAGTGTATTCGGTTATCGTTTTTCCATATGCTGAATTTTGGGCGGACATAATGATTTTTCTCTATCTTGCTAAAATGCCCTGTTTAGGGCATTTTCGGCACTATTACTTGTCAGTACGGGTCAGCAAACAAACACACTCCACGTGTTTCGTCTCCGGGAACATGTCCACCGGCCAAGCCTCACTTCCACGATATCCCTTGTCCTTGAACATTCTCAAATCCCGTTCCAGCGACTCCGGACCACAAGATACATATACTACCCGATCCGGTCCCATAAGTGCTACCGCATCGATAAATTCCTTCGTACTGCCGCTTCTTGGTGGATCCATAATTACCACATCCACCTTTTCGCCTCTGCCTGCCATATCGGTCATAAACTTCCCAGCATCATTGCAGTAAAATTGAATATTCTTTACATCATTCTGTTTTGCATTCTGAACAGCATCATTCATAGCATCCTTATTTAATTCCACGCCAATTACCTGCGCTGCATATTTGCTAAGGAACATGCCAATCGTTCCTACACCACAATAAGCATCCAGAACCGTTTCTTTTCCCGTTAATTTAGCCAGCTCCAAAACTTTTTTATAGAGCACCTCTGCCTGAATCGGGTTCACCTGGTAAAATGATCTGGATGAAATCCGAAAACGATATCCGCAAAGTTCATCTTCAATATAGCCTTTTCCATAGAGCACATGTTCCTTATTTCCCAGTACCATATTAGTAATTCGGTCATTGACATTTTGAATAATTGTCGTAATTTCAGGATGTTTTGCCAACAAAGCTTTTACAAAATTGCTCTTTGATGGGAAAATAGGAGATGCCGTCACGAGAACTACCATAATCTCACCGGTAGCAAATCCACGTTTCACCAACACATGGCGGAAAAAGCCATAGCCTGTATCTTCATCATACGTTAAAATCTTGAACGAATGCAGCATCCCCCTAATTGTTCCAATAATTTCATCCGCTTTTTCATCTTCAATCATGCACCGCTCCACCGGTATTAGCAAATGAGTCCCTTCCTTATAAACGCCGGAAAGTGCCTGCCCTCTTTTATCATGATCAAATACCGCATGTACCTTATTTCTATAATGAAATGGATCTTTCATTCCAATAATTGGTTTTACTGTACAAAGTCCCCCCAATAATTCTTCCATCATCTGCTGTTTTTGTTCCAGCTGTTTTCTATATGGAAGATGTAAAAGTTGGCATCCACCACATTGCTTATAAACGGGGCACAATTTCCCCGTGCTTCGTTCATTTTTATTTTCAATTTTAACATCATAATCAGGATTTAGTTCTCCGGGTCCGTCTTTTCCCGATCCCGGTTTCCCGGAATCTTTCTTTCCAAACTCTCTTCTTCCGGAAGTGCTTCTACCTGATGCACTTCTTCCCGAATCACTCTTTCCCGGTGTCCTCTTTCCGGATTCACTTCTTCCTGTTTCTTTCCGTCCGTATTCACGTTTCCCAGAATCACTCTTGCCATATTCACGTTTCCCAGAATCATTCTTCCCGTATTCACGTTTCCC
>JAVWRQ010000028.1:1907-28916 GCA_036634775.1 Clostridium sp.
TCCCGGAATCATTCTTCCCGTATTCACGTTTCCCAGAATCACTCTTCCCATATTCTCGTTTTCCGGAATCGTTCTTACCATACTCTTTTTTACCGTATTCTTTCTTTCCAAAATCTTTCTTTCCATATTCACGTTTCTCAGAGTCTCCTCTTCCGGATTCCCCTCTTACAAACTCAGATTTCCCATATTCTTTCTTACCATATTCACGTTTTCCAAAATCGCCTTTTCCGGTTTCTGATTTACCATATTCCTTTTTACCGTATTCACGGTTTCCTGAATCTGTCTTACCGTACTCTTTCTTTCCAAACTCTTTCTTACCGTACTCTTTCTTTCCAAAATCTTTCTTTCCAAACTCCTTCTTTCCAAAATCTTTCTTTCCATATTCCTTTTTACCGGAATCGCCCCATCCCGTTGTTTTTCTTGTCTCTCCGGCGGCTCTTTCCAATCTCCCGCTTTCACCATTTCTATCACTTCTTCCAGTTCCACCGGTTCTCTCGCTGCCTTCACTTCTCCAACTTCTGCCCGCACCGTTTCCACTTTTTCCTGCACCAAAACTACGTCCCGAACTGCTCCCCGTTTCGCTGTTTCTCCCTGCACCAAAACCACGTCCCGAACTGCTCCCAGTCTCGCTACTTCTTCCTGCACCGGCTCCGCTTCTTCCCACGCCTGCTCCGCTTCTTCCTGCACCGGCTCCATTTCTTCCCGCGCCTGCACCAGCCCCACTTCTTCCCGCGCCAGCTCCGCTTCTACCTGCACCAAATCCGCCGCTTCTCTTATTTCCGTTTTCTTTCTTTCCGTATTCACGCTTGTCCATTTTGCTCTCCCTTTTTCATCCGGTTCTTACCGAAATATTTGTCTTTTATAAAGTATCTGTTTCCACACTTCGAAACATTTTTTTCCAACGCCCTTTTTTGAAATGTATCATATAAATCAAACCGCGGATACACTCATCAATCGTCATCGCAATCCAGACGCCTTCCAATCCCCAATGAAATACCGTTGCGAACAGCCAGGCACCTGCAAATGCCACACCCCATTGAAAAATCACGCCCACCACCGTAGGAGTAACCGCATCTCCCACCGCAATCAGACATTTTGTCATAACAATATTAATTGCCCGTCCGATTTCCAAAAATATCTCTATAAATAGAACTCGTTTTCCCAGCAGTAATATCTCAGGATCATCCGTAAACATCAGAAAAATGTAATCACTGCCCAGATATAAGAGCACCGCCATTCCCACGCAGGCACACAGTGCGACCTTTGTCGTCGCATTCACCCGTTTCTGAATCAGATCAACCTTCTTACTTCCAATCAAATACCCCAATACAATCTGGGTCGCTGAAGCCAGTGCTATAGCATATACATAAGAGAGATTTGCAAAAATACTGCAATACCCCTTCGTTACCGTGACCAGTGTTCCAAAACTATTGACAATTCCCAGAATGCACATCTGAGACATATTATAAGAAAGGCTTTCCACTCCTGAAGGAATCGCCAAACGGCAGAGTTTTTTTAGAATCTGCACAGGAAATGGCTGCAGATAGCGGATGCCCAGTTTCACATTGGTTCTCTTCATAAATAACAGAATCATCAGAACAAGTCCCACTAATTTACTGATATCCGTAGAAATAGCTGCTCCGATGGCTCCCATCTTTGGCAGGCCAAACCAGCCATTGATAAGAATCGCATTTCCAATAATGTTCATGACATTCATAACAATCGACACCATCATGACTTCTTTCATCATAGCAAATGCTCGGATAATCGATGAAAAAGTTAAATACAGTCCCTGTACTACGATAAATCCACCAACGATCAGGAGGTATAATGCCGCTTCGTCAAACACCTCTTCCGGTATGCGGATTGCCCTATAGATTGAACCATATCCGACAAAGACAATGACCGTAGACACCAGTCCCACTACCGTGATCATGACCAGTGAAACCATACAAGTCTTAGAGATATTCACCTGATCATTTGCCCCCAGATACTGTGATAAAATCACAGTAGTCGCAGTTGCAGCCATACTTAACACAATAATGACCAAATTCATGATCTGGTTGGCATTGACAATGGCGGCCACCGATGTCTGTGATACCCGGCTCACCATAATTTGATCCACATTTCCCACTAAAAGTTGCAGCATCAACTCCACAAAAATCGGAATTGACATCATAAATAAATTCTTATTTGTATTCATTTTTTTAATATCTGCTTGATAATGCATATTGTTCTCCTCTTCATACAACATCGCCCTAAAAGAGCATCGTCTTCTGAACTTCGTTATTATAGACGATATAATGTTGCAAAGCAATATAGGAAAACACAAAAAAGATTGATTTCTTGTAACTTCTTTCGTTTTATTTGCTTAACCCAATAAAAGCCGGGATAGCAGCGAACATTTCTTATGAACATACACCGCTGCTTCCCGGCTTTTTACTATCTTCTATTTCTACACCATTCTGCACTTCCACATTTCTGCACTTGCACACTTCCACATTTCTGTACTTCTGCACTTCTATACCATGCTTTACTTCTCTATCTCACCTAAACTATATCCCAGAACCTCCAGATAATTCTTAATCACCTGAACCGCGCCATCCACACCAATCGTTCCGGTATTAACGATTAAATCATAATTACCTAAATCTTCCCAGTCCCGCCCGGTATAATACCGATGATAATCGCGGCGTTCCTTGTCAATTCGCTTGATATTCTTCTCTACTTCTTTGGGCTCATAAAAATCCTTTGAACGGATTCTGGCTTCTCTGGCCGGCATATCTGCATATAAAAATACGCGCACCAGACCTTCCATCCCCTCCAATATATAGTCTGCGCATCGCCCAATTATGACGCAGGATTCCGCTGCCGCTAATTTCTTAATCACTTCTGACTGGAACCTAAACAAGTTGTCCGCTGAGATTAAATCAGCGCCAAAAGATGGGGCACCTCTTTCGGGGATCAAACTACTCACAATCTTGTAAAGTAACCGATTACCTGCCTTTTCATCCGCCAGATGAAAATAACTCTCCTTGATTCCGCTTTCATCTGAATTCATACGCAAAATATTCTTATCGTAGAATCCAATTCCCAGTTCTTCGGCTAATCGTTTTCCGGTCTCGGCACCGCCGCTTCCGTATTGCCTGCCAATGGTTATAATCAGTTTCTTCCCTGCCATAGTAAGACTCCCCTTTCTCTTTCGCTGCTATTCGTAACAACTGTTTCTTTGAAATCAGTATAACACAATTCCATCTTTTATTCCATTAAATCCTGATGATTTCACGCTATTTTATGATGTCACCATCAGCGTATTATATCCCGCTCTACGCAGTTTTTTTTCCATCTCAACTGCATTGTCCAGTTCTTTGTACGCCCCGACCCTCACATAAAAATATCCATTGGCATAGACAAGATAAGCCGGGTATCCTTCCGATTGAAGCTGAATCAACTGCTGTTCTGCCAACGACTGCACTCGGTAAGCTCCCGTCTGTACGACATAGAACCCTTCCTTTTTTTCCTGTTTATTAAGCAAGTTAAGAATTCCCGTCGCAATAGCATCGGCAATTTCCGGAAATTTTTCATCAAATTTTCGATTATCTATCGGATTATCAATAAATCCCACTTCCACCAATGCTGCCGGTATTTTTGTTTTTCGAAGTACCACCAGTCCCGGACGCTCCACTACCCCCAGATCGGTAAATCCTGTTTTACCCAGCTCTTCGTTAATTGAACGAGCCAGTTCTCGCAGAACCCCTTCATCCTGATACACCAACGTCATCGTTCCCGAAGCGCCTCCCGGTTTCTCGGCCGCATTGCGATGGATGGATACAAAATAATCCGCTTCTGCATTATTTCCCATTTCCGCCTTTTCATACGGTGTATCATAGACATCCGTGACCCTTGTATAGACCACCTCTACCCCATTTTCTTCTAAAATATCTCCTATTGCCAGTGCCAGCCTTAAATTATCGTCCTTTTCCTGTCTTCCATAATATATCGCTCCGGGATCAATGGCTCCACCATGCCCGGCATCTATCACGACTCTCCTTTTTTTGTCCAAAAGAAAGGCTCCTTTCTCATAAAATAAATTACCCGTTACGGATACAATATCATATGAAAAAGACGCCTTACTGTTGTCATAATTCTATTCTTTATTTTTCTATTCTTTATTTTCTATTCTTTATTTTTCTATTCTTTACTTTTCTATCCTATAGTATCCTATATCTCCCCGTGAAATACCTCTACCGCCGGTCCGGTCATGAACACTCGGTTCTTCTCACGATCCCATGTGATGGTCAGAGTTCCACCCAACAGCTCCACCTCTACCGTATCATCGGTATAGTCTGCCAAACTGCAGGCGACAACACTGGCACAGGTTCCAGTACCACAGGCTAATGTTTCTCCCGAGCCGCGCTCCCAGACACGCATCTTAATATGGCTGCGATCCACGATCTGGATAAATTCCGTATTCGTTCGGTCAGGAAATCGCCGGTGGTGTTCGAATCCGGGTCCGATGTCTTCTATCTTAAGAGCATTCACATCCTCTACAAATACTACCGCATGGGGGTTCCCCATAGAAATTCCGATAAATTCATAGTCTTTTCCATCTACTGTAATCGGTTCGAATAGTTCCGAGGTCGGAACCGGTTCTCCCATATCCACCGTAACCGTCGCTACCTTTCCATCCCGGATCTTCATATCTAAATACTTGATTCCGGAAGCTGTCTCCACGGATATATTCGTCTTATCCACAATATGATGGTCATATGCGTATTTACCAACACATCGGATTCCATTGCCGCACATCGCGCCGCGAGAACCATCCTGATTATACATATCCATCTGGCAGTCTGCCACTGTGGATGGTTTGATTAATATCAGCCCATCGGAGCCAATTCCAAAATGTCGGTCACTGACTGTAATCGCCACGGCAGACGGATCTGCTACCTTTTCTTCAAAACAATTGACATAGACATAGTCATTGCCCAGTCCCTGCATCTTCGTGAATTTCATTATTTTCCCTCTTTCGAATTACAGAGCCCGCAGTTTTTCCGCCATCTCATTCCCTAACGTAATGCGTCCCACATAGCCCACTTCGCCTACCATATAAATCACGCCATCTTCTTTGATCTCCACTTCCAATGTTCCGCCGGGCATATGCACATACATCTTATTGTCGGCCAATCCCAGTTTATATGCAGCACTGGCTGCTGCACAGGCACAGCTTCCCGAAGCCAATGTATAACCGGCTCCTCTCTCATAGATCTCGATCTGGATATTCGTCCGATCCAATACATTCAAAATCTGGGTATTTACCTTATCTGGGAAACAATCTGCATTCTCCGAATGTTCTCCGATGCGACAGACTAATTCCTTGGATATCTCATTCATCCAGATAACACAGTGAGGATTTCCAATAGATACACAGGTAGTAATATACGGAATCTTTCCAAATACCATGGTTTGATTTACCATCTCGCGGCGTTCTCCCGTCACCGGAATCTCATCGCTCCAAAAAGTAGGTTTCCCCATGGAAATTTTCACTCTGGTTCCCTCTTCATTCAGGTAGTAAACACTTACTTCACCACCTAAAGTCATCCAGGAAACATTGGATTTCTGCACGTAACCGGCATCTTTTAGATACTTGGCAAAGATGCTCATACCATTACCACTTTGCTCTACTTCGCTTCCATCCGGATTTAGAATTTTGACATACATCTTCTCTTCATCCAGATAAGGACCCGCCATAATTCCATCAGAACCGATACCAAAATTACGGTTACAAATTAATTTTATATTCTCTTTGGTAAGCTCAAGTTCATTCTTATTTGGGTCAAAAACGAGATAATCATTTCCCATGCAATGATATTTTTCTAATTTAACACTTTTCATCGTTGTAGCCTCCCCATCTTCCGGATTTTCATTTATTACTTGTTGTCTATTTTCTATTATATCGCAAATATCTTTTTATTTCCACCAATATCCAATCTGACTTTTCTGACTTTTCTGATTTATCTCACCTTATAAATTATGCTGTTTTCCTGATTTATCTGACTTTCCCGGTTTATCCTTTTCTGAATTCATTGATATCATGAATCAGAATTTTAACATTATCAATCAGAGAATCAAATATCCCATAACGGTAAAAATTAATGACTGCCAACCCTACCGGCACTGCAAAAATCATACCGGCTATTCCGGCGAACTTATAGCCCAGGTACATTAAAAACAAAGTAAGCAGTGGAGAAAGTCCCATCGTATCTCCCATGATCTTAGGTTGAATCACCTGGCGCACCACCTGCGTTGTGATATAGAGTAAAATCAATCCGGCCGCATAAGCATATTCACCGGTGAACAGTTTAACAATGCCCCATGGAATCAGAACCGTTCCGGTGCCAAAGATTGGAAGAAAATCTAAAATCGTAATGAGAATTGCCAATACCGCACCGTATTTCACACCCAAAATCAGGAGTCCGGCCGTCATGACAAGTCCTATAACAAACATAATTCGAAATTGTGCCAAAAAATAACCGCCGATCAGGCCCTTGGCATCTTTTTTCAAATAGACCAGGTAGCGCAGCATGAACTTCGGTGCGTGTTCCTTGATCCAGAACATAATCCGATCCTGCTCTGCAATAAAAATATAGGCAGAAAATATAGTAATAACCGTATAGACCAGTGCGTTGGGAATTCCCTTGGCAACATTACCTGCTATTTCCACCGTAGGAGCTGCCAGTCCCGAGAAAAATGTACCTATATAACCGCCCAGATTTTGTGAAAATTCATTCAAGACCGATTCTACATTATCCGGCAGGAATTCGAACAATCTCCGACTATTTTCCAGTGCTCCCATAATGTCTGTTACCATATCATCATAAATAATTGGTAAATCCTTAAGGAATCCGTATAACTCCACGTATAAGCGGCTGAGGATTAAATAAGTGCCCACAATCACAATTCCCAAAACACTGATAATGATAATCACGGAACTGTGACGGCGCACAATCTTCAGCCGGCGTTCCAAAAGGCGTACCAATGGATTAGCAACCAAAGCAATAATCCACCCAATCACGAATGGGAGAAAAAAGAGCAGAATCTTCGGTCCCCATACGCATACAAGGTAGATTCCGATCAGAGGAATCACAATATTCAGCATGACACGCAGGTATTTCTTTACATTATCCAATAAGAACACCTCTTTCATTAACCCAAATGATAATATTCTGCGATTTCCTTAAATGCAGGAAGGGAGCGTTGGATTTTTTCATACGAAACACAATAAGCAATCCTTACATACCCCGGACAGGCAAATGAACTTCCCGGAACCACTAATACATGAAAACGCTTTGCTGTTTCACAAAACTCTTTTTCATCGTCTATTGGACTCTTCATAAATAGATAAAAAGCGCCTTCCGGTCTGATACATTCAAAACCATATTCAATCAAATGATCATATAACAGGATCCGATTCTTATCATAAGCTTCCACATTGACCGGCGTTTCTAAACAGCGTAAAATCACTCGCTGCATCAGCGATGGTGCATTGACACTTCCCAACACCCGATTCGCTATGACCGCTGCACGAAAGACATCCCCGCCTTCTTCCATCTCATCCGGAATCACCAGATAGCCGATGCGTTCTCCGGGCAGTGACAGCGATTTACTATAAGAATAGCAAATTACCGTATTATGATAATACTTGGTTACATAAGGAACCTCGACCCCGTCATAGGCCAATTCCCGATATGGCTCGTCAGAAATCAGAACAATCGATATCCCCAGTTCTTTTTCTTTTTTTTGCAAAATAGCGCTGATTTTTTTAATCGTCTCTTCCGAATATATGACGCCGGTCGGATTGTTAGGTGTATTAATAATAACAGCTTTCGTCTTTTTAGTGATTTTCTCTTCGAATTGTTTTAAATTCGGTTGAAAATCCACGGTATTAGGCGGCACCACCACCAATTCTCCATCATAATTTCTCACATAGGAACCATACTCTACAAAATACGGTGCAAATGTAATGACCTGATCACCGGGATTTAAAAGTATTTTCAGAATGACATTAAGTCCCCCGGCGGCTCCCACGGTCATCAGAATATTATCTCTGTGAAAGTATGTGCCAAACCGACGGTTGAGAGACGCTGCAATCCCATCCCTCACATCTTCATAACCCGCATTGCTCATATATCCATGCACAAATAAAGAATCTTCTTCATTTAAAATATCCACAATCGCCCGGTTCACCGCTTCCGGTGCCGGTACGCTGGGATTGCCCAGGCTAAAATCAAAGACATGGTCAGCACCATATACGGCCGCCTGCTTTTTTCCCTCTTCAAACATCATCCTAATTGCAGAATTATTCTGCACGAGCGGCATCATCTTTTCGGAAATCATCATCATCGGTACCCCCTTCTTGTACTTCTCCATCCCCGGTCTCCCCATTTCCGGTCTATCACAAATGCCAGTACCGCCGTAACTGCAAAATAGAACCAAGTGGTAGGATTACTAAACCATGTAGTAAAAAATGAAAGTAACAGATACATGGCAAACTGTGCATAAAACACATAGCCAATTGGGTTTCTGAGTTCTTTCATCATTCGCATCAGAGCGTAAGATACAGCTCCCGCTATGGCGGAAAAGCCAAACACCCCTACTATGCCAAAGTCATAATAGGCATCGTAGAACATGGTCAGCGTTGTTAATTCTTCCTTCGTAATAAACAGTGGAAAATCAGTCAGAACAGGAAATACAAATTTAAGCCCTGAGAATGTCCACAGTGGGGCTGCCATCTTAAGTCCCCATGAATGAGACGAAAGTCCTTCCACCAGACAATTAAAATTGTCATAATTATTGGCTACATACATATATGGCTGGGTAATAAAGATAGGGGTATGACTGTTTTTCATTTCAAAAATGCCATTGAGATATGTGACATCATGACTTCTGGCCACAGTCAAAATCAGGTAAAGAGGCACCAATGCCAATATGGCACCTGCCACATAGCGAAACTGCACCCGATGATCCATGAGAATATAAGTAAGAATGGCCAAAATCACAGCCATAATTAATTGAAATCTGGATACACAGAGAATCGGCACCATAAGTGCTATGATATCCATCAGTAACATCACTCCGTTTTTCCCCCGGTCTCTGCCGCAATTAGAACAAAACCAGATAACAGACAATGCCGGTACCAGGACACAGGATACGGTGAGATAGTGAATACCCCGAAGATGAAAATACGAGTAAGCATGAGGTACCCCTCGCAAAAGCAGCGGTACATATCCAAGAACCATCGCTTCAATTAGAAAACAACCAAAAGAAATAATTGTAATTCCGCAGACGCAGAGAAATACAGACGATTCTAAACTGCGAAAATCCTTTCGTCTTCTATCATTTCGATTCACATCTCCCATATATCGGCTCAACTGTTCAAAGACCAACCAGAATACTGTGAATGCCAACAGGAAACAGAGCCATGTCGTAAGCGTCCACTCGGTGCTCAATTTACTTAATTTTAGACAGGCGATACCTTGTCCGCCCACCCAGGATAAGGCAAATAAACCTCTGAGATGGAGGATATTGCCTGATTTTTTATAATCTTTATAGTACAAATAAATGGCTGCTGCCATAAGTCCAATCCCAGACAAATAATAGTGACCACTTTTAGCAAATAAATATGCCGCTGCATAACATAGTAAATATACTGTCATAATCGTTTATCCTTTAAAGTCTGCAGTCCTGTAAATTTCATCATAAACTGCTCGATCTCATCCGCTGTCACCAGCTGCATGACCTCATCGGCCATCTCTTTTAATTTCTCAGTATGATAGCCTGTAATAAGCTTCCTGGCTTTTAGCATAGAAGGTGCACTCATACTGAATTCATTCAATCCAAAGGCTAGCAAAAGTGGAATCATAAGCGGATCACCAGCCGCTTCACCACACATGCCAACCATAATCCCCTCTTTATGTCCGCATTCGATGATATGACGAATACTCCTAAGGACGGCGGGATTAAATGCAGAATACAAATAAGATACTTTTTCATTACTGCGGTCTACCGCCATCGTATATTGAGTCAGATCGTTGGTCCCGATACTGAAGAAATCCACCTCTTTTGCAAATGCATCTGCCATGAAAGATGCCGCTGCCGTTTCCACCATAATCCCCACCGGGATATCGTTTCTATATTCAATATGATTCTCATCTAATTCCCTCATAATATCTGAAATTAAGCGTTTGGTCTCTCTCACTTCTTCCAGACAGGTCACCATCGGAATCATAATCTTAATGTTCCCATATGTCCCGGCACGAAGCAGGGCACGAAGCTGTGGACGGTATACGTCCTCTTTTCTTCCCAAGCAAAAGCGGATGGCCCGGTATCCCAAAAATGGATTTTCATCTTTCTTAAGACCCATGTAGGGAATCTCTTTATCCCCACCGATATCCAGTGTTCTGATTATAACCGGTTTTCCCTGCATGGCAGATGCCACACTTCGATACGCTTCAAACTGCTCTTCTTCCGTTGGCATCTTTGTACGATCCATAAATAAAAATTCCGTACGAAATAGACCGATTCCTTCCCCATCATAAGAAAGTACCCGCTCTACATCCTCCGGCTTGCCAATATTAGCAGCGATCTCCACCCTGATTCCATCTTTTGTAATACTTGGTCTTCCAATCTGCTGTTTTAATACTCTTCGTTCTTCTTCATATGAGATGCGCTTGTCATCATACTCCTCTTTCAGGGATAAATCCGGGTTGATAAATATCTCGCCGGTCTCCCCGTCAAAGATAATCTCATCGCCTTCATTTGCCTCATTAAGAATCCCCGCAGCCGCTACAATCGCCGGGATCTCCAGTGCCCTGGCCAAAATCGCCGAGTGCGAGGTTCGACCGCCCATCTCCGTCACGATCCCTGTTACATTATGGGGATTAATACCTGCCGTAGTAGAGGGCGCCAGATCGTAAGCAATCAAAACACTGCCCTTCTTTAGTGCCGATATATCTACCTGTGAAACGCCTAAAAGCACATTCTGCATTCTTATCTTTATATCTTTCATATCGGCAGCTCTTTGCTGCATACGTTCATCTTCCATGCCGGCAAACAGATCTGCATATCGATTGCAGACCTCCTCAATAGCAAATTCACTGCATATTTTTTCATTATCTATCGTAGTCTCGATATCATCAGTCAACACAGAATCCTGCAGAAGCATCAAATGACCATTTAAAATTTCTGCCTTTTGATGATTCTCCCCGGACGATACTCGTTGAATCAACGATGTAATATCTTTTATACTGATTTCCCATGCGTGTTTAAAGCGCTCTTTTTCTGCCGTTACATCTGTAATTGAAACCCTCGTGATCGCCGGTTTCTCATCTTTTAGGATTACAACTTTTCCAATGCCGATTCCCGCAGATGCTCCCGCACCTTTTACCATTGTAGTTCCTCCTTTTACAGATTTACCTTCTACTCGCCCAGTCCGTCGTCAACTGCTTTCAGCATGGCTGTCAATGCCGCTTCTTCATCGACGCCTTCACACATGAGCTCGATTTCATCGCCGCACTTAATACAAGCACCAAGTACACTTAATACACTCTTGGCGTTTGATATTGAGTTCTTATAACTAAATGTAATAGATGACTGATACCTTCCAGCCTCTGTACAAAAGATTCCTGCCGGACGCAAATGCAAACCGGTTGGGTTTTTAATTTTGACCTTTGCCTTTACCATATTGAATCTCCAATTCTATCGTTCCGTGGGAGCGTCTGTAGTCTCCGCTTGTTTTACAGTCTCTGTACTTTGTGGTTCCATATCCTCCTTGACTGTCACACGAATCTGACAGTTGGGGTATTCTTTAATCTCATAAGCATCATCCAGCAGTAATGTCACCTTCGCGTCGTGAATTCCCGGGGTCATATCTGATACATTCACCGAAAGATTCATCTTTACTACGGAAAGACTGTCCAAATCCTCTTTCAGTCCACGCACTCGGATATCGGTCTTGTCATTCACCATCGAGTAAGTGTACTTGTCTGATTTTCCAACTAGCGTGATATCTTTTGTATTAATTGCATAGCTTTTTTCCTGAAGCGGCTCTACCTTTAAAATTACTTTGATCTTCGTGCCGTCCATACCTGCAATCTGTACGTTGGAATCAATATAAGAAGCTAAATCAATCTCGCATACCTTATCAGCTGTAGCTCCTTCGATGTTGAGCTCCGAATTCTGAATCGTGATGTTGCTAAGAGGCGCCAATACTGACTTCAGTCCTGCGATTGGAACGTTCTTCACGCTGCATTCTGCACCTGTATATCGATAGCCTTCCTTCACTTCACCGGTCACAACAAAGTCCAGTGGCAGGTTCTTCACCTTTAGAATCTGCATATTATATTCAACTGCACCATTGAGTGCCTGTACGGAATCGCCCAAAGTCAGGGCATTTCCATTCGCATCGTAGAATATCACCGGTTCTGTCCCTATTACATCGGCAACCGTGCCCTCAATATTAAACTCTATACCCAGACTATTAATCTGCCCTACCAGAGAAATTGGTCCTTTGACATAGACAAAATCCGGATTCATCGTAATCTTGCCTGCCACATAACCTTCGGAAGGACTGCCATATGTTTTAGCCTGTATCTCAAACCGTTTTGTCTGAACTTCCTCTGTCTTGATCTTAATCACTTCCGGTGATTTCACTGATGGCATCGTCTGAAATAATTCATCATTCTTAAGGATCTCTACCTTAATTGGAATTGCCCCTGTCACATCGTACATCTCTGAAAGATCTGCATAAGCTCTGAAATCAGAGGGTTTGATTTTATAGGCATCTTTTGTTTTCACCTTGTAACTGATTACGGTTGTCTTCTTTCCCACAATCTCGTAGGTGAGATTAGAGCGTTCCAGTACGTCCGTATTAATGATCTCCACCGGAACTTCTTTCGTATCCACTCTGGCCGGATTCGCGACGTTAACCACGGCAAGCCAGACGAAGAATGCACAAAATAGGGAGAGCAGTTTCAGTCCAAGATTCTTAGTCAGCTTTTCTTTCATTCTTCCGCCTTCCCTTCCAAATCTTAAATCTGTTGATATTGGTCTCACCTTGCTTCACCAGAATCGAAAGCGTTCTGCGAAGCTCGTCACCGTCTGAAATTCGTTTTAACTGTCCGCCGGACGCCACTGAAACACGACCGGTCTCCTCGGACACAACTACCGTAATACTGTCCGTCGTTTCACTGACTCCCACGGCAGCTCTATGCCTGGTTCCCAAGTCTTTACTGATCGCCATATTATCCGAAAGAGGCAAGTAGCAGGTAGCTGCTGTGACACGATTTCCTCTGATTACCACCGCTCCATCGTGGAGGGGGGTATTATGCTCAAAAATATTAACTAAAAGCTGGCTGGTCAGGATACCATCCACTTCTATACCGGTTCTTTCAATCTCATTGAGCGGTGTCTTGCGTTCAATGACCATCAGCGCACCGGTCTTTACCTTACTCATCTCAAAACTGGCTTTCACCAGTTCATTAATCGTCTTCTCACTGAAATCCTCGTTCTTTTTATCGTCATCGATGGAAAATAAGCCGGTCAGTACATTCCGACTACCCAACTGTTCCAAGGCTTTTCGAAGCTCCGGTTGAAATATAATGAGGATCGCTGTAACCGCAATATACGATGTCTTCTCCAATAACCAGAGGATAGTATCTAACTCCATAACGGCCGCCAGCAGTACAAAAGCTAAAATAAATAGAATTCCTTTTAAAAGTGTCCACGCCCTCGTATTCTTGATCCAGACAAGTACTTCATACACAACGATGGTAATAATCGCAATCTCTATAAAATTCTTAAATGTAATCTTTGGTAGAAATGCAATCCATGAATACATCTCTTTTAAAAATCCTGCCACGCCGTCACCCCCTCTTTACTTTATCTTCTTTTACCTTTGCTTTATCTTTATTTCTATACAAAACGTGCTAATTTCAACGTTTTGATGTTTTCCTCGTATTGATCTTCTGAACTTTGATATCCGGCTTTGTCACTGCGATCTTAGGAACCGCTTTGACATAGTAATAGTAATCATCATCTTCAAACTGTACATACTCGGTTCTGGTATAATCCACTGCAAATACAAAGAAATGATAGATCACTGCAATCGCTGCCGAAACAGCAACCCCAATCACCAGTTCCGGAACGGGTATAGCGATATCGTACTTAAAATCACCAATAAAAATCACCAACAGCTGAGCAATCACCCCTGCTGTAATCGCAATTCCCCATGAATAATTAATGGCCAGGTTCTTCACCATGTGAACCACCAGAACAGCCAGACAGAACGCAATGAGCATAACAATCATCGTCGGGTTCCCAATAATACTCTTTACTACCTGTGAAAATACCTGCGTCAGTTCCGTCTGCACATCTCCGGTCAAAAAGCTGACATTCTGTTTGACATACATCATCACATAGTAGATGAACACACCGCAGCTTACAGGAATTACCGATATAAGACTTCCCATCAGTCCCACAATCAGAGGAATCACAAACGGAATCTTAAAGAAAAACAAAATCGGCGTTATTAAAAGAAAGATACTGTCTCCCGGCTGAAAACCGTAATAAAGTAAAATAACAATCAGTAAAAATACAAATGTAATTCCTGCTGCTTCCAGTGACACTGCATAAAGCTGTATCAGTAAAAAGCTCCCCACCAAAAAGGCGATAGCCCCATATGGGATACAGGCACAAACCAGACCTAGAGCAATCGGTACAAAAAAGTTCGTCAGTCTCGGCATAAATCCGATGTTTTTATTGATCAGTAAAAGTGCAGTCAGAGCAACTATGAACTTCATCGCCGGAATGACAAATGCACTGTTTTTAGCATAGAACGTCTTCATCCGCTCCTTAAACACAAGAAGTTCCATCATATACGTTTTCCCTCCCTGGTCAGTTCTCTGGAGCGGTTGTGATAATCATATCGCTTGTCCAGATGTTTTAGTTTTGATGTGTAAATCCGATTTTTCTTTATCTCATAGTCATACCTTTTGGCATAGACTGCGTAAACAAGTGCCATATAAAGCACCAGACCAACTGCATAGAATACCACAATCTTCTTACCCACCGAGATCAGTGCATCCAATCCGATGGTACTCAGGAACAAATCCATATTAAATAAAATCCAAATGACCAGAATCAGCATACCGCAAAGAGTGTAACTTAAAAAACCCTTTATCATATTCCGGCTGATGTAGTCATTTTTAAAATAGCCTGTGATTCCGGACATCTTCCGTCCGTTCTTCTTCTCGAAAACAGCAATGTCTGTCATGAGTCTAATTTTCTCTTCATTGAGCATAAAAACACTCCCTATTTACCTATAGCATATCCCTCATTATAACATACTCTTAGGTAAATGGCGAGTGTCTATATAAAAATTTTCATCAAATTGTAAATAATTAATGCAACTGCCACGAATCACTTATTTTCACTTGGAATTATCTTTATTCATATCGTAAAGCATCAATTGGGTCGGATTTTGCCGCTTTAGATGCCGGATAAAGGCCAAAAAAGATGCCTACCACAGCTGAAAATGTGACCGCTAATATAATAACATCCGCCCGAATCACCGCAGGCGTCCCGATTACCGCCCCAATGATCGATACAATTCCGCCTCCCAGCAAAACACCGATCATACCGCCGCATGCAGATAAAATAGCGGATTCTGTGAGGAACTGAATGAGTACATCTCGCGTTCTGGCTCCCAATGCTTTTCTAATACCGATTTCTCTGGTACGCTCCGTCACCGACACCAGCATGATATTCATAATACCAATTCCACCTACCAGCAAAGAGATTGCGGCAATGCCGCCTACCGCCAGAGATAGTCCGGCCATCATGGAATCCACCTGCCCCATTTCACTGGAAGCGCTTTGCATATAATAGTCTTTTTTCTCCCTGCCCTTTAATTTTGCCACGTATGTCAAGAAATCGTCATTAAATGTTTGGAGTTCTGACTGGCTCATCCGTTCGTCTGCAAAAAAGTGACAATAGTAAAAGCTTTCATTGGGTTTTGTGAGAATCGTCCACGGAATAAACGCAGCACCGGTATCTCCTGTCCCACCCATCATCAGTTTCTGGATTGCGCTTATCTTTTTTTCATAGACGCCCACGACTGTATATTCCTGCATATCTCCATACACAGAGGTTCGGAATGTACGTCCCACGACATTCTCTGTGCCATAAAGTTTTCTGGCACCTTCCACATCTATAACCGCATTCTGTTTACGCCCTTTTATATCTCCCTGATTCAGGTACCGACCATAAAGTATATCGACCGACTGCACCGTCTGATAATTATGAGCAACTCCCGTTAGGTTGAATTTAAGCTTGCTGCGACCTGCTATCGCATCACTGGTAGAGTTGGCGCCACTGTCAATATATGTAACTTTATCTCCAAATACCTCCTTGATCCGTTCCAGATCCTCCATCGTGAAATTATCGCTTTCTCTGTTGTCATCTACCCAGTAGCCAATGGAAACATAGGTCTGAGTAATTCCGATATCTTTATACAAACTGGTGAACATACTCCTCATGGTGTCACCAATCGATACAATTGAAATTACAGACCCAATACCAATGATAATTCCCAGCATGGTTAAAAAAGAACGCATCTTGTTGGCTTTTAGAGCGGAAAATGCCATCTTCATATTTTCTATCAGCATTGTTCCACTTCCTTTCCTACGGGCTTTATCGTTTCTGTTGTCTTTATCATTTCTGCCGGCTTATTTTTTCTTACATCGCTGATAATCTCTCCATCCCGAAAACGTATAATGCGATTCGTAAATTCTGCAATATTCTCTTCATGGGTAACCACAACCACAGTGGCTCCTTCTTCATGCAGGCGGCTAAATAGCTCCATAATTTCCACCGAGGAAGCAGTATCCAGGTTGCCGGTGGGTTCATCGGCCAGAATCAGGGGCGGATTGTTCGCCAGTGCTCTGGCAATCGCCACTCTTTGCCGCTGCCCGCCTGACATCTCATTTGGCATATGCCCGGTTCTGTCTCCCAGTCCTACCCGTCCCAGAAGTTCTGCTGCCCGCTCCTCACGTTTTTTCTTCAATACGTGAGCATAAGTCATGGGAAGTTCTACATTCTTCAATGCTGAAGTTCTGGATATTAAGTTAAATGACTGAAATACAAATCCGATTTTCTGATTCCTGATTTTGGAAAGCTGATCCTGGTTTAAAGCCGATACATCGATTCCGTCCAGATAATAGTGTCCCAGTACCGGACGATCCAGACAGCCCAATATATTCATCAGTGTAGATTTACCGGAACCAGACTGTCCCATGATTGCGACAAATTCGCCTTTTTTTATGGTGAGATTGATGTTCTTAAGTCCTACCACTTTCACAGCTCCGGTGTCGTATATCTTACAAAGATTTACAATTTTTATCAACTCATCGGTATCCACTTCGGGAAGTTCTGATTTTCTGCTAAGTAACATTCGTTTCTTGTCAAACACGGCTGTCTCCCCCCTACTGTAATGTAACTGTCATACCTTCTGTAAGTCCTGTCGGTGATGTAATAATCATCAGTTTATCCGTCAGTGCTCCCTCTTCATTTGGAATAATCTCCACTTCCAAATCGCTCTCTACGCCTAATGTCACCGGAATAAAATGCACGATATGAGAAGTTGGGTCTACCGATACAATGCAGGTTCCCTGCGCGGCATCCTCAACCAGTGAAAGCTGAGCAACTTTAAATACATCTTTTACTTCTCCGGTCACAACGGAGGCTCTTGCTGTAATACCTGCAATCAAACCGCTATTACTATCACCGATTCTGATTGTGGTAGGGACCACGCGCTCCGTGGAACCGCCGCCTTTTTCTTCACCGGTCGGAGAAATCGAAATAATCTCGCCCTCTACGGTCTTGCCGTTCAGGATGTCTGCTTTAATCTCTGCTTTCTGTCCGATCCGCACTTTTCCCACCGAATATTCACTGACTGCGATTTCCATCTCCAGATTCTTAAGATTTTCCACAATGAACATCGGTTTATCATTTTCCGGTTTATCGGCAAACTGCCCCACCTTGGAATTCACACGCACGACAGTACCATCAATGGGACTTTTCACCTCTGTATTCTCCAGGTCTGTCTTCTTTTGCTCCAATTCAAACTGCGCTGATTTCACTTTAAGTTCATAAGATTTATTGGGTATTGCTCTGCCCTTTACAATCGTAAAGTTCTCCATCGTCCGTTTAGCGTCACGCATCGCATTTCCCGCCGTTTCAAAATCGGCAGAAGAAATATCTCCCGCATCGAACAGAACTTGATTTCTATCGTAATTTAATTTTGCGGTATTGTAATCCTGAACCGCCTTTTCATAATTGCTCTGCGCATCCCTAGTGCTCTCATCATACTCGCTGACTGCCAGATCATAGGTATTCTGCGCGATATCCACCGACTTCTTCACATTGGTGCTGTCTAATCGTGCTAACGTCTGCCCCTTTGTTACATGGTCGCCTTCCTTGATGAAAATATCCAAAACTTCGGAATGCAAATTCGACATGACATCAGCACTGTCCGTACCGGAAATAGGTCCATTCAGCGTGAGAATAGCGGTCACATCACCTTTGGTAAGAGGTGTTGCTGTGACCATCGGCAATACTTCTTTTGAGCCACCCAGAAGGATCTTTGCCCCACCCAGACGCACCAACACGCCAGCACCGGCTACAATCAATTTTGTCTTCCTGCTCCATTTTGTATGTTTTTTATTCTTTTTTCCTGTATGATTTTCTGCCATGTATGCTTCCATCTCTTCTTGCATTTCATCTGAGTTTTTTTCAGAAGCCGGTATAAATTCCTGTACAGACGCTGCTAAATCCTTTTGAGCTGTATTTTCAACTTCTTTTTTATTTGCTTCTTCCTTACGCCACATGTGCTATCCCTACCCTTTTCCAAAAAATTGTCAATTTTTAGTTCTATACATTAATAAATGAAGTATGCCAGATTTTTACTTCAAAATCAATAGTATATGAAAAATATTGAAAATAAAATATAACATCTGATCGGAGCACTTTGGTATAATTTAAAAGAAACACCTGCAGATTTCTCAACAGATGCTTCTTAATTATCATGTAATATTTATTCTTTTAATGCTTTTTGTTTTCTCTGTTCTCTCTCCATTATTCCCCTTTCTTCCCACGGCGTCCTGTCTCAGACTCTCCCATCGCACGATAGCCCATCCATACAATCCACACATAAGCACAGGTCTTTGGAATCATCAGAGTACCAACTAATGGATAAGCATCCGCCCACAACACGACCGGAATGTAAAAGCCAAAACTCAGTGTAATGGCCAGCCACATATAGCGAAAAATCCGATCCTTCTGCTCCCTTGCTTTACGATAAAATAACACAATGATGATTCCACCCAGAATAGCAAATGGAATATTGCGATAAATTCCCCATGACAAAGGTGCTGCTGCACTGGTCCATGCATTACCCGGCATCAGACAGAGCACGATTCTCACCACTGCCAATAGATAAATAGTCGCTGTCAAACCCGTTTTTCCGGTTATCTCATAGCGTTTTCTCCATATATGATACAAAATCACATAAAATATAGTCATAGTGATAGAAGTGACAAACTTACCGATCCCCAGTGCCGCTACATAGTTTGCCAGACCGTCGGTACATAACGCATATGCTCTCGGAACCAGGTGAAATGCATCTCCACATCCCAATATAACTGCCATGATGCCAAACAGTTTGACTAGACTTCGTTGTCCTGCCCCTTTGATCATCTTGATTCCCAACGCAATAACCGTGCATAAATATACAATATCAAATAATGTTTCCATAATTGCCTGCATCTATTTCTCCTTTTTCTGCTTTCTGTTTTTGTTTTGCTTCTAGTAAATAAGTCTTTTTATAATTTCTTCAAAATAGTCAAAGTCCCGATCCGGTTCTTTTAACAGTGCAATCATATTCGAAAATGCGAATGCCACAAACTGCTTTTGTGTGAACGTCTCGTTCCATATATCACAGCGCACCCGTGGATCTCGTTCCAGAATCCGCTGCATCCCTGCTTTCATATGATCTAAGTAAAACTGTTCCGTCGTCTTGCCCGTCATCTGTGTCCCCGAATTCATCGAAGTAACTTCCTCTAAAAACTCCTGCCGAAACCTGCGTAAGTTTTCTTTCAATCTCCGGTAAATCTCCTGGAGGCTTAGGAGAAAATCATCACTTTCCACATCGAAATGACTGCCGTGGAATACATTTCTCCAAAAATCTTCCATCACATCACTGATCAGATCACCTTTGGATGGATAATAATTATAAACCGTCCCGATAGCAACTCCGCCATCCGCTGCCACTCTGCGGATATTCAGTTTCCCAATCCCCTCGCGGTAAGCGATATCCCTGGCAATCTCAAGCAGAACTTCTTTTGATGTTACTGCTTTATTCATCGCGTCCTCCTTCCAACTTGAACAGTGTTCATTATACTCCAAAAAAAATCATTTGTCAATCCATACGAAGCTGGCGGAACTGTAAAAACAGAACCACCAGACCACTTATAATCAAAAATCCATAAAAACTAATTCCCCGTCCTAAGAGCATAACAGGCAGAATCTGTGTCGCAGGAATATACATTCGAAACAAGACCAAAAAACTGCTTTCCGAGGCACCTACCGCACCCGGAAGAGGAACTGCCGAAACTGCTAGGTTTACAATGGACTGAATTGAAATAAAATCAAACATACGAACGGTTCCCAGTCCCAAGGATAAGCATCCACAATAAGAAGCCGTATACAAAAAAGTCAGCTGCATAAACGTATAACCGATTATTTTTAAAATCACACCGGGATATTTGCGTAAATACATACCACCGCGACTGTACTCATCGACCATATTTCCGACTTTTTCATCCAGTTCCACCGGATGTTTCACCATATGCAGTTTTACTAATATGTAAATGATCAAACGCACGATTCGCTCCACCAGTGGTTTGCAATATAACGTTGTAAGAATAAAAAGAACGGAGATTCCTTTGGTGAAAATTCCGAATGCCAGCAGAAATTTAATAATAGCGGGCTGATTCATGATATAAACAAAGTGAAATGCAATCATCACCAGACCGTAGAATAACGAGATCATCTGATATACAGCGGTAATCACCATAAGGACAAACGAACTGTTGATCCCTCCAATTCCATCTCTCACCATATAATACAGCTGCATCGGCTGTCCACCGGTGGAAGAAGGTGTAATGGAGCTAAAATAAAAACCGGCCATTGAATACTGCATCGCACGTCCCCAAGAAATACTGCCTTTCCAGGTTCTTGCTAGCAGTCGCATAATGGCTGCTTCACAAGATGCAAATAGTAGCATAAATACAAGCCCCAGCAAAATAAATCGGAAGTCTGCCGTCTTTAATACCGCCCCCAAAGTTTCCATGGTGCAGTCCTTCAGCAGTACATAAAATGTAATTCCGGCTAGGACAATCATGACCAACACATACAAAGCATTTTTTTTAAACTTATCCGTCATTTATTTTCTCCCGGAAGCACGAAGCGATATCCGGCCATTTTTAATTCTCTAATCACGCCGGGCAACGCCTGCAGTACCTTTTCTGGTGCCCCTTTCGCTCCGCCACTCCTCTCGCCGCCATCATGAAGACAGATAATCGATTGGTCTTTCACCCGCGACAAGCATTTTTCTCTAATCAAATCAACCGTTGCACCGGCTTTCCAGTCCTCGGCCATCACATCCCACAACACCATCTTCAGATTGTATTGCTTCATATAATATCCGGTAAAAAGATTCGAAAGTCCCCATGGCGGCCGATAATAGACCGGCATGATTCCCAGTTCCCGAAAGAATTGTACTCCATCCCGAAAATCCGTTCTCGTATGTTGCCAACCTCGCAACATGGCATTTTGATGATCAATGGAATGAAAACCGACCCTATGTCCCTCCGCCTGCATCCGTTTGATCAATGCCTCATTGCCTTTGGCTTCTCTTGTCACAACAAAGAATACCGCCTGTACATTTTGTTCCTTTAATAAATCCAAAAGGCGTCCTGTATATCGAATATCGGGTCCGTCATCAAAGGTCAGCATAACCGTTCCCGGAATTCCCGTTTTTCTCATGGCATCCGATTTCAACTTTTTCATGACATACATACCTCCATGTCACGTTCCCCAATCAGAGATAACATTCTTCGAATCGAGGTCTGGTCATACTCCTGCTGCAGCCGTTCCAGATTTCGTTTCATTCCATCCATCAGTACATGATCTTGAATAATCTCACTAATTTCACGAACGCAGGCTTCCGGATGTTTTTCCAAAACCATGCCGATTCCCTGATTGATAATAAAACCGGTATTATTGATTTCCTGTTGTAAAAATGGCTCCAGTACAAGAATCGGTGTCCCGGAATGAATCGTTTCAAATAAGGTGATTCCGCCCGGCTTCGAGATCACGGCATCCGCTTCCTTCATGTATCGGTACACCTCATCCGTATAACCAATGACATCTATATTTTCATATCTGCCATATAATTTTTGATAAATATCTCTGTTTTTCCCTGTAATAACCGTAACTTTAATTCGTCCGGATTGGTTAAGTGCCTCGTAAAATGTCCGGCTCTCAGGTAAAATCCCCAAGCCACCGCCCATAATTAAAATATGTTTTCTTCCGTCCGATGCACCTTGTTTTACTTGTCCCATATCAAATTCCGGACGAACCGGAATCCCATATACATAAATTCGGGTTCCCTCTACCCCCTTCTCCATCAATCGGTTTTTCATGTCCCGATTAGCCGCCAGATAGCAATCAGTGTGCTCATTAATCCATTCCGAATGACTGCTGATATCCGTAATACAGGTAATCAGCGGCAGGGTACTTTTTGTCTCTTCTTTATACCATGACACAATCTGCGAACACAGTGGCAAGGTAGATAATATGGCATCCGGGTGTTCTCGTTCTAACAATTCTTTTAGTTTTTTTATAAAATAGGACAAAAATGCAGGCCGCATATTTGGTCCTTTTTGTTCCATATGATTATAGTAGCGATTATAAGCGTGACTATAATGAGTCACAATCGTTCCAAACGCCTGATATACCTGATTTGAATAAGTTGGCATTGCATATTCAAATATATCACAAAGCACAATTTCTGCCTCCGGATTAATGTTTGCAACCTGTTTTGCCAGGGAAGATGCTGCAGAATAATGGCCCATACCAAATTTACCGGTTAAAATAAGAATTTTCATGATAATCCCTCATTTCACACTCATTGAATCTGGTATTAGTATGAGCCATAAATCTTTAGAACCGGCTGTAAAGTTTCTGAAGTTTTCTTCAGAAATTCCAAATTTTATATTTTTATTCTTTTTTTATTTCAAAAGAAATACCCGTTTTATATTGATAATTACTGCTTTCATAGGTGAAATCACCACCCATTTGAGCAACGATTTTTTGCGAAGCTTTGACCCCGATTCCAAAGCTTTCCACTTCTATCTTTTCATCGCTAATTGGATTTTCCTGCACCATGTACACTCGCTCCCCCATAAGATACAGACGGAAATGCACCGGTTGATATTTTCTCGCATATTTCACAATATTGGTTCCCAAATTATCAAAAACACGTTTCAGCTGTACTGCATCCGACTCGATTTTAAAGGGTTGCTCAATCTCATAACTCACCTCGGGACGAAATCCGCGTTCAATCAATGATTCGGTCAAGTCTCCAATCAACTGACCAAATAATTCATTTCCGTCATATTCTTCCGGTTTTACCTGTGGTTCTTCTCCTGCCGTATAAGAATAAGTAAACAGATCTTCCATCAGGCGTTTCATATGGTATGCCTGTTTCTTGGCTTTCTGCATATAAATCTCGGTCTGATTTTCCGTACACTTCTTATCGGTAATCAAATCCAGATAAAAGAGAACCGATGTCAGGGGTGTCCTGATATCATGGGACAAAGCGGTCACCATCTCATTGCGTTCTCCCTGAATTTTATCTTTTTGCCGAATTTCTTCATGAAGACTGTCGCTCATCCGATTAATACTCGAAGCAAGAAAGTAAAGTTCATCTCTTCCCTTTAGTGGAATCCGATAATCCTCTCCTCCCGCTTCTAAAATATGGATTCCTTTTTCAATCTGTGTAATATAGCGCAGCTTTTTTCGAAGCAGTAATAGCACCACCATTGCAAAACACAGTGCACTCATTCCTGCACTGAATATAAAAATCAGAGTTCTAAATTTTGCTTCAAAATATGCCCGCAATACGATTGCACCCGACGCATCTGTAAATTCAATCGGATAGTTGACCGTTTTTTCATGGCGATACAGATAATAATAAGAAGAAAGAACCGGATACTCCTCTTTTATTTCATTTTTTATCTGCTTGTTATCCTGATCTATGGTATTATAATAAATTCGATTATCTTGACATACCGTCAAAAAAACATACCAGTTATCATAATTCCAGTCGCTGATTCGGCGGTTGTCCTCTATTGAGATTTCATTCTCCCGTATATAATTCTGAAAATCCTCTGCCAATGCTTCCGTATTTTTTTGATAGTAGTTCTTCTGATCCGTCAGCATTCCCGCCATCAGATTCAGCCCGTTGGATAGTGCAATATAGCAGAAAAAAGCAGAAATAATCCCCACAATCACATAATAAAACATTGCAATACTTAATTTAGTGGGATTAATTATATTTTGAAGAAATTTATTCAATATAATACCCCCTTCCCCATGCAGTTTTAATATATTCCGGATTCTGGGGGTCTTTCTCTATCTTCTTCCTTATATTTCTGATATGCACCATCACATTATTGTTGGCGGAATATAGATAAGGCTCATTCCAAACACTTTCATATATATTTTCAGAAGAAAATACCTTCCTTCGATTTTTCAAAAAAAGAACTAAGATGGCATATTCGCGAGAAGTCAGATAAACCTCATTCCCGGCAATTGTCACCGTTCTCGCATCCTGATTGACCACTAACTCCCCCAGAATCAAACGGTTGTCCAAAGTCGAAGCACCTTTTCCCTGATAGACAAAGTAACGTCTAAGCAATGATTTCACTCTGGCCAACAATTCTGAGTAGGAAAATGGTTTGGATAGGTAATCATCCCCACCTGCCGAAAATCCCATGGATTTATCAGAATCTAAGGTTCTGGCTGTCAGAAATAAAATGGGTGCCATGGTCTTCTGCCTAATCTCCGCACATGCCACATAACCTGATTTGACCGGCATCATCACGTCCAAAATAATCAGGTCAATGGTGTCATCCACCAGATTGACTGCGTTCTCCCCATCAAGAGCCGTAACCACCTCGTACCCTTCCCCTTTTAGTAGAATCTGGAGAATTTCTATAATTTCTTCGCTGTCGTCTGCAATTAAAATCTTCTGGCTCATTAGAATTTTCTCCTCCTAGGTAAATATTGGACTGCAATCCGGTTCTCCGGATTAATATCACAACAATAAAGTACAATCAAGAATATCCATTCTAGTGGTTTCATAAGAAAATAAATGCAATCTGCTGTATATGGTGAATGAATCCATCTTGCAATCGGGAATCCGTAAGTGTCATAAGCATGGCGAAGATGCCGATGAAATACCGGTGTTCTTTCTTCTAAAATCTGTTCAAAGGCATTTGCGATACAAAGCTGTCGGTTCACTACGACCCGGTGTCCATGTCGTTCCCCCATGCGAATAGGTTTTACTACCTTTTTATGTCCTCCTGCTGCTACCGTACACAGATAATGCTCATCAAATGTCACATTCTGTGGCGGCACCTTGGTAGACAGGTTCCAGTCTCCGGTTTCTGTCCACGCCCTAACCACGCTGTCCGGTCGCTGCCCAAAGAGAATCAATATGCATATTAGGATCGCAAGTAATGGCCACATCAGCAAAAACGCAGCCAATGGCCAGTCGGTGGAATTCATTAGTTTTAAATTTAAATAATTTAGATACGAATTGCGAAATTCCGTTCCCTTTTCCGGTTGTTTTTCTCTCCACTGAATTATCTTAAGACGAATCAGTTTCATCCCTAATATAACGCAGTTAAATGGAAATAAGCATAAATACACGTATAAAGATGACTCTACGGAAAATATCTGAACAATCCACAACACGCACAAAATCATCCCCAGATACATACCTGCCATCGCTCCTACTGAAATCAGAGGCGGAGTTTTTTGAATTTGTGTACATGATAAAAACAGGTATCCTGCAACTGATATGGCAGCCAATACTGCAATTGTAAGCATTCCCCCCGTCCATATCGGAGTATGCTTTTCCATATTAGAAAGACCTTCCGTCCAATCCTTAAAAATAATATTACTAATTGAAAACAGAGCCAACATATAGATACTGCCCTCACCCAGTGTCAGGTATTCAATTCTTTTTTCGCTCTCCAGCATCCATTTATTTTTTGATTTTTGTAAAAGAAAGAATAAATTGATTACAGTGAGAAGAATCGGGTGAATACAAACGATTCCACTTGACGCACCGACTAATAAGATTCCCCCCACGCTATAGGAATTATAATGATCACCTGAGAAGAAAATCTGGATACAGGAAATCATAACAGCGCATACAAATGATATGGAAATGATATGTTTTAAGATTTTATATTTCATTCTTTTACCTCGATATCAACGATGCACGATTCACGCATTAGCTATTGAAACTACCCGTCCTACAATTCCCCCCTCTAGCATCACCTTGATTCCTCTTGGATGATTGGGGGAATTCGTCAGGATTCTCATCACAACCCCTTCCGTTAACGCTCCGGTTCTTTGATCTTGTTTCTGTACCACTTGTACCCTTGTACCTATTTTTATGTTATTTCTTACTGTACCATCCATAGTTACTCCCATCTTTTAAAGTATGATTAAATGTTTCTACTGCATCCAAATTTCATATCCCTGCCTTCTGAAATCAGCTGTACGATTGCTTCAAGCCAGTAAAACTTATAGCAA
>JAVWRQ010000029.1:0-28537 GCA_036634775.1 Clostridium sp.
CCATTGATTGTGGAACAAGATCTGGCAGATGCCCTTAACGATGGAAAGGTATACGCAGCGGGATTGGATGTCGTATCTACAGAACCGATTTTGGGCAGTAATCCTCTTTTAAAAGCAAAAAATTGCTTGATTACCCCACATATTTCTTGGGCACCAAAGGAATCCAGGCAGCGATTAATGGATATTGCTGTAGAAAATCTGAGGTCATTTTTGGAAGGAAATCCGGTTAATGTGGTAAATAAATAGTCATAATAAATTATATACAAAGCCATAAGGAGATGTAAATGAAGATAATAGTAGCAATTGATTCTCTAAAGGGAAGTTTAACTTCCATAGAAGCCGGATACGCCATTAAGAAAGGGATTGCCCGTGCCATAGATGCAGAAGTGATTGTGAAACCGATGGCAGATGGTGGAGAAGGCACGATGGAAGCCATTGTGGAAGGCATGGGGGGCGAGATGATTCCTGCTATGGTGGAAGGACCATTTGGAAAACCGACCAAAGCATGCTACGGCTATTTGGATTCAAAAAAAATGGCAGTAATAGAGATGGCATCGGCGGCAGGTATTACACTGGTCAATCAAAATCAGTTAGATCCTTTATTTGCATCTACCTATGGCGTAGGACAGTTGATTTTACATGCGATAGAGCGTGGAGCAAGAGACTTTATTATTGGAATAGGTGGAAGCGCAACGAATGACGGCGGTGCCGGAATGCTTTCAGCTCTGGGGTTCCAATTTTTGAATCAAGACGGGGCACCGATCGAACGGGGAGCCAAAGGTCTGAGCAAAATTACAGTAATTAGAGATGATAAGGTAAATGCTAATCTTTTGAATTGTCATTTCAAAGTGGCATGTGATGTAACCAATCCGTTGTGTGGGATAAATGGTGCCACCTACATATACGGTCCGCAGAAGGGGGCAAAACCGGAACAACTTAAAATCATAGATACAGCTATGGAACACTATGCAGATAAGACAGCAGAATTGACAGGACGAAGTGACAAGGAAACTCCGGGTGCCGGAGCTGCCGGCGGCATGGGATTCGCATTCTTAAGCTATCTAAATGCGGATTTGAAGCCAGGGATTGATGTGGTGATGGAAGCCGTAGGACTTGACACCTGTTTAACCGGAGCTGATTTTGTCGTAACCGGCGAAGGACGTTTGGATGGCCAGACTGCGATGGGAAAGGCTCCGGTAGGCGTGGCCAAGCTAGCCGCCGGAAAAGGCGTAAAGGTGATTGCACTGGCCGGAAGCGTTACAAAAGATGCTTCTGCCTGCAATGATCAGGGAATTTGTGCATATTTCCCTATTATTCCGGGAATCCTCACCTTGGAAGAAGCAATGCAGAAAGAGACGGCAGCCGAAAATCTGCAAAATACAGCGGAACAGGTATTTCGGTTGGTAGCGGCGATACAGTAGCTTAGTGAATCAGCATAAAAATGAAATAAGCATAAAAAATGAATCAAGTAGGACGATTGCAATACAGCGCCTCACTTGATTCGTTTTTATGTAATAGGAAAGTACTCCTATTAATGCTATTTTAGATATTGCTTAAATCTTCCCATTCATCTTCTTAAGAATGCTTCGTGCTACACTGATTCCATTCGCCGATGCCTGCTGAAGTCCTCTTGTGACAGATGCTCCGTCTCCGATGGCACGCAGGTTCTGCACACTGGTCTCAAAGTCAGTGTTGACTACGACTTTGTTAGAGTAGAACTTAACCTCGATTCCATAAAGCAGGGTCTCGTCACTGGCGATACCGGGAGTAACTTTATCCAGTGCCAGAATCATCTCTCGAATATCCACCATAATGCGGTGTGGAAGGACAAGGGATAAATCGCCGGGAACCGCATCTTTTAAAGTGGGAACCAGATTGTTTCGGCAGAGGCGTTCTTCGGTAGTTCTTCTGCCTCTTTCAAAATCACCAAAGGTCTGTACCAGAATCTTGCCATCACAGAGCATGTTGCTGAGCTGGGCGATATGTTTGCCGTATTCGATGGGCGTCTTAAATGGCTTTGTAAAGTTTTTGGAAACCAATAGGGCAAAGTTTGTATTATTGGTTTTGTATTCTTTGGATTTATAAGCGTGTCCGTTGACTACAGCCAGTCCATTTTCATAATATTCTGTGGCTACTTCTCCGGATGGATTCGTACAGAAGGTGCGAACCTTATCATCAAAGGTAGGGGTGTAATAAACCAGTTTGGCTTCATAGAGGTTCTTATTTAAAAACTCCATGACTTCATCGCGGACTTCTACGCGGACACCGATATCAACAGTACCTACTTCGGTTTCAATGTGGTGTTCTCCACAGATATGGCTGAACCAGTCAGAGCCCTCACGCCCGATGGCGGAAATAATCTCATCACTGTAATAGGTTTCGCCGTTGTCGGTGATGACACCAATTGCAGTATTGTCTTCTATGATAATGTTCTCGATCATAGTATTGAAAATGATGTGAACGCCCTTTTCCAACAGATGTTCCTGAAGCTTTGTATAAATCTTATAACCTTCTTCTGTGCCCAGATGACGAATCGGACACTCAATCAGTTTTAAATTAGCTGTAATTGCTTTGCGTCGAATCTCCTGAATCTCCGCCTGCTTATCTACTCCATATACATTCGTGTCAGCACCAAACTTCAGATAAATGTCATCGGATTCTTTGATGAGCTCCAGTGCTTTATCGTAGCCCAGAATCTCCGGCAGGTTGCCGCCTACATCCGGTGACAGGGAGAGCTTTCCGTCGGAAAATGCTCCGGCTCCTGCAAAACCGGTGGTAATGGAGCATGGTTGACATCCAACGCATGTCTTTGTAACACGCTTTGGACATACACGCTTTTCAATGGGACGACCTTTTTCAATCATCAGAATATTCAGGTCAGGTCTTTCTTTGATTAGTTCATAAGCACAGAAAATGCCGGATGGACCGGCGCCGACGATAATGACATCAGCATGATTATTTTTGTTCATAGGTACTCCTTTTTTATAAAAATAAAAACCAACTACAAAATAGTAAAACGATAGCAAAGCTATCGCTTATAGTCAACTATTCCGGTAGCTGGTAGAGACGTTCAACCTATTTTGAACCTATATAAGCACAACAGTAAGAGTTTACCATATTCTGAGGGCGGGTGCAAGTAAATAAATCCCCTCTTTACATGAATAAAGAATACTGATAGAATAAGAGAAGCGTAGCGTTAGATACCCCTGTGGTGGGATATCTAACGCTTTAAGACGTGTTTTGCGATCAATGGTGTCGTGTTGGGATACCGATGAGTAAATAAGGAGATATAGTTTATGTATATTATAGCAGGGTTGGGAAATCCGGGAAAAGAGTACGAAGGAACCAGACATAATACCGGTTTTATGACGATTGATGTATTGGCAGATCGATATAACATTGATATAAGAGAAAAGGCACACAAGGCACTCATTGGAAAAGGTGTAATTGAAGGACAGAAAGTGATTTTGGTAAAACCACAGACGTATATGAATCTCAGTGGAGAAAGTATCCGCTCGGTCATGGATTTTTATAAGGTCACACCGGAAAATTTCATCGTCATTTTCGATGATATCAGTCTGGAACCGGGACAGCTGCGAATTCGAAAAAAGGGCAGTGCCGGAGGACATAACGGAATTAAGAATATCATTGCCCAGCTGGGGACGCAGGAATTTGCACGCATCAAGGTGGGCGTAGGTGCAAAACCATCGAGGATGGATTTGGCAGATTATGTGCTGGGACATTTTTCCAAGGGAGAAAAGGTGCTGATGGAGCAGGCATATAAGGATGGAGCCGCTGCAGCAGCCGATATGATGACTGCAGGAATTGACGATGCCATGAATCAATTTAACGGCTTATTTAAGAAGGGACCGGAGGCGTAAATGGGAGATGTATTTGCAAATCCATTAGGGGAATTAGTAGAGTTTCAGGATATGGATCGGGATCTCCTTCGCGGGGATGGACCGGTTCTTGTCAGTGGCTGTATGGATTCCCAGAAAGCACATCTGATTTCTGAGACGGCAAAGGCATTAAAATGGAAATTAATTATCACTTACGATGATTCCAGAGCTAGGGAAATCTATGAGGACTACCGCTGTTTTGACCCATCCGTTCATCTGTATCCGGCCAAGGATTTACTGTTCTATAGTTCTGATATTCATGGAAATCTACTGACAAAGCAGCGGATGCAGGTGTTAAAACATCTGGCAGAAGATGAGAGTGGAACCGTGGTGACTACGATAGACGGACTGATGGATCACCTTTTGCCATTAACTGCCATCAAGAGTCAGATTATCAAAGTGACATCGGAAGAAGTAGTGGAGATTGAAAAACTGAAGCAGTCTCTGGCGGAGATGGGTTATGAGCGAATGGCTCAGGTAGACGGGATGGGGCAATTTTCTGTTCGTGGGGGTATTATTGATATATTTCCACTAACAGAAGAACAGCCGGTACGAATTGAATTATGGGGAGACGAGGTAGACTCGATCCGCACCTTCGATTTGGAAAGTCAACGTTCAATCGAGCAACTGGAAATGGTGGAAATCTATCCGGCCACAGAACTGGTACTTAAAAAAGAATACGTAGCTTCCGGACTTGCAAAGATCGAAAAGGAAAAGAAAAACTACGTAAAAAAACTGCGGGAGCAGCTTAAAACAGAAGAGGCGCATCGAATCGAATCGGTGATTAATGAATTGGAAGAAGGACTGCAAAGTGGATGGTGCACTCATGGGCTGGGCAGTTTTATTCGCTATTTCAGTGAGAAAACGGTATCATTTTTGGAATATTTTCCCAAAGATGAACTGGGAATCTTTCTGGATGAACCGCTTCGATTAAGAGAAAAAGCAGAGGTTGCAGAGACAGAATTTAGAGAGAGCATGGCACATCGTCTGGAAAATGGCTATCTTCTTCCCGGACAGGTGGATTTCCTCTATCCGGCAAAGACGGCATTATCCATGGCAGTGGGAGAACGAACTCTGCTATTGTCGGGACTGGAACAGAAGATTCCGGGTGTGACCATTAAGAAGAAATATGGTATGACCGTAAAGAGCGTGAATTCATATCAAAATGCTTTTGAACTTCTAATCAAGGATCTGACCAAGTGGAAAAAAGAAAAGTATCGGGTGATTTTATTGTCCGGTTCCCGTACGAGAGCCAGTCGTCTGGCCGGAGATTTACGAGAGTATGACCTCCATGCATTTTGTCCGGATGAGGGACAGCAGGAGGTGCACCCAGGCGAAATTATGGTTACGTATGGCAATCTTCATCGTGGGTTTGAATACCCGCTTATTAAGTTTGTCGTCATTACAGAAGGTGATATGTTTGGAAATGGTCAGCAAAAGAAACGCCGCAAGAAGACTTCTTACCAAGGCAAGAAGATTCAAAGCTTTTCAGAGCTGTCCGTGGGCGATTATGTAGTTCATGAAAATCACGGACTGGGCATTTACCGTGGAATCGAGAAAATCGAACGGGATAAGATAACCAAAGATTATATTAAGATAGAATATGGGGACGGTGGGAACCTGTATCTGCCGGCTACCCGTTTGGAAGGCATTCAAAAATATGCAGGCGCGGATGCCAAGAAACCCAAGCTTAATAAACTGGGTGGCATGGAGTGGGATAAGACAAAGACGAAAGTCAAAGGCGCCGTTCGGGAGATTGCCAAAGATTTGGTAAAACTCTATGCGGTCAGACAACAGAGTCAGGGATTTCAGTATCGGACCGATACGGTGTGGCAGAAGGAATTTGAGGAGATGTTTCCATTTGAGGAGACGGAAGATCAGCTGGATGCCATCGAAGCGGCGAAGGCTGATATGGAGAGTACCAAGATCATGGACCGCCTGATTTGCGGAGATGTGGGCTATGGAAAGACGGAGATTGCTCTGCGTGCCGCGTTCAAGGCCGTTCAGGAAGGAAAGCAAGTGGTGTATCTGGTTCCTACCACTATTTTAGCACAGCAGCATTATAATACCTTTGTCCAGAGGATGAAAGATTTTCCGATACGGGTCGACATGATGTCACGATTCAGAACCGCCGGCGAGCAGAAAAAGACGCTGGAAGATTTGAAAAAGGGGTTTGTAGATATTATTATTGGAACGCATCGCGTGCTGTCTAAGGATGTTATTTTTAAGGATCTGGGACTTTTGATCATTGATGAGGAACAGCGGTTTGGTGTGACCCATAAAGAGAAAATCAAGCAGCTGAAGGAGAATGTAGATGTATTGGCATTGACAGCAACACCGATTCCAAGAACACTTCACATGAGTCTGATCGGAATTCGGGATATGAGCGTACTGGAAGAACCACCGGTGGACCGACTGCCGATTCAGACTTACGTGATGGAGTATAACGGTGAGATGGTTCGTGAAGCGATTCATCGGGAACTGGCCAGGGGCGGACAGGTTTATTATGTCTACAACCGGGTCAATAATATCGATGAGATAGCCAATCAGGTAGCTAAACTGGTACCGGAAGCGAATGTTACATTTGCCCATGGACAGATGCGAGAGCATGAACTGGAACGGATTATGATGGATTTTGTCAACGGTGATATCGACGTGCTGGTATCTACGACCATCATTGAAACCGGACTGGACATTCCCAATGCAAATACGATTATTATTCACGATGCCGATCACTTGGGACTGTCCCAGCTTTATCAGATTCGCGGGCGTGTGGGGCGTTCCAATCGGACTTCTTATGCGTTTCTTATGTATCGCAGGGACAAGATGCTAAAGGAGGTGGCGGAAAAACGTCTGCAGGCCATCCGCGAATTCACCGAACTGGGCAGTGGAATTAAAATTGCTATGCGGGATCTGGAAATACGTGGTGCCGGTAACATCCTGGGTGCGGAACAGCACGGTCATATGGAGGCCGTGGGGTATGATCTTTATTGCAAATTGTTAAATGAGGCAGTGATTGCGATTCGAGGGGACAAGGAAGAAAACGAAGAATTCGAAACCGTAGTAGATTGTGATATCGATGCCTATATTCCGTCTTCTTATATAAAAAATGAGTATCAAAAACTGGATATCTATAAACGTATTTCGGGAATTGAATCAGAAGAGGAATATATGGATATGCAGGATGAACTGATGGATCGATTTGGGGAAATTCCTAAGTCGGTGGGAAATCTTCTCCGTGTGGCAGAGCTTAAGGCATTGGCACACCGCGTGGGTGTGACGGAAGCGAATATCAACCGTCAGGAAGTTCTTTTCATTATGTATCAAAAGGCACAAATTGACGTATCAAAAATACCTGCATTTATTGAAAAATACCGCGGTGATATGAAAATGAGAACCGGGGATGTGCCGTCATTTATCTATACAGACCAGAGAGGAAAAAATAAGGATTGTGAGAAGATGATGGGACAGGCAAAGGAGATACTAATGGAGTTAGGTGAGATGAAGATTTAGCTCCATAAATCTTTACTTTTTAGGGAAAAAAGGTACTATTTTGGTGAAAAAAGTAAGATATAGTTGTTCTTTTGCTGATAAACACATATAATAATGGATATAACTCATTTTATGTGTGCGAATACATACTATGATTAGAGGGGTATGAGATGGACAATAAACAGAAGATACAGGGGGTTCTGAAGCATATATGGAAGTATATCAGAATTGTTCTGCGCGCAATGTTTAAAGTGTTTAAAACAATGTTTAAGACACTTTTTATAATTTGTGTCATTGCTCTGATTGCGATTTTGATTATAGGTGGATATAAGATACTGCCTATGTATAAAAATTATCAAAAACAAGCAAAAGATATTGTATCAGCAAGCAGTCTGGAAGATTTCAGACTTCAGGAAGCCAGTTATATCTATGATGCAAATGGGGACATTCTGGCAAAGCTGGCCGGTGATGAAGATTCCAGCTATATGCCATATAATACGATACCGGATAATGCCATTAATGCATTTATTGCGATTGAGGACAAAACATTCTGGGAGAATTCAGGAATTGATCTCAAGGGGATTTTCCGTGTAGCTCTCAATTATTTCAAAACAGAAGGTGATGAAGTACACGGAGCCAGTACAATTACGCAGCAGCTGGCCAGAAATCGCTTCTTAACCAGAGAGGTCTCGATTGAACGCAAGGCAAAAGAGATGCTGGTCGCCATGGAGATGACGAAGAAGTATACCAAAGAGCAGATTATGGAATTTTACGTGAATGATATCAATTTTTCCAACACCTACTATGGACTTCAGGCAGCCGCCAAGGGATACTTCAAAGTGAATGCTGACGAATTGACATTGAGCCAGACGGCCTATCTCTGTGCAATTCCAAACTCTCCAACATTTTATAATCCATATAAGCATCCGGAGAATGCACTGAAGAGACGAGACAAGATTTTAAGTGATATGGAACGGTTGGGCTATATTACGGCAGCACAGTATCAGGAAGCAGTGCATGAGACGATTTCGGTTCAGCGGTCAGGATACGATTTGCGCAACTATGAGACAACCTATGTGATCGACTGTGCCATACGTTATCTGATGCGGATGGATGGCTTTGAGTTTAAATATGGCTTTGAGAGCTATGAAGCTTATAATACATACAAGGCCAAATATGAAGAAGCCTATGAAAAAGAGCGCGATATACTTTATACGGGGGGCTATACGATCTATACCTCTCTGGATCCCGCTAAACAAAAGATTCTTCAGGCAAGTATTGATGAGATACTGATTTTTGATGAGACAGTAGCGAATAATGGTATTTATGCTCTGCAGGGAGCTGCTACCGTGGTAGATAACACAAATAACCGTGTGGTAGCTATTTCCGGCGGTCGGAGCCAGGTGACAGATACCTATACCTTAAATAGGGCATTCCAGAGCTTTAGACAGCCCGGCAGTACGATTAAACCACTGATTGTCTATGCGCCTGCATTGGAAAATGGTTATACTTCGACCTCAAAAGTGAAAAATATTAAGATAGAAGATGCAAAAGAGAAAGATGCCGATGTGAAGACGCTTAGTGGAAAAATGATGCCTTTGCGTGAAGCGGTAGAGAAGAGTAAGAATGGCGTAGCCTGGTGGTTATATGATGCGATTACACCGGAGGTCGGCATGTCCTATCTTACCAGAATGCGTTTTGATAATATTGTACCGGATGATTATTATCTGGCAGCAGCTCTGGGCGGATTTACCTACGGGGCGACCACAGAAGAAATGGCAGGTGCTTATTCTGCATTGGTAGACCGGGGAATTTATAAAGAACCTACCTGCATTATGCGTTTGATCGATAATCAGGGGGAAGATATATTTGAAGAGTATCCGGCTGTTGAGGTCTATCAGGAAAATACCGCTGCTGTGATGGTCGACATCCTAAAAGGGGTTATAACTAAGGGTACAGCCAGTGGTATGGGATGGAAAGGCGACATAGAGGCAGCAGGTAAGACCGGAACGACGAATAGCAGTAAAGACGGATGGTTCTGTGGCATGACGCCCTATTATACGATGTCTGTGTGGGTGGGTTATGATCAGCCAAAGATGCTTTCTTCTTTGTATGGTGCATCTTATCCGGCAGCCATTTGGAATAAAGCGATGTCCGGTATGATAGAGGGGATGGAGCCGGCTACTTTTGCAGAACCGGGAGAAGAGGGGATACAGACCCAAAATGGTAATTATCTGGAGGGGCGCAGTGACGATGAAATGCTGTCAGATGGCTACACGGTCGGAAACTACCGTGCAGATCATGCACTGGCAGATCAAGCGCAGGAACTGATTAATCAGATGTCACAGGCTTCTGATCCAGAGATGAAGCAGAAGCTTTCTGAACAGGCAGAGTCGATGATCAGTCAGATTTATGGTACGACACTGAAACGAAAGATGAGGGCGGTGCTGCAGGGAGCAGAGTAATAGAGGGAGTTAACTGAGGAAAATTTGTGGTACGAAATTTAGGAAGACATGGGTAAGTTGCCGTGGCCGAGAGGTAGAATTCTTTATCCAGTGCGGCTCCCAGCTCCTCAACATGCACTTCTAAAAGAAATAGAGACGAAACATGTGGTACCCGCATATTTCGTCTCTATTTTTCTAAGAATTGCGATGTTTCGTCATTACGTCACCGGATATCATAGTGAGTTTCACTGCTCAAGGCAGGTTGTATCACCCGATTCTTTATTCTTTTCCACTCCAGCAATAGGTACAAAGCTTACATGGGGAAAGACCGATGGATTCCACCAGGTCATCCAAACGGTGAAACTGAAGTGTAGTAAAATTCAGTTTTTTTCTAATTTCTTCTACCATTGCTTTATAATTTTGGCTATCCGGATTGGCATAGTCAGCCAGAATTTCATCTGAGACATCATCGCCCTCACGATCACGGATGATTCTTCGAGTGATCAGATCCAACTCAGAATTGGAACGAGAGAAGTTTAAGTATTTACATCCAAATAAAAGTGGCGGACAGGCGGGACGGATATGCACCTCTTTGGCACCGCTCTGATAGAGGAATTCAGCAGTTTCACCTAATTGTGTGCCACGTACAATGGAATCGTCGATTAAAAGCAAGCTTTTGTTTCTGATTAAAGCATCGATGGGTATCAACTTCATTCGGGCAATCAGACTTCTCTGACTTTGGGTGGTCGGCATAAAGGAACGTGGCCACGTAGGAGTATATTTGATAAATGGGCGGGAAAATGGAATACCGGATTGATTAGCATAACCAATCGCGTGAGCGATACCCGAATCAGGGATACCGGCAACCAAATCGGCATCGGCATGGTCGCGTTTCGCCAGCATACGCCCGCATTTGTAACGCATCTCCTCTACATTGATTCCTTCATAAGAAGAGGTGGGATAACCATAATAGACCCAAAGGAAAGCACAAATCTTCATGTCTTTTCTTGCCGGGCTTAAAGTTTCTACTTTTTCCGGAGTCATAAGAACAATCTCACCGGGACCCAATTCACGATAATCGCTATATCCAAGATTGATATAGGAAAAACTTTCAAAGGAAGCACAGAAAGCATCTTTCTTTTGTCCAATCACAACCGGAGTTCTGCCCATCTTATCACGGGAAATATAGATCCCTTCAGGTGTCAAGAGAAGAATGGTCATAGATCCTTTGATTTTTTCCTGTGCTAATAGCAGACCGTCCACAAGAGAGTCACACTGGTTAATAAGAGCGGCGACCAACTCGGTCGCATTAATCTTACCACCGCTCATCTCCAGAAAATGAATGTGTCCTTTTTGATAGGCTTCCAGAACCAATTCATCCGCATTAGACATCTTCCCGACTGTAGTAATTGCATAACTGCCCAGATGGGATTGAATTAAAAGTGGCTGAGGTTCCATATCGGAAATGCATCCGATCCCCATATTGCCAACCAGATCGTCCACATCGCGATCAAATTTGGTACGAAATGGAGAATTCTCTATATTGTGAATCGAACGATTAAAACCGCTGGGACCGTATACGGCCATTCCACCTCTTCGTGTGCCCAGATGGGAGTGATAGTCCACTCCGAAAAACAGATCTAATGTACAGTTTGTCTTAGACGTTACACCAAAAAAGCCACCCATTTTTTTTCTTCCTTTCAGTTTGCAGTAAAAAAATAATATATGTTCATCATAGCATATATTAGGTAGATAGGACAATAGAGATTATTTATTAAAAATTTTAATAGATAGGCGTTACTTTGGTGATAATATAATGGAATAGGGAAGAAGCTTAGGTAAAAAGCGCGGAAAAGAGGAAAAACGGGTTTCTCTTTTTTGTGCAATCAGCTATAATAAATGGAATCAGCTTATAATAGGTAATGCAAGGAGGAAAACATGTTTAAATTAAGAAACAAGATAAAACGATTAATGGCAGTGACTCTTACTGCTTTTATTTTCAGTATGGTATCAATATCTGCCGTTCATGCAGATGAACCTTCGGGACCGGCATCAGACACTCAGATTGCTGTGCGTAATGATGACGCGGCAACGGGACCCGGAGCTCTAAGTCAGGAAACTCAGCCGGGAGCGGAGCAGGTGCAGCCACCGGTAGAGCAGCCTCAGGTTCCGACAGAACAGCCACAGCCACCTGCAGAACAGTTGGGAACAGATTCAGATGCATCAGGTAAGATTATGAGCGGGGGGAGACTGATTGATCCATCTGCGCCTATGATTGCGCTGACTTTTGACGATGGTCCCTATGCGCCGGTGGGCAATAAGATCATGGATTGCCTGGAACAGCATAACGGACGTTCCACATTTTTTGTAGTGGGCAATCGCGTTCACAGTTATAAAAGCGAGATTAAAAGAATGCATGACAGTGGTCATGAAGTGGCAAATCACACCTATGAACATAAATATTTAACAGGCTTAAGTGCTGCAGGCATCCGCAGTCAAATCGAAAAATGTAATGAGGCAGTAGCAGCAGTAACCGGTGAAGCACCTACTCTGGTACGTCTTCCCGGTGGTCTTAAGAATGCAACGGTTTTAGCTAACGTACATTATCCGATGATTATGTGGAACATTGACACGATGGACTGGAAGACAAAAAATGCTCAGAAGTCGATTCACGCGGTTCTGGGTAAAGTCCAAGATGGGGATATTATATTGATGCATGAACTTTATACGCCTTCGGGAGAAGCCGCCGCAGCGATTATTCAGGCACTTACGGAACAGGGATACCAGTTGGTAACGGTCAGTGAGATGGCAAAATTCAGAGGTGGAGTCGCAGCAGGAAAACTTTATAATAAATTCAGACCATAAAATAAATTTTAATTATGTTAAAAGTAGGTTCCGTACTGCCATAAATGCTCATATCGGAATATGTTAAGGTAAAGATATGCAAAAGGCAGGGAATATCAGGTGGATCAGGCAAGAAAGTGGATTCATTGTGACGATGCGTATCAGCTTGGCCTGACAGGAAAAGGCGTGGGTGTAGCAGTGCTGGATACGGGAATATATCCGCACCGGGACTTGGAAGATAGAATTGCTGTATTTAGTGATATTATAAAAAGAAAAAAAATTCCATATGATGATAATGGGCATGGAACCCATATTTCCGGAATCATAGGAGGCAGTGGGCTGGCTTCAGAGGGGAGGTATCGGGGAATTGCACCGGCGTGCCACCTGATCAGTGTTAAAGTCCTTGATTATAAGGGAAATGGTTATGCTTCCGATGTATTGGCCGGCCTTAGGTGGATTGAGAAGCACAAAGAAGAACATGGAATTCGCATTGTGAATATATCGGTGGGATCGTTTACCAGAAAAGGCATGAGCGAAGATTCGGCACTGGTAAGAGGCGTAGATTCCGTGTGGAATGCAGGGCTGGTGGTGGTTGTAGCAGCCGGTAATAATGGACCGGGACGCTATACGATTACGACACCGGGAATCAGCAGAAAGGTAATAACGGTAGGATGTTCCGACGACTATAAAGAAGTAGATGTAGCGGGAAGCCGGATGATCGACTATTCGGGTAGAGGCCCCACCGGTGCCTGTATCTGTAAGCCGGATATCGTAGCACCCGGTTCAGGAATCATAAGTTGTGCCAATTGTCGGAATGGATATACCGTAAAAAGTGGTACCAGTATGTCGACTCCGCTTGTATCGGGAGCGATTGCTCTTTTATTGGAGAAATATCCGGAGATGACGAACAAAGATGTAAAGATGTATCTTTGGGAAAAAGCGGTGGATCTGGGTCTACCCCGAAATCAACAGGGCTGGGGCATGATGGATGTGAAGAAACTATTAGAATAATTAGAAGAATAAAGGAGCTGTGAAAAAGAAGGTGATATTGAAAATTTCAATCAACTTTTTTTCACAGCTCCTTTATCCCACTATAGGGAACCAAAAAGCCGATCAATGTCTTCTACAATTTGAGAATCTAAGGCACCTTCGCATACCATTTTTCGTAAAATAATCATAGCGGAATCATGAGACATGCTTTTTTTATAGCTTCTGGTTTCCGTTAAAGCCTGGTAAATATCCAAGCAGGCCATCATTCTTTCGTTTACACCCAGCTCGGCGGCAGTTTTACCGAAGGGATATCCTTTTCCATTCAGTTTTTCGTGATGCAAAGATGCCCAACCGGCGATATCTTCAAATCCTTTTATTTGCTTAAGAATTGCATAAGTGTACCAGACGTGTGTCTGCACATATTCATATTCCCAAGCATTCAGTTTTGCCGGTTTTTCTAAGATATCCTTGGAAATGATTAATTTTCCGATATCATGAACCGCTCCGGCGAGGTAAAGCCGCTGCGATGTTTCTTCATCATAGCCATAATCTTGTGCCATTGCCATAGCTTTTTGTGCAATTCCCAGTGAATGTTTGCTTGTGATTTCTGATTTATAATCGATAATTGTCGCAAACATGGTGGCAATAGAATATAAAGTATCACCGGAGTATTCTTGTATACATTCCGGTAATTCGGTTTTTAATAATAAATCGATATGCTCGCCCTGTATTTGCTTTAAGTTTTCGGGAGTGAAATTTTCTAAAAAAAGTTTAATATGTTCAGAGGCAAAAAGAGTATTTTCATTTGCCAGAAGAAATGTTCTTATTTTCTTTTCTTTGCCTTCTTGATAGATTCCAAGATTGAATGTTACATCCAGAACATCGGCGAAATGAATTAATTGTGCCATCAATGGTGTTTCTTCTGCCGTTTTTCCAAAAGGACCGCTTCCGTCCACATTTTCGTGGTGATATAGAATAACACCGGTCACATCCTTATGAAAAGGAAGATTTTTGATGTTCTCCTCCCCGATGCGGCAATGAATTCCCAATTCGTTTTTCTCGGCTCGTTCAAAACGTTCTTTGTTAAATTCTGTTTTTAGATATTCGGTCAGGGCATTGTCATGCAATACAGCACAGGCAGCTAAATCAAAGAGTGTTTCGTTATCAAATCCCAAACTTCTTCCGAGAATGGTACTAATATAAGCGACTCTTTTTCCGTGATTTGTGGCCGCACCCAGAAGCTCATGCTCTACACAATCAAGAGCATAAGAAAATGCATAGAGAACATCATTTAAATTTATTTTCATAGATCATTCACTCTTCCTTTAGCGTATCATCAAAACTGTATTTCATTTAAAATAGCAAGCTTATTCTAACACATTTATTATTTCTATACAAGGATAAAGCGGATACGTTAACCAGACTCCTACCGTAGAGTGTTCTATGTAAAAGGAGCATATTCCTATTACATAAAAATTATAGATAGTATGATAGGGAAAAAAGGTTTATAATATAAAAAAGGGTAAAAAAGGAGATGATACAATGGTGAAAATATCCGTTTTAAATGAAAATACGGCCGGTATCCGTGGGTATCTGGCGGAGCATGGACTTTCGCTGCTCATAGAGCACAATGAAAAACGTTATCTTTTTGATACGGGACAGAGCGATGTATTTATGAAAAATGCATTGTTGTTAGAAGATAATCTTTTGAATTTAGATGCCATTATTCTAAGCCATGGTCATTACGATCACTGTGGGGGACTCAATTATCTGGCAATTAGCTATCGGGAAAAAGAAATTCCACTTCCGCCCATTTATGTGCGAGAGAATGCATTTCGAAAGAAGATGGCTATTAATCGTCACCATATCACTTATCGAAATATTGGGATTCCTTGGAGAAGGCAGTTGGTCGATTCGGCACTTTGCCCGGTGGCAGAGAAAGAAGAGATAGAAAAAGGCGTCTGGTTGTTGGGAAATATACCATATACGGTTGATTTTGAAAAGAAGCCGGATATATTTTTTATCGAAGATGGAGAAAAGAAAATCCCCGATTACATGGAGGATGAACAGCTGCTGATCATTGAAACCGAAGAGGGACTCTGTGTATTTGCAGGCTGCTGTCATGCGGGAGTCATCAACTGCCTGACACATGTTAAACGCTCATTTCCAGGACGACGAATTCACAGTGTATTTGCAGGGATGCATCTGACCGGAGAAAGCCGCGAGCGTATTGATAAGACGATAGAAGCGTTGGAGCAGATGAATCTGGATATTTTGATTCCGGTTCATTGCACAGGTATCGCAGCAATCGGGAAGATGAAAGATGTGTTTGGTGAGAAATGTCAATTGGCTGAGACCGGAAAAAGAATTGAAATTGTTTAGAAACAAAAAAAGAATTCATTGCGAATTCTTTTTTTGTTCTCAAATCGACGTGAAACAGCGTATGCCGGTTTTATAAAAAACGTTTAATATCTTTATTAGCACCCATGATTACCAAGGTATCATTTTCTTTGAATTCATAATTGGCACCGGGAAGCGGATGCAGCGTGTTGTTGTATTTGGTGGCCAGAATGGAAAGGCTATACTTGTTGCGCACGTTTACCTCTACGATGGTTTTTCCTATCCAAACGGTTGGGACGGGAATCTCATAAATAGAGTGTTCCGGTGTCAGTTCAATGTAATCAAAGATGTTGTCGGAACTATAACGAACCGCAGCACGGATGGCCATATCTTTTTCGGGGTATACCACTTGATCGGCACCATTGCGCAAAAGAAATTTGGCATGAATATCGCGGCTGGCACGTGACAGGACAAATTTTGCTCCGAGATCTTTGAGCAGAGCCGTGGTTTCTAGCGAGTTTTGAAAGTTATCACCAATCGCTACCACGCAGAGGTCAAAGTTGCGAATCCCAAGAGATGCCATATATTGTTCATTGGTACAATCTCCGATTTGTGCGTTAGTGACATAGGGGAGAATCGCATTGATGCGTTCTTCGGAAGTGTCTATGGCCATGACTTCATGACCCAGTTCATGGAGTTTTACAGCCATGGAGGAGCCAAAACGCCCCAAGCCGATTAATAAAATTGATTTCATAGTGATGATCCTCCTATTATAGTAGTTCTGATTATCCGACTGTGATGCGTTCCTGAGGAAGCATTACCGGAAATTTCTTGTGATTTGTAAGTGCATAAAGCATGGTCAGACCGCCTACCCGTCCGAAATACATAAGTGAAATTAAAAGTATCTTGGAAAAGGCACTTAAATCGCCGGTGATTCCCAGCGACAGTCCCACCGTAGCGATGGCAGAAGATGCTTCGAAGGCCGATTCGGTCAAGGTTACACCATCAGCCCAGCTTATAAGGAAACTGGCTGTCAAAAACAGGGTCAGATACATGGTCAGAATTGCGATGGCATTCCTGAGAATATCATAAGGAATTCTTCTTTTAAAACACTGTATGCTGTCTTGATTTTGAAAAGCGGAACGAATACATAAAAAAGCTAAGGCAAATGTGGTGGTTTTGATACCTCCGGCTGTGGAGCCGGGAGAACCACCGATAATCATCAGAATAATAAATAAAATTCTGGCCGGTGTAGACAGGCTAGCCAGATCTACCGTATTAAAGCCGGCAGTTCTAGGTGTAACAGACTGAAAAAAGGAAGCTAAGATCCGATCGCCCAACGGCATATCTTTCCAGATATCTCTGCTGAATTCAAAAATGAATAGGAGAATCGCAGGAATCAGAATTAAAGCAAAGGTAGTGACTAATACGATCTTTGTCTGGAGATGGTAGTCTCTAAAATGCAGTCGGTTGGTCTTGAGATCGTCCCATACAAAAAATCCGATACCGCCAATGGCAATTAAGCACATGATTGGAATGGAAATAATTGGATTTCCCACATAACTGGTAAGGGACGTAAATGGACCGCTGGTGCCGCCCAGTAAATCAAAACCGGCATTACAGAAAGCTGAGATCGAGTGAAATACAGAAAACCATATTCCTTTAAAAAACCCCATCTGGGGACAAAATTGAAAAGCCATAATGATGGCACCGGTCAATTCAAAAAAGATGGTTCCCTGGACAATAAATTTAGTCATTCGAACAATGCCGCCCACCTGAGGAGCTGAGATAGACTCCTGCATGACAAAACGCTGCTTTAAGCCAATCTTCTTTCCTGATAGAACGGTAATGGCAATGGCCAGTGTCACAACGCCCATGCCTCCACATTGAATTAAAATAAGGATAATCACCTGTCCAAATAAAGACCAGTACGTGTAGGTATCATGAACAATCAGACCTGTCACACATGTGGCTGACGTGGCTGTGAAAATAGAATCCAGGAAAGCTGTACTTTGACCACTTTTAGATGCTATGGGCAGACTCAAAAGAATGCCTCCGGTTAGTATAATCAGAAAAAAACCGCCAAGAATAATCTTGGCAGGAGTCAGAGACCAAACCCGCTTACTTATCATATGACATTTTACTCCTTGGTTGCAATTGTAATGCAGTAAGTATACCTTAAAAATGATAAATACTATATTAAGGTTAGCTGAAGTGCATTAAGATTATATAAAGAACTACTGCAAAAGTCAATGTGATTAAAATTGGAATATCAGATCCTGTGAAAAGAAAAATCAATAAAGAGAAAAAAGATATAGACATAGACAAATAAAGGGGAAAATGGTATACTTTAAACACTTCTGAACCATTATTTTCATTCAATATATCTAAAAAAAATCAATATCATGCCGAATATAGGCATAAATCCCACTTGTTAAGATTACGCAAAGAATATAAGAAAAATAAAGGTTGACATTTATATGTGGCTATACTATTATTATCACATAAGAACATTTGTTCGCATTACAGCGAAAACAGTTGGAGGACAGCATGAATAAAGATGAGAAGATGAAAGCGCTTGACGCTGCACTTACACAGATTGAAAAAGCATATGGAAAGGGTTCTGTGATGAAGCTGGGCGATTCCGGAACGAATATGAATATAGAGACGATACCAACCGGTTCAATTAGTTTGGATATTGCTTTGGGCTTGGGAGGAGTGCCAAGAGGAAGAGTTCTGGAAGTTTACGGACCTGAATCCAGTGGTAAGACAACGGTAGCTCTTCATATGATTGCAGAAGTACAGAAACGTGGTGGTATTGCAGGGTTTATCGACGCAGAGCATGCTTTAGATCCTGCCTACGCAAAGAACATTGGTGTAGATATAGATAATCTGTACATATCTCAGCCGGATAATGGGGAACAGGCATTGGAGATCACAGAGACGATGGTACGTTCCGGTGCTGTGGACATTGTGGTTGTCGATTCGGTGGCGGCATTGGTACCGAAAGCAGAAATCGATGGAGAGATGGGCGATTCACATATGGGACTTCAGGCTCGGTTGATGTCGCAGGCTCTTCGTAAATTAACGGCAGTGATCAGTAAGTCTAATTGTATCGTTGTCTTTATCAATCAGCTTCGAGAGAAAGTGGGCGTTATGTTTGGCAGTCCGGAGACGACGACCGGTGGCCGTGCACTGAAGTTCTATGCATCGGTTCGCTTGGATGTACGTAGGATTGAAACACTGAAGCAGGGCGGTGAGGCCGTTGGAAACCGTGTGCGTATTAAAGTGGTGAAGAACAAAATCGCGCCCCCATTTAAAGAGGCTGAGTTTGATATTATGTTTGGTAAGGGGATTTCCAAGGAAGGTGATCTCTTGGATCTGGCAGCCAAGGAGGGCATTGTAGAGAAGAGCGGAGCTTGGTATGCCTATAACGGCAACAAGATAGGGCAGGGACGTGAGAATGCCAAGAACTTCTTATTATCCAACCAAGAGATGTGCGATGAGATCGAAGTAAAAGTGAGAGAGAAGTACGGCTTAGTCAGCAGAGAACTTTCAGAGAATTCACAGGAGAATGCCAAGGAAGACAGTCGTAAAAAATAGATAGAACATGAGGTTTTTGCCATGACAGTGGACCGAATCGAACCTCTGGATAAACGAAGGTGCAAAGTTTTCTTAGATGGAGACTTTGCCTTTGTTTTATACAAGGGGGAATTAAAGAAGTTTTATATAGAAGAAGGCAGCGAGATGACCGATGAGATCTATCAGGAGATTCTAAAGGTTATTTGCAAACGTGTTAGAGAGAGAGCTTTGTATATACTTAAATTTTCTAATCGCACAGAGGCTGAACTTCGCATAAAATTACGAATGGCTTTCTATCCGGAAGCTGCGATTGATGAGGCGGTAAGATTTCTAAGAGAATATCATTATCTGGACGATGATCGATATGCTAAGAATTATATCGAGGTGTACGGAAAACGAAAGAGCCGTGCAGAACTGATGAATGCGCTTCTTAAGAAAGGCGTAGAAAAGTCATGTATTGTACAGCTGCTAGAGGAACAACCACCGGATGAAGAACAACAGATTAGACAATGGCTGGAAAAACGCAGATATAAAGATGATGCACGGCCGGAAGAAAAAAGAAAAACAATTGCTTTTTTGATGAGAAAAGGTTTTTCTTATGCATTGGTTCGGCGAGTAATTGGTGATATAGATGAAGATGAAATTACTTTTTAATAAGTTTCTTATGGGATAGTCACGGAAAAAAGGATTTACCCCCTATTATATGTCTGCTATTACAGGTGGCTTTTTTGTTGACAGATATTACGCTTAGAGATATACTACATTACAGTAAACGCAGTATCGAGCTGAGGAATTGAGAGATAACGCAAAAGGTGGAGCATTAACAGAAGTTACATTTTTCATACTGCTTTCTTTATACAAACCCAATCATGGGTATGGAATCATGCTCCGCTTTTTGCAGGAGGATGATATTTTCCTCACACAAATTATTCTTCCGCTCAACTGACCCCCCCATAAATGCCTCTGGACGAGTTTGTCAAGGGACACTTTTTTCGATTCAAAATGACATCTGAAGGAGGAAAAAAGAACAGTGAAAAGAAATGGCACGAAGAAAATGAGCTTTCCCTTGACGGGAGAGGGAATCGATGATGCCAGCGCGCATATCAGCACGCTTCTGGAAGGCATGGCTCCGCGGCGGGAAATCCTGCGTATCCGCTTGGCGGCAGAGGACGTTTTAAATCTTTGGAGAGCAGCGTCGGGAAGTGATACTTCCTGCGTGGTACAGCTCTGCAACCGTTTGGGACAGCGGAACCTACGTCTGTCTGTTGCCGGACCCGGCATGGATCCCAACGCAGATTGCGCTCAGAGTGAGTTGGACGAAGCTGGAAATGCCATCTTAGAGGGACTGGGACTGTCCCCAAGCTACCGATACGAGAAAGGTGTCAATCAAATTGAATTTTGCATACCAAGAAAGCAGGTCAACCAACTGCTGTGGGTCGCCCTTGCAGCTGTGCTGGCCGTGGTACTCGGCTTTTTCACCACACGTCTGCCCATAGCTGTGCAGCAATTTTTAACAGAGCAAATGGCTACTCCTGTGCTGAATGTTCTACTGGGGATGCTTACCGGAATCGCTATGCCGATGATTTTCCTTTCCATCTGCACCGGTATTTTGGGTATTGGGAATGTCGCTACCTTAGGGAGGGTTGGGAAGAAGTTTTTGCAGAGCTTTTTGGGAATGACCTTTGTGATTTCGCTCCTAACCGTGGTCGCAATTTGGTGGATGTTTCCGCTTTCCGACGGCGGTACCTCGGCATCTGCCGGCTTTCAGGACATCTTCAATCTGCTGGTCCAAATAGTTCCCACCAATCTATTGACTCCCTTTGTAGAAGGAAATGCTCTGCAAATTATTATGCTGGGGATGTGCCTTGGTATCGCGCTGTTGGTGCTAGGCAAGCACACAGAAGGCTTTGCGGATGTGGTACGGCAGGCAGATGACGTTGTTGCGTTCCTGATGGCCGGAATCAGTCGACTTCTCCCGCTGTTTGTGTTTCTCACTTTTTTTGGGCTGATTGTTTCATCGGACGTTTTTAGACTGGGCGGGGCGGTTGAAATTCTCATCTTAACCGCAGTTTTGTGCTTGGTGCTGATGCTGGGGCTTACGGTGGTCGCCAGTCTGTGTCTGCATGTGTCCATGGGTACGCTGCTCAAAAAAACAATGCCTGCACTTCTGGTTGCACTTTGCACGGCTTCCTCTGCGGCGGCATTTCCCTATAGGTTGGAGATTTGTGAAAAGCGTTTTGGCGTGGCGAGTGACGTTACGCGATTCAGCGTTTCCTTGTCCCAAACGCTCTTTAAGCCAACAGGGTGCATTTTTTACGGCGTGGCGGCCCTGTGCGCCGCCAAAGCATATAGCGTCCCAATCACACCGATTTGGTTGGTGCTGTGCGCTCTGGTATCCGGAATTTTGTGTATTGCCACGCCCCCGGTGGCGGGCGGCACCAAGATGGCCTATTCCGCGCTCTTTTTACAGCTGGGAATTCCGGTGGAAGGGCTGGTGTTGGTATTGGCGGCAGAGCCGATTCTGGATTTTCTGCTCACGGCGGTCAATTCCCACGCGCAGGTCATGCTAATTGCGCTCACTGCCGACAATTTAGGACTGTTAAATCGAGAAACGCTTGTTTCACATAACTAAGGAAGGCAAACAGAAATGAAGAAAAAAATTCCGCTATGGGCGGCACTGTGCGGTAGTCTCGTTCTGTGCACGGCTTGCTGTGCGCTGCTGCTCACCATCCGTCCGGCTCTCCCCGCAGGCAATTTTACAAATGAAATGAAAATTCCAAACGCTCATCCATTGAATGATGGTGGTGCTGATGTCTGGAATCGGATGTGTGATCATGCGGATTCTCCCTATTTTTACAACCTGGACTTTTACAATCTGAAATCCACAGACTCCCTCGCCCTCCTCCCGCACTTCAAGACACTCCAGCAAACCTCCGACTGGTCCTGCGGCTCGGCATGCATCCTGATGACACTGGAATACTACGGCGTTTCGGGGGACTGGAACGAAGGGAGCTTAACCGCACTGCGCAGCGACCATTCCCAGCAGCACACCGGCACCTGTATGGATCAAATGATAGAGATTTTAAACGGCGTCGGCGGGTTTGATTTGGTGACAACCTATGATTACGGGGACAATCTGGATGAAATCAACATGGCGTTCCTCCGCCGGCAGATTCAGGCAGGCTACCCCGTGCTGGTGGGCTGGAATGACTGGGGCGGACATTGGGAGGTGATCATCGGCTATGATACGATGGGCACCGAGCACGATGGGGATGATGTGCTGATTTTTGCCGACCCCTTCGATACCTCAGACCATAATCAGGACGGCTATGGGGTGGTCAGTGCGGATCGGTTTATCGGCAACTTTACGTTTTACGATTTCTTCCCCACGGATCATATCCGGGATAAATGTCTGATTGTGGTAAAACCTCAGGCTCCGACCGAGGCAGCAAAATAGAAACACTAGAATGGGGCAATAGCAATGAAACGAAAAGTGAAATGAGTGAGGCACTTGGGCAAATCGATACTGGATTTATTTGTCCGTGCCCGATTCTTATATGTGGGTGCTGTGCTGTGCATGTTTTTTTGTTATGCACGGATGCTTTCCAAAAAAATCAACCAGAGATTCCGCGAAAATCAAAAATTTCTGACCTATGAATTTTGGGTGAAAGAGCGATTCCGGAAAGGAAAGGCTCCGTTTGCGGAAAGAAAAAAATATCACATCTATCGATATCCAAACTGTAAACAGAAGATTCGGGTTCCCAGAGGCAAAGGAAAAATTAGCATTCATTGTCCGAAATGTAAGCAGGATTTTATAAAAAATAGCTAGGTGCTTGAAAAAATCCGGAAAAAAGGATTTACCCCCTATTATACTTGACATAATGCATAAAAACGTTTAAAATTGTAGTGTTGTATTTCATGTACAATGAAAACAAAATAAGGAGGTGCTCCTGTGTCACAAGTAATAGTTCCGTTCATTACCGGCATTATTGTAGCTGTTATTACTTGGTTCGTGGCGATCGGTTATCGTAAGAAAACTTACGAAGCAAAAATCGGTAATGCCGAAGAGCGATCAAGGGAAATAATAGATGAAGCATTAAAAGTTGCGGAGACAAAGAAGCGAGAAGCTCTCCTTGAATCAAAGGAAGAGTCTTTAAGAACAAGAAATGAAATTGAAAAAGAAACAAAGGAACGAAGAGCTGAGCTTCAGCGCTATGAACGACGTGTATTGAGCAAAGAAGAGAATTTGGACAAGAAGTCCGAAGTAATGGAAAAAAAAGAAGCAGCATTATTGGCAAGAGAAGAAGCTTTCAAGAAGAAGACCACGGAAGTGGAAGAACTCTACGAGAAAGAGAAACAGGAGCTGGAGAGAATTTCAGGTTTCAGTTCAGAGCAGGCAAAAGAATATCTGCTTAAATCGGTTGAAGAAGATGTGAAACACGATACTGCAAGAATGATTAAAGAGATGGAAACAAAAGCCAAAGAAGAAGCTGATAAGAAAGCAAAGGATTATGTAGTAACAGCCATTCAGCGCTGTGCTGCAGATCATGTGGCAGAGACAACTGTTTCAGTTGTACAGCTTCCGAATGATGAGATGAAAGGTCGCATTATCGGGCGTGAAGGACGTAATATCCGGACGCTAGAGACGCTGACCGGTGTAGAACTCATTATTGATGATACTCCTGAGGCAGTGGTACTTTCAGGATTTGATCCAATTCGGCGAGAAGTTGCCAGAATCGCATTGGAACGATTGATTGTCGATGGACGTATTCATCCGGCAAGAATCGAAGAGATGGTAGAGAAGGCACAAAAAGAAGTAGAGACCATGATGCGCGAAGAAGGGGAAGCAACCCTTTTGGAAGTAGGCATTCATGGAATTCACCCAGAACTTGTTAAACTACTTGGTAAGATGAAATTCAGGACAAGTTATGGTCAGAATGCACTGAAGCATTCAATCGAAGTAGCACAGCTTGCAGGATTGTTGGCAGCAGAAGTTGGTGTAGACGTCCGCACTGCAAAGCGAGCAGGTTTATTACATGATATCGGAAAAGCAGTTGATCATGAACAGGAAGGTACCCATGTAGAATTAGGCGTTGCTTTATGTAAAAAGTATAAAGAATCAGCAATCGTCATTAATTCAGTGGAATCCCACCACGGCGATGTCGAACCACAGAGTCTGATTGCATGTTTGGTACAGGCTGCTGATACTATTTCAGCTGCAAGACCCGGCGCAAGAAGAGAGACATTGGAGACATATACAAATCGTCTGAAACAGTTAGAGGATATTACGAATTCCTACAAGGGAGTGGAAAAATCCTTTGCGATTCAGGCAGGTCGTGAAGTCCGTATTATGGTTGTACCGGAACAGGTCAGCGATGATGAGATGGTATTAATGGCAAGGGAGATTTCGAAGAGAATTCAAGAGGAACTCCAGTATCCGGGCCAAATCAAAGTGAATGTAATTCGTGAATCAAGAGTTACGGAATACGCGAAATAATTATAGCAAAGAATTAAAAAGCTCTAAACTAATTGATATTGGTTTAGAGCTTTTTTGCGTTTTATTTAATTTTGTGGTATGATTTAAAAAGAGCGAATTTACTAAAAATGTACGGGGAATTACAAAAAAGCACGGAAGATTATAAAAAGGGGAGAAGATTTATGAAACTCAAAAAAAGGATGTATACAGTAGCATTAACTGCAATGATGGCAATTGGTTTTTTTCAAATGACAGCGATAGCGGCAACGAAGAATAAGATTAGTGATATTCGTCTGGAACTTTCCGATCATTTAATCCGAGGCGGAGCGATTAATGAAGAGGAACTAGAATTTACGACTAAATCAGATGAGTATGCGATCACAGAATGGCAGATTGAGAATAATGGTATCATTTGGGAGGGGAATGACATTCCTCGGGTCACGGTTCGATTGGAGACCGGCGACGAGAAATATTTCTCAGTGGCAAGGGAGAAGATCCGAGTGAAAGGTGATCTTGCTACGGTCTATTCCACTAGTAGGGAAGACTCACAGACGCTTCTGATTACGTTTAACTTGCAGCCTATGTCAAAACGGGTAGGTCAGATTGAATATGCTTATTTAAATGATAAGATTGCTACTTGGTCTCCGGCACAGGGGGCTGTGGCCTACGAGCTGTATCTGGTTCGCGATGGAGACGTAGTGGGGAGCAAGAAAACCACAACAGAAACAACCTATGATTTTGGAACTGCCATGTTAAAAGATGGTGAATACTACTATCGTGTGCGGGGCGTTGGAGGAAAAGACTCAAAACCGGGAAATTATCTGGATTCAGAAGAGTTTTACCGACAAGTCAAGGACGGTACCGGAACAGCACAGAAACTGAATAATGCTGAGAGACCGGTGGGCACGTGGATTCAGAATGAAACCGGCTGGTGGTGGCAACGCCAGAATGGAACATGGCCGGCGAACCAATGGGAATTTATCAATAATAAATGGTATTTTTTCAATGAGACCGGATATATGGCTAAAGGATGGGTTTTATGGAAGAATCTGTGGTACTATCTGGGTCCGGATGGCGACATGTGGGTAAATACCCAGACTCCGGATGGATATACAGTGAATGCAGATGGTGTAAAGGTTGAGTAGCAAAATTAATAAAACAGGAGCGATTTTATGAAAGAAAAAATAATGTCACAGAGTAGTGATGAGACACCAAGTCATATGGTTACACCGGTACGCCGGGTGAATCGTGAGTTTCGATATCAGGGGGCTATTTTAAAAGTCTATCAAGATACGGTAGAGGTCAATGGTCATCAGGCCAAATGGGATTTTATCCATCACAATGGAGCGGCTGCTGTTGTAGCGGTCACCAAAGAGGGGAAGCTGCTGATGGTACGTCAGTATAGGAACGCCTTAGACCGATACACATTGGAGATACCGGCCGGCGCATTAGATTATCCGGAGGAACCCAAGATCGATTGTGCTTATAGAGAGTTGGAAGAAGAGACAGGATTCAAAACCGAACACTTGGAATATCTCCTCAGCATTAACACAACCATTGCATTTTGTGATGAGGCCATCGATGTATTTTTAGCCAGAGATCTTATTTTGTCAAAACAGCACTTAGATCCCGACGAGAATATTGAAGTAGAAGAGTGGGAACTGAAGGATCTGCTGAATTTGATTTATACAGGTAAGATGACAGACGGAAAGACAATCTCATCTATTTTAGCTTATGCCCAAAAATTCGGTAAATAAATTATCATAATAAAACAGAACGCTGCATAGATTAAGAAAAATGGAAAAGGAATCCGAGCATGAAGAAAAATCGGATCGGATCCTACTCTTATCCAACGATGCTTATAACGTTCTGTTTTTTTATAGGACTTGTCGCCGGAAGTATATGGATCAATTTGATGGCAAAAGAGATACAGGAACAACTGGGAACTTTTGAACTGACCGGACTTTTAAATCATTCACAGCCGGTCATGCTTTCTTTTGGACAAATATTTCCGATTCTGATAAAACGAGAAATGGCAATTATTTTTTTATGGCTGATTGGCATGACTGCATTTTCGCTTCAAGGACTTTCTTTGGTGGCAGTTTATGGTGGATTTTCTATGGCAACGGTTGTCTCACTCATGACATTGCAAATGGGAATTGCAGGACTTCCTGCTTACCTGCTTTCTATTTTCCCACAAGTGCTTTTTTATTCACCGGTGATTGCGATGCTTTTTTTCTGGGGACTGGAAACCCTAAAGAAAAATCATATAGCTGGATTGGTCATATTACTTTTTATGACTTTTATTGGGACCATGGCGGAAATCTGTTTCAATCCTTATTTTGTACAGATAATCAATTCTATAAAATAAAAAACGAATGAATAAAAAAAAATAAAAAAAGAATTTTACCTTTTTTTTACAACATGTAGGGGGAGCGAAAACTGCTTTTCAACATGTTGTATTTTTTATGTTAATCAGTGCGAAATGATAGGCAAAGTGGGAAAAATGTGTTTGATTTTATCAAAAAATGTATATATAATGATAGCTATAGGCGTATTTACGTCTTGTTATGGTAGAAAGATGATTAGGGGAAGTTGGCATGAAAGAAGAAATAGAAGAGTTTATAGCGTATTTGCAAAATGTGAAGAAAATGTCTCATAATACAGTACTTTCCTATAATAGGGATTTATTTCAGATGAAAGAATATTTGGAAAACAAGGGAATTACAGAAGCCGGAAAGGTGACAAAGACGAGTCTTAATTCCTATATCCTTTATTTAGAAAAAGAAGGCAAAGCGGCTACTACTGTTTCTCGTATGCTTGCATCCATGAAAGCTTTTTTTCATTATGAGTTTTCAGAAGGCAGAATAAAGCGCAATCCGGTGGAACTGGTACATGCACCGAAGATAGAGAAAAAAATACCGACTATTTTGACCGTGGAAGAGGTTACTAAGCTGTTAAAACAGCCGGACGGAGATACACCAAAAGAGATTCGGGATAAGGCGATGCTGGAACTCTTATACGCTACCGGAATTCGAGTTTCAGAACTTATGAATTTATGTCTGACAGATATTAATGTGAATATTGGATTTATTACATGCCATGATGGCGGAAAAGACCGCACGATTCCCTTTAATCGAGTGGCTAAGGCATCCGTTGTACACTATATACAGAATGCCCGAGAAATACTTACTAAGAAAAAAGAATCGCCATGGTTATTTGTTAATTGTAATGGCGGTCAGATGAGTCGTCAGGGATTTTGGAAGATCATAAAATTTTACGGAGATAAAGCCGGAATCAAGACAGACATTACACCACATACCCTGCGTCATTCATTTGCAGCGCACCTGATTGGGAGTGGTGCTGATATGAGAGCGGTGCAGATTATCATGGGACATTCAGATGTAGCTACGACGCAGATGTACGCAGCTTATGCAGGACAAAAAGTATAAATCAGCGGAGTAAAATTT